>NZ_JAOWIG010000075.1:0-126979 GCF_030332245.1 Citrobacter sp. Cy070
TTCTTTAAGGTAAGGAGGTGATCCAACCGCAGGTTCCCCTACGGTTACCTTGTTACGACTTCACCCCAGTCATGAATCACAAAGTGGTAAGCGCCCTCCCGAAGGTTAAGCTACCTACTTCTTTTGCAACCCACTCCCATGGTGTGACGGGCGGTGTGTACAAGGCCCGGGAACGTATTCACCGTGGCATTCTGATCCACGATTACTAGCGATTCCGACTTCATGGAGTCGAGTTGCAGACTCCAATCCGGACTACGACGCACTTTATGAGGTCCGCTTGCTCTCGCGAGGTCGCTTCTCTTTGTATGCGCCATTGTAGCACGTGTGTAGCCCTACTCGTAAGGGCCATGATGACTTGACGTCATCCCCACCTTCCTCCAGTTTATCACTGGCAGTCTCCTTTGAGTTCCCGACCGAATCGCTGGCAACAAAGGATAAGGGTTGCGCTCGTTGCGGGACTTAACCCAACATTTCACAACACGAGCTGACGACAGCCATGCAGCACCTGTCTCACGGTTCCCGAAGGCACCAAGCCATCTCTGGCAAGTTCCGTGGATGTCAAGAGTAGGTAAGGTTCTTCGCGTTGCATCGAATTAAACCACATGCTCCACCGCTTGTGCGGGCCCCCGTCAATTCATTTGAGTTTTAACCTTGCGGCCGTACTCCCCAGGCGGTCGACTTAACGCGTTAGCTCCGGAAGCCACGCCTCAAGGGCACAACCTCCAAGTCGACATCGTTTACGGCGTGGACTACCAGGGTATCTAATCCTGTTTGCTCCCCACGCTTTCGCACCTGAGCGTCAGTCTTTGTCCAGGGGGCCGCCTTCGCCACCGGTATTCCTCCAGATCTCTACGCATTTCACCGCTACACCTGGAATTCTACCCCCCTCTACAAGACTCTAGCCTGCCAGTTTCGGATGCAGTTCCCAGGTTGAGCCCGGGGATTTCACATCCGACTTGACAGACCGCCTGCGTGCGCTTTACGCCCAGTAATTCCGATTAACGCTTGCACCCTCCGTATTACCGCGGCTGCTGGCACGGAGTTAGCCGGTGCTTCTTCTGCGAGTAACGTCAATCACTAAGGTTATTAACCTTAATGCCTTCCTCCTCGCTGAAAGTACTTTACAACCCGAAGGCCTTCTTCATACACGCGGCATGGCTGCATCAGGCTTGCGCCCATTGTGCAATATTCCCCACTGCTGCCTCCCGTAGGAGTCTGGACCGTGTCTCAGTTCCAGTGTGGCTGGTCATCCTCTCAGACCAGCTAGGGATCGTCGCCTAGGTGAGCCGTTACCCCACCTACTAGCTAATCCCATCTGGGCACATCCGATGGCAAGAGGCCCGAAGGTCCCCCTCTTTGGTCTTGCGACGTTATGCGGTATTAGCTACCGTTTCCAGTAGTTATCCCCCTCCATCGGGCAGTTTCCCAGACATTACTCACCCGTCCGCCACTCGTCACCCAAGGAGCAAGCTCCTCTGTGCTACCGTTCGACTTGCATGTGTTAGGCCTGCCGCCAGCGTTCAATCTGAGCCATGATCAAACTCTTCAATTTAAGTTTGATGCTCGTGAATTAAACTTCGTAATGAATTACGTGTTCACTCAGAGACTTGGTATTCATTTTTCGTCTTGCGACGTTAAGAATCCGTATCTTCGAGTGCCCACACAGATTGTCTGATAAATTGTTAAAGAGCAGTTGCGACGCGCTTTAGCGCTCTGTCGCGAGGTCCCGTATATTACGTTTTCCTCATTCAGAGTCAAGCATTTATTTTTGCTTTTCTCCGCTGACCCGGCGGCGTGTAATCCGTTGTTCCGTGTCAGTGGAGGCGCATTATAGGGAGTTATTTCAGGCTGACAAGGGGAAATTTAAAATAATTCTCCGAGTGCGTATTTTTTCACCAAAACAGACTAAATTGCCAGTTTTTCGAGCATTTTGAAGCCATAGCGCTGCAACACTGGCAATAATTGTTCAGCCTCTGTTGTCATTGCCATGCAAAATGCCACATTCTCATCGGCCGATTTTGCATCTGGCGCTTCGTGTTCTAATAACCAGGCCGTTCGACGCGCAATCGCAGCACCAGAATCCACCAGCCTCGTCCCCTCGGGCAGGACCTGTAAAAGCTCTTCCTGTAATAGAGGGAAATGGGTGCATCCAAGGACCACCGTATCAGGAGGTTCCGACATCCGCAGCCACGGTCGCAGAATACGGCGCAGCTCTTCCAGAGAAACTGTTTCGCCGTGCAGCTTCGCTTCTGCCAGCTCCACCAACTCAGCGGATCCCAACATCGCTATCTGACACTCGTTAGCAAAGCGCGCAATCAATTCGTGTGTGTACGAGCGTTTCACCGTCGCGCGCGTCGCCAGTAGCCCTACAATACCATTCGCCGTGAGCCGCGCCGCGGGTTTAATCGCAGGCACCACACCGACAACCGGAAAAGCGAACTTTTCACGTAATGCCGGGAGTGACACCGTGCTGGCGGTATTGCATGCGATAACCGCAAGTGCGAGGGGATATCGTTGCTGAACTGCAGTCACAATCTCAACAACACGCTCAACGATAAACTCTTCGCTTTTCTCACCATAAGGAAAGGCGACGTTATCGAAAGCATATATATAGTGGAGATCCGGCAGGAGATTCCGGATCTCATTGTAGACCGACAACCCACCGACGCCGGAATCAAACACCAGCACGGTGGGACGTGAATCAGAAGGTGTAGCTGCCAGACAAGGTGTATTCCCGTCCTGCAGTTGGGTAGCCATAAACTGTCTCGTAATCTTTATCGAACAGGTTGGCGATTTTACCACGAACTGTCAGCTGTGAGGTGATCGGATATGACACTGCCAAATCCCACAAACTCACACCGCCCATTTTTACCGGTTGATAAGTAACGTAGTCCGTATCGTATCGCGTCCCCAGATATTGATATGTCAGGCCCCAATCAAAATCATAGACCTGCCAGTCGAGCTGGTATTTCACCTGCTGTTTAGAACGACGAGCCAGTGGCTCGTTGGTAATCGCATTACGCGAATCTACGTAGTCGTAGCTAAGCGTATGCGCCAACGGCCCGGTGTCGAAGTTTGCAGTCGCTTCGATACCTTTAATACGCGCTTTGCCTTCGTTGTAGTACTTTTGAGTGTGGGTGTTGTAGTCGATCATGTCATCGATATCGTTGCGATACCCTGACACGCGCCAGTTAACCCCTGATGTTATCCCTTCAAACGCCCCTTCCCACTGCTTACTCTCTTCGGGATCAAGGTTTGCAGCCATGCAACTGACCCAAATTTGGCGCTTTGTAAGATGTGCCATAGGAGGCAATGAAACGATAGCCTTCGATAAACTCCCATCCGGCACTGGTTTGCCATGTACCATGACGACCAAACTCAGAGTTATCATCACTACGTGCTGCACCTTCGAAGGTGAAGTCACCAAGCTGCTGCAATCCCGTCAAATAAAGGCCAGTATTACGTTGGTCGTAACCGTCCGTAACATACCCAGTGCCTGGTTCCGTAGTTTGCTTTTGCCAATCCACGCCTGCACCAATGTTACCGTGGCCAACAACTATGCTGTTTGACCACTGAACATTATACTGTTTCATATCATCTAACGTGGCCGAGGAATCATAGCGGCCATAGTTCGGATCATAGTTGTAGTCTTTACTGTGGCTGTAGCTCGAAACCAGTTGTGACTGAATCAGCTCGCCATTAAAACGTAACCCAGCGTCCCAGCTCTGGCTATACAGCTGTCGGGTATCAAGTAGCGCCGAGCCAGGAGAATAATACGAGTCATAATCTGTGCGGTTATCATAACCATAACCACGAACAAACCCGCTCCATGTCTCGGAGAAGTTGTGCTCCAGTGCGCCATACAGCGTCTTGCTTAAGAAACCGTCTTTATCCGGTTGAGCCTGTGCGCCAGTGCTACCGTAGGCCACGACATCGAAGCCTTTGGTGTAGGCATAATCGCCCATCAACGTGACACGCGTATTTTCGCCAAGCTGTTGTTGGGTTGCGATATCGTAATTTTGATACCCATTGCTTCCCACGCCGGCAGTCAGTTCCGTCCCTGGTTTTTCGCGCGTAGTAATGATATTCACCACGCCGCCAATCGCATCCGAACCATATATAGCGGAACGCGGCCCGCGGATATACTCAATACGTTGCACCAGCGATACCGGGAACTGGCTAAGATCGGCCGAGCCGCTAACTCCCGCTAAATTAAGACGCACACCATCTATCAACACCAGAACATGGCTGGAGTTAGTACCGCGAATAAAAATAGACGAGTTTTGCCCCATACCGCCGCTTTGTGCGATATCAACACCAGGCAAACGACGCAGTACATCGTTTACCGAGGTAGATTGCCAGCGATCGATGTCCTGACGTGTAACGACGGTGATGGGTGCAAGTACTGCACTTAGGGGCTGCTGAAAACGGTTGGCAGTAACGACGAGAGTATCTGGGCTAGCATCCTGCGCCCAACCAGAAGATGCCGCGACGGAAAGCGCCGTCAACAGCAACGATTTTTTAATCATTGTAAAGCATCCACAATATAAGAAGGATGCCGCAGGTCCACCGATAGTACGCGATAGTGAAAACCAGATGCGACGTTAGCCGGCAGGTCTTCGGGCTTGGAAGGTTATTCAGGATACTGAATAAAAAGAAATGAGGACTTCCCACCCACAGGCAGTGTCTGCTTTACGCTCTCATTTCACCTTTCCTTACCGCTGCGCGTCAGCTCCAGATTTACACTGGATTCCCTTTTAACTCACAGGACCGGAAAACGGATGCTACAGTTTGTTACAACCTGGTGTCCAGACCGGATATCACAATATCGGAAATCATCAATAACTGGACATCTGATGAGCAATCCCTACAATCCCCGCGTACTTTTATTTTTCAGGACGCATCATGACCCCCGAACACCTTCCGACAGAACAGTACGACGCCCAGTTAGCTGAGAAAGTGGTGCGTCTGCAGAGCTTAATGACGCCATTTTATGCACAGGCTCCGGAAGTGTTCCGCTCACCGGTTAGCCATTACCGTATGCGTGCCGAGTTCCGTCTGTGGCATGACGGGGACGACCTGTACCACATCATGTTCGACAGCCAAACGAAAAACCGTATTCGCGTCGACAGCTTTCCGGCGGCCAGCGAGCTTATCAATACGCTGATGACGGCAATGATTGCAGGTGTACGCAACAACCACGTCCTGCGCCACAAACTGTTTCAGATTGATTACCTCACCACCCTGAGCGATCAGGCGGTGGTATCGATGCTGTACCATAAAAAACTGGATGATGAATGGCGTAAAGAAGCCGAAGCACTGCGGGATGCGCTGCGGGCGCAAAACCTGAACGTGCATTTGATTGGCCGGGCCACCAAAACCAAAATTGAGCTGGACCAGGACTACATTGACGAGCGCTTGCCGGTTGCAGGTAAAGAGATTATCTACCGCCAGGTTGAGAACAGTTTTACCCAGCCGAATGCCGCCATGAATATCCAGATGCTGGAATGGGCAATTGATGTCACCAGAGGATCAAAAGGCGACCTGCTTGAGCTGTACTGCGGTAATGGCAACTTCTCGTTAGCTCTGGCGCAAAACTTCAACCGCGTACTGGCCACCGAAATCGCCAAACCTTCCGTGGCTGCTGCACAGTACAATATCGCGGCTAACCATATTGATAACGTGCAAATTATTCGTATGGCGGCCGAAGAGTTTACTCAGGCGATGAACGGGGTTCGCGAGTTCAACCGTTTGCAGGGAATCGATCTGAAGAGTTACCAGTGTGAAACCATTTTCGTTGACCCACCGCGCAGCGGTCTGGACAGCGAAACGGAAAAAATGGTGCAGGCGTATCCGCGCATTCTGTACATCTCCTGCAATCCGGAGACGCTGTGTAAGAATCTGGAAACGTTAAGCCAGACGCACAATGTTTCACGTCTGGCTCTGTTCGATCAGTTCCCGTATACGCACCATATGGAGTGCGGAGTTCTGTTAACGAAGAAGTAAGACTGAACGGAGGCCGGATAAGCACTACCGGTTCAGATTGCCGGATAGCGGCTTTGCCTTATCCGGCCTACAGCGACAACGGTTACTCCACAATTTCCTGTTTACGGTTACGCACTTTAAAGCCGATCCAGAACACCAGAATCACCGACAGCACCGCCGGGAAGAAGTTAGAGCCAATATCCGGATATTCAGCGCGTACCACGGTGCTGTACAGCAGAACACCGAGAATAAAACAGGCGGCGGCCAGGCCCGGCAACCCCACAGGCATGGTGCGGTTCTGATAGCGTTGATGCAGACAATAAACCGTCAGCACCAGCGAAATAATCGGGAATACGGAGAATGGCACAATGGAGCTAAACAGCGCCGCAAATGTGCCATTGATCGATAAGCCAGCAACCAGCGCCAGCAGCAGCGTACCTTTATCTTGACCTGACTGTTTCATTGCTTGTCCTTCTCGTTACTCGGAGTGGTGCGTCATCTTCTCTTGTTCACGGCGGTACCAATAAAATGCGCCTTTCGCGATCATGCGCAGTTGCAATACCAGCCGCTCTTCCAGCTGCCGACGCTGTTCAGCGCCAACATCCAGTGCTTCTGCCCCGGCGCTGAAAACAATGGTTACCATGGCTTCGGCTTGCGCTTCAGTAAACGCACGAGGCATATGGTTTTCGAGTTCCAGATAGTCCGCAAGTTCCGCAATGAAGTGCTGAATTTCACGTGCGACCGCTGCACGAAACGCTGCGGAAGTCCCCGAACGCTCGCGCAATAATAAACGGAAGGCGTTGGGATTGTTGCCAATGAACTCCATAAATGTTGAGACCGAGGTGCGGATCACACTCCCACCCTTAGCGATACGCTGACGCGCCTGACGCATCAACTGGCGCAGCATCAGACCACTCTCGTCCACCATCGTCAGACCGAGTTCATCCACATCGCGGAAATGGCGATAAAACGAGGTTGGCGCAATGCCCGCTTCACGAGCGACTTCGCGTAAACTGAGGCTGGCAAAACTACGCTCAGCGCTGAGTTGACTAAATGCGGCTTCTACCAGCGAACGCCGGGTTTTCTCTTTTTGTTGCGCTCTAACGCCCATCACGATGTCTGAATCCTTCCACATACCTTGCTGGCACTATACCAGAGATTAGGCGGTTGGCATGGCTTTGTGAATGATTGTTTACGCGCAGTTTGTGCTTCGACTTCGCAAAAAAGCACAACGATAATTGGGTTATCCCGACAACGATGTTACTATTCTGTTGCTTTTATGTATAAGAACAGGTAAGCCTGACCATGTCACATTCCTACGATTACGATGCAATAGTAATAGGTTCCGGTCCCGGCGGCGAAGGCGCTGCAATGGGTCTGGTTAAGCAAGGAGCGCGCGTCGCGGTAATTGAGCGCTATCATAACGTCGGCGGAGGCTGTACCCATTGGGGCACAATCCCGTCGAAAGCGCTCCGCCACGCAGTCAGCCGTATTATCGAATTCAATCAGAACCCACTTTATAGCGACCATTCCCGACTTCTTCGTTCTTCTTTCGCCGATATTCTCAACCACGCTGATAACGTCATTAATCAGCAAACGCGTATGCGGCAAGGATTTTACGAGCGTAACCACTGCGAAATTTTGCAGGGCAATGCCCGTTTTGTTGATGAACACACGATCGCCCTGGAATGCCACGACGGTACAGTGGAAACACTCACCGCAGATAAGTTTGTTATTGCCTGTGGCTCACGCCCTTATCACCCAACTGACGTCGATTTTTCGCACCCACGCGTTTACGACAGTGATTCTATCCTCAGCCTGCATCACGAACCTCGCCATGTTCTGATTTATGGCGCAGGCGTGATTGGCTGTGAATATGCGTCGATCTTCCGTGGAATGGACGTAAAAGTTGATTTAATTAACACCCGCGATCGCCTGCTGGCATTCCTCGATCAAGAGATGTCCGATTCGCTCTCATACCACTTCTGGAACAGCGGCGTGGTCATTCGCCACAATGAAGAGTATGAGCGGATTGAAGGCTGTGATGACGGCGTCATCATGCACCTGAAATCCGGTAAAAAGCTGAAAGCAGACTGTCTGCTGTACGCCAATGGTCGCACCGGTAATACCGATTCGCTGGCACTGGAAAATATTGGTCTGAAAACCGACAGTCGCGGGCAGCTCAAAGTAAATAGCATGTATCAGACCGCGCTGCCGCACGTCTATGCCGTTGGCGATGTGATCGGTTATCCGAGCCTGGCATCGGCGGCCTACGACCAGGGACGCATTGCCGCCCAGGCACTGGTCAAAGGCGAAGCCACCGCGCATCTGATTGAAGATATCCCGACCGGGATTTATACCATTCCGGAAATCAGCTCCGTCGGTAAAACCGAACAGCAGCTAACGGCAATGAAAGTCCCATACGAAGTCGGTCGCGCCCAGTTTAAACATCTGGCGCGGGCGCAAATCGTCGGTATGAGTGTCGGAACGCTGAAGATCCTGTTCCATCGCGAGACCAAAGAGATTTTGGGGATCCACTGCTTTGGGGAACGCGCAGCCGAAATTATTCATATCGGTCAGGCGATCATGGAGCAAAAAGGTGGTGGTAACACCATCGAGTACTTCGTTAACACCACCTTTAACTACCCAACCATGGCAGAAGCCTATCGGGTAGCGGCGCTAAATGGCTTAAACCGCCTGTTTTAACGCACTGTCGAAATGGCCATCCATTGATCCCCGGATGGCCTCTGCCAGCTGTTCATAACGGCTGCGTAACGGCGATCCCGGACGATAGACGAGACCAATAGTACGGCGCGGTTCGGGTTTAATGCACGGCAGATAAACGACACCATCACGCTTACGCTCCGGCGGAACAGCCAGCGCAGGCAGTAAGGTAATCCCGCTTCCTGCCGCCACCATGTTACGCAGCGTTTCCAGACTGGTTGCCCGAAAATGGGTATCTTCATCAGCACCCGCTTCAAAGCAGAAGCCCATTGCCTGATCGCGCAGGCAGTGCCCATCTTCCAGCATCAGCAGTTTTTCACCCGCCAGATCGGACATCGGTACACAGTCACGGTTTGCCCACGGATGATCTTCATAGATCGCCAGCAGCATAGGCTCATCAAATAGCGGTACTTCGATGAACGCCTCACTCTCTTTCACCAGCGCCAGAATGACGCAGTCGAGCTTACCGCTATCCAGTTGCGCTAACAGCTGATGTGTCTGCGCTTCATGCAGGTACATTTCCAGTTTCGGGAAGGTCTGGTGCAACATAGGGATAATATGCGGCAACAGGTATGGCCCCACCGTTGGGATCAAACCAATGTGCAGCGGGCCTGACATTGTCTCGCCTTGTTGGCTTGCCATTTCCTTGAGCACTTTGACCTCGCGCAGCACGGTACGCGCCTGATCCACCAGCAGTAAACCTGCCTGAGTGAACAGCACTTTACGACTCGTACGCTCCAGCAGCATAACGCCAAGCTCATCTTCCAGTTTGCGGATTTGCCCGCTAAGCGTTGGCTGGCTGACGTGGCAGGAGTCCGCCGCTCGCCGGAAGTGACGATGCTCGGCTAGCGCCACCAGGTATTCAAGATCACGAATATTCATTATTCATCCTCCATCGCCACGATAGTTCATGGCGATAGGTAGCATAGCAACGAACGATTATCCCTATCAAGCTTTCTGTTTAATAATGCACCACAGAAACGGAACGGTACCCTTTAACCCTTGAAGCGCCTGTCCGTTCTCATACTCGAAATAACTAAAGCCAACGTGAACTTTTGAGGACCTCTGGTCCGCATTTTTTTTGCATAAAAAAGCCCGGCTTAATGCCAGGCTCTGATAACTTTTTGCCTGATGACGCTACGCTTGTCAGGCCTACAACAACAAAGGTTATGCGAGACGCGCCTTTGCATCGTCGATCGCCTGCGCAACCTGCTGGGGCGACACGCCGCCTTTCGCCGCACGCTTGTCCAGGCACGATTGCAACGAGAGGATCGGGTAAACGTCATCGCCAATCACCTGGCTAAACTTTTGTAAGTCAGCAAGCGACAGCGCTTCCAGCGGTTTGCCCTGACGAATCGCCTCAACCACCGTCTCACCTACGATATGGTGTGCTTCTCGGAACGGAACACCTTTGGCAACCAGATAATCCGCCAATTCAGTGGCGTTGGCATAACCCTGCTGCGCCGCTTCCTGACAACGAGGGCGTTTCACCTGAATGCCGTCCAGTACCAGCGCGGCCATGTGCAAACAGTCCAGCCAGGTGTCGAGCGCGTCGAACAGCCCTTCTTTGTCTTCCTGCATATCTTTGTTGTATGCCAGCGGGAGGCCTTTTAACGTCATCATCATGCCGGTCAGCGCACCCTGCACGCGACCGCATTTGCCACGGATCAGCTCTAATGCATCCGGGTTTTTCTTCTGCGGCATCAGAGATGAACCTGAGGTCACACGATCGGACAGCTCGACAAAGCCCGCTTCACCGGTGTTAAAGAAAATCAGATCTTCAGCAAAACGCGACAGATGCACCATGCCGATAGAGGCATCAGAGAGCAACTCCAGTACATGGTCACGATCAGAAACGCTGTCCAGGCTGTTGCGGGTCGCCGAGGCAAAGCCCAACCAGCCCGCCAGTTGCTCGCGATCGATTTCATACGCCGTACCCGCCAGCGCGCCGCAGCCTAACGGACTAACGTCCAGACGCTTAAGCGCGTCCTGCAGACGGCTCTCGTCACGTGCCAGCATTTCGACATAAGCCAGACACCAGTGAGCAAACGTCACCGGCTGTGCACGTTGCAAGTGTGTGTAACCCGGCATAACCGCGTCCTGATTATCTTGCGCGGTGTCGACCAACGCGCTTTGCAACTGACGATTAGCAGACAGCAGTTCCATGACCGTGTCTTTGCACCACAGTTTAAGATCAGTTGCCACCTGGTCATTACGGCTACGCCCGGTGTGCAGTTTTTTACCTAACTGCCCGACTTTATCAATCAGCTTGCCTTCCACCCAGCTGTGAATATCTTCAGCATCGCTTTGCAGGATCTGCTGCGGATTCGCGCGAACCTCTTCCAGCAGATTATTCAACGCTTCTTCCAGCTGCAGTTGTTCATCAGCAGTCAGTACGCCGACGGTTACCAGCGCTTTGGACCAGGCCACAGAGCCGACAATATCCTGCTCTGCCAGGCGGTAGTCAAAACGCAACGAGTCGTTGAACTGTTTGAACCGCTGATCTGCTGCCTGTGTAAAACGCCCACCCCAAAGTGCCATAACGAATTTCCTTAATATGATATTTTTGCCCGGTGGCGCTGCGCTTACCGGGCCTACAAAACCCATCCAGGCCGGATAAGGCGAAGCCGCCATCCGGCACATTAATAGTTAAGCCAGAATACGCGTACCAATTGGCGTGCCGTTAAACAGCGCCGGGAGTTGCTCAGCATGACGCCAGGAAGCGATATCTACCGGGCGGCCCAGCGTACGCGCAGCATCCAGCGCCGCATTGACCTTCACGATCATGCCATCGGTAATAATACCCTGTTCAATCAGCTGTTCCGCTTTCGCTGCGGTCATTTCGGCAATACGCTGGCCTTTGCCATCCAGAATACCGCTCACATCAGAGAGCAGGATCAGATCCGCACCCAGCGTTGCCGCCAGCGCCGTTGCCGCCTGATCGGCATTCACGTTCATCAACAGCCCATCCTCAGTAACGCCAATAGAACTCACTACCGGCAGAAAACCGCTTTCCAGCAGCGTGTTAATCAGCTTAGGCGAACCCGGCTGCGCCAGTCCAACGTGACCCAACTCTTTATCGAGTGGCGTCACTTTTACACTGTCGCCATCGCCAAGATACAGACCCACAGACGCAATTTGATGTTTCTTCGCCCAGGCCAGCAAGGTTTTATTCGCGGTTCCCGCCAGTGCCCCCGTGATGATGTCGATTTGATCGGCTGGCGTAACACGCAGACCATTTTTCTTTTTCACCGGCAGATTCAGCTGCTTCATCAGCTCGTCGACCACGCAGCCACCACCGTGCACAATGACCAGCGGACGCTGATGCGACTCGCGATAATTTACCAGCGCGGTAAACAGACGCTCCAGCGCCTCTTCGCTATCCAGTAAAACGCCGCCCAGCTTGATAATTAATGGATTCATCATTGCACCCTTAAATAAGAGACTGCGTCTCAGCAAAGCCGAAACGGATATTTGCGCACTGCATGGCCTGTGCCGCCGCGCCCTTCAATAAGTTATCTTCAGTCGCTACCACAATCAGATGTTCGCCCTGCACTGCAAATCCGATATCACAGAACGGTAATCCAACCACATTCTTCAGCGCCGGAACCCCTTTGTCATACAGACGCACCAGCGGTTTATCGCTATATGCCTGTTGCAGCGTCTGCGCTACCTGAGCCTGAGTTACACCCGCATTCAGACGGCAGGTAATGGTTTCCAGGATCCCACGTGGGAAATTGCCCAGATGTGGAGTGAAGATCACCTCCGTACCCAGGTGAGTCGCGATTTCCGGCTGATGGCGGTGAGTAAACACGCCATACGGTTGCAGGCTCACTTCACAAAAGCTGTTCGAAATAGCGGCCTTACGGCCCGCACCGCTCACCCCACTGGTGGCGTTAATCACCGGCCACTGACGGAGATCCAACAGCCCGGCATCAATCAGTGGTTTCAGCGACAATTGTGCTGCCGTCGGGTAACAACCCGGCACAGCAATCAAATTCGCGTCTTTCAGTCTGTCTGCGCTCCACTCAGCCAGACCGTATACTGCCTGTTCCAGCAGTTCAGGATGCTGATGGGTAAAGCCATAGTATTTCTCATAAAATGCGCCGTCGTTTACGCGGAACGCGCCTGAGAGGTCAAACACCACACACCCGGCACGCAGAAACTGCGGTGCCAGATCATGACTGACCTCATGAGCCGTCGCGAGAAACACAACGTCCACCCCTGCGCTAAACTCGCTGATATCGGACATTGGCTGTAACGGCAAATCGACAATGCCTTTTAGCTGCGGATGTAAATCGGAGATTAATTTTCCTGCATCATTGCTTTGCGCTGAGACGGTCAAAGCGGTTATGGTCATATCAGGATGGCGATTTACATAGGTCACAAGCTCTGCGCCAGCGTAGCCACTCGCGCCCACAATCAGCGTATTCAACATCGGAGCTGTTCACCTTCTTAGATTCGGTTGCCAGGTATAAGCCTTTATCACCTCACCTTACACTTGGTGGGTTTTATTACGCTCAACGTTATTGTATTTTTATTCACAAATACTGCATGAATATTGATACTATCATGACCCGAGGTGTGTCAACAATGAAAAACAATTTACCGCCATTTATCGAGATTTACCGCGCTCTGATTGCCACACCGTCGATTAGCGCAACCGAAGAAGCGCTCGATCAAAGCAATGCAGGTTTAATCACTCTGCTGGCGAACTGGTTTAAAGATTTAGGCTTCAATGTTGAAGTTCAGCCTGTTCCTGGTACGCGCAATAAATTCAACATGCTGGCGAGTGTCGGGCACGGTGCTGGCGGCCTGTTGTTGGCAGGCCATACCGATACCGTACCTTTTGACGATGGCCGTTGGACACGCGATCCCTTCACCCTCACCGAACACGACAATAAGCTTTACGGTCTGGGTACGGCGGATATGAAAGGCTTTTTCGCCTTTATTCTCGATGCACTGCGCGGTGTGGATGTAACGAAACTGAAAAAACCACTCTACATTCTGGCTACCGCTGATGAAGAAACCAGTATGGCCGGCGCACGTTACTTTTCTGAAACGACCTCGCTCCGCCCGGACTGTGCAATCATTGGCGAACCGACATCTCTGCAGCCCGTTCGCGCGCACAAAGGCCATATCTCCAACGCAATTCGAATTTTGGGTCAGTCGGGTCACTCAAGCGATCCGGCACGCGGCGTGAATGCGATTGAACTGATGCATGATGCCATCGGCCATATCATGAAGCTGCGCGATGACCTGAAAGAACGCTATCACCATGACGCCTTTACCGTGCCGTACCCCACGTTAAATCTGGGCCATATTCATGGCGGCGATGCTGCTAACCGTATCTGCGCCTGCTGCGAACTGCATATGGATATTCGCCCGCTACCGGGTATGACGCTTAACGATCTGAATGGGCTACTCAACGATGCGCTGGCCCCGGTCAGTGAACGTTGGCCGGGTCGCCTGACCGTATCGGAACTGCATCCGCCGATTCCTGGCTATGAGTGTCCGCCGGACCATCAGCTGGTCGAGGTGGTTGAGAAACTGCTGGGCGCACAGACTGAAGTAGTGAACTACTGCACCGAAGCGCCCTTTATCCAGACGCTGTGTCCGACACTGGTATTGGGTCCCGGTTCTATTAATCAGGCACATCAGCCGGATGAATATCTGGAAACACGCTTTATTAAGCCAACCCGCGAATTAATCACCCAGGTTGTGCACCATTTCTGCTGGCATTAGCGGCTTGTTGCCCTGATAACCCTTTAGGGGTAATTGGGGCGATTTCTTAACATTTCCATAAGCAACGCTTATTTGGTTCGATGTGAATTAAATAACGTAAATTGCCGCCATTTTTTCGTTTGCTGAACCGATTTCGCAGCAATTGACGCCACGAGTTTTACGTGGCTTTATAAAAGACGGCTAAAAAGTTAAGCCCGAAAAATACAGGGCTAATAATTTCAAGATGGGGTGTCTGGGTAAATATGAACGAACAATATTCCGCGTTGCGTAGTAATGTCAGTATGCTCGGCAAAGTGCTGGGAGAGACCATCAAGGACGCGCTGGGAGAGAACATTCTCGACCGCGTAGAAACAATCCGTAAGTTGTCCAAGTCATCCCGCGCTGGCAATGAAGTTAATCGCCAGGAACTGCTCACCACACTGCAAAATCTGTCTAACGACGAGCTGCTGCCCGTTGCCCGCGCATTTAGCCAGTTCCTGAATCTGGCCAATACCGCCGAGCAGTACCATAGTATTTCGCCAAAAGGCGAAGCTGCCAGCAACCCGGAAGTGATTGCTCGCACCCTGCGTAAATTGAAAGACCAGCCCAACCTCGATGAAACCACCATCAAGAAAGCCGTGGAATCGCTGTCTCTGGAGCTGGTGTTGACCGCGCACCCAACCGAAATCACCCGCCGCACCTTGATTCATAAAATGGGTGAAGTAAACGCATGCCTCAAACAGCTTGATAATAAAGACATCGTCGATTACGAGCACCACCAGCTGATGCGTCGTTTGCGTCAGTTGATTGCTCAGTCCTGGCATACGGACGAAATCCGTAAACTACGACCAAGCCCGGTTGATGAAGCCAAATGGGGCTTCGCAGTGGTTGAAAATAGCCTGTGGGAAGGCGTACCCAACTACCTGCGCGAGCTAAATGAACAGCTGGAAGAACATCTGGGCTATAAGCTACCTGTCGATTTTGTTCCGGTACGTTTTACCTCCTGGATGGGCGGCGACCGTGATGGTAACCCGAATGTCACCGCAGATATCACCCGCCATGTGCTGCTGCTTAGCCGTTGGAAAGCCACTGACCTGTTCCTGAAAGACATCCAGTTTTTGATTTCTGAACTGTCGATGGTTGAAGCCACACCGGAACTGATGGCGCTGGTCGGTGAAGAAGGTGCGGCAGAACCTTATCGCTATCTGATGAAAATGCTGCGTTCACGTCTGATGGCAACTCAGGCCTGGCTGGAAGCGCGTCTGAAAGGCGAAAAACTGCCAAAACCTGTTGGCCTGCTAACCCAAAACGAACAGCTTTGGGAGCCGCTATACGCGTGTTACCAGTCTCTACAGGCCTGTGGTATGGGCATCATCGCCAATGGCGAGTTGCTCGACACCCTTAGGCGCGTGAAATGTTTTGGCGTACCGCTGGTACGCATTGATATTCGTCAGGAAAGCACTCGTCATACCGAAGCACTGGGCGAACTGACCCGCTATCTGGGAATTGGCGACTACGAAAACTGGTCAGAAGCGGATAAACAAGCGTTCCTGATCCGCGAGCTGAATTCCAAGCGTCCGCTGCTGCCGCGTCACTGGGAACCGAGCAACGATACCCGTGAAGTGCTCGATACCTGCCGGGTGATTGCCGAAGCGCCTTATGGCTCCATTGCTGCCTATGTTATCTCAATGGCGAAAACACCGTCTGACGTACTGGCCGTGCATTTACTGCTGAAAGAATCCGGCATTGGTTTTGCTATGCCTGTTGCCCCGCTGTTTGAGACACTGGACGACCTGAACAACGCCGATGATGTCATGAGCCAGCTACTGAATATCGACTGGTATCGCGGCTTTATTCAGGGCAAACAGATGGTCATGATTGGCTACTCTGACTCCGCAAAAGATGCGGGCGTGATGGCGGCCTCCTGGGCGCAATACCAGGCACAGGACGCGCTGATCAAAACCTGCGAAAAAGCCGGTATCGAACTGACGCTGTTCCACGGTCGCGGCGGCTCCATTGGTCGCGGCGGCGCGCCTGCCCATGCGGCACTGCTCTCTCAACCGCCAGGCAGCCTGAAAGGCGGCCTGCGCGTGACAGAACAAGGTGAGATGATCCGCTTTAAGTACGGCCTGCCGGAAGTCACCATCAGCAGCCTGTCGCTGTACACTGCCGCAATTCTGGAGGCTAACCTGTTACCGCCGCCGGAGCCAAAAGATAACTGGCGTCATATCATGGATGAGCTTTCAGATATCTCCTGCGATCTCTATCGTGGATATGTTCGTGAAAACAAAGACTTTGTACCTTACTTCCGTTCCGCAACACCAGAGCAGGAACTGGGCAAGTTACCACTCGGCTCACGTCCGGCAAAACGTCGCCCGACCGGTGGCGTAGAGTCTCTGCGTGCTATTCCGTGGATCTTCGCCTGGACGCAGAACCGCCTGATGCTTCCGGCCTGGCTGGGTGCGGGTACGGCACTGCAAAAAGTGGTTGAAGACGGTAAGCAAAGCGAGCTTGAAGCAATGTGCCGTGACTGGCCATTCTTCTCCACGCGTCTTGGCATGCTGGAGATGGTGTTCTCAAAAGCTGACCTGTGGCTGGCGGAGTACTACGATCAGCGCCTGGTCAAAAAAGAGCTTTGGCCATTGGGTGAAGAACTGCGTCAGCGTCTGGAAGCCGATATCAATGTGGTGTTGGCAATCGCCAATGACTCACATTTGATGGCCGATCTACCATGGATTGCCGAGTCTATTCAGTTAAGGAATATTTATACTGACCCACTGAACGTCTTACAGGCCGAATTATTATATCGTTCGCGCCAGGCAGAAGAGCAAGGTCATGCACCAGACCCACGCGTCGAACAAGCGCTGATGGTGACAATTGCTGGCGTTGCTGCCGGTATGCGTAACACCGGCTAATTTTTATGCCTGTCACCCTCGTGCTATTGCGCGAGGGTGATATAAAATACTGCTGTCATAACCATCTCATTTTTAATATATTCCTGTCTGCATTTTATACATCCAATGGATATTTGTTAGCAGAACGCGATTTTCGACTCGCATTGCTTCAGATCCTCTTAATGTTTAGCCGCTAACGTTGGCGCTACGATTAAAGACAGGCTCACACTATGCAATCCTTACAACTCCAGTCTAAACCCAAATTTAGCTGGAAAGCCCTAGGTTGGGCACTCCTCTATTTTTGGTTCTTCTCTACCTTACTCCAGGCCATTATTTATTTTACTGGCTATAGCGGAACTAACGGATTACGCGACTCAATACTGTTCAGCTCATTGTGGTTGATTCCGGTATTCTTATTCCCGAACCGTATTCGCATTATCGCTGCCGTTATTGGTGTGGCACTCTGGGCTGCTTCATTGGCCGCGCTGAGTTATTATGTTATTTACGGACAAGAATTCTCACAAAGCGTTCTGTTCGTCATGTTTGAAACCAACGCCAACGAAGCCCGCGAATATCTGAGCCAATATTTCAGTCTCAAGATCGTACTTATCGCACTGGCCTACACAGCAACCGCAATCCTGCTGTGGACGCGTTTACGCCCGGTTCATATTCCTTCGCCATGGCGTTATCTGGTGTCATTTGCGCTGTTGTACGGTTTAATTCTGCACCCAATGACCGTCAATACGTTTATCAAGCATAAGCCTTTTGAGAAAACGCTGGGCGGCCTTGCATCGCGCATGGAGCCTGCCGCGCCATGGCAGTTCATCTCTGGTTATTATCAATACCGTCAACAATTGACCGCATTAAATAGCCTGCTGAATGAGAACAACGCACTGCCACCACTGGCTAACTTTAAAGACAATTCTGGTGATGCTCCGCGTACGCTGGTGCTGGTGATTGGCGAGTCAACTCAACGTGGCCGCATGAGCCTGTACGGCTACCCACGTGAAACCACGCCGGAACTGGATGCGCTGCATAAATCCGATCCAAACTTCACCGTTTTCAATAATGTCGTGACCTCACGTCCGTACACGATTGAAATCCTGCAACAGGCGCTGACCTTCGCGAACGAGAAGAACCCGGATTTATATCTGACGCAGCCGTCGTTGATGAATATGATGAAACAGGCGGGTTATAAAACCTTCTGGATCACCAACCAGCAAACAATGACCGCCCGTAACACCATGCTGACCGTATTTTCCCGGCAGACAGACAAGCAGTTCTATATGAACCAGCAGCGTACCCAAAGTGCGCGTGAATATGACAGCAACGTACTGGCGCCGTTTAAAGAAGTCATGGCCGACCCAGCTCCGAAAAAGTTCATCATCGTTCACTTGCTGGGTACGCACATTAAATACAAATTCCGCTATCCGGAAGGCCAGGGCAAGTTTGACGGTAATACCGAGAACGTACCTGCAGGTCTGAGCAGTGATGAACTGGAGTCATATAACGATTATGACAATGCCAACGTCTATAACGACCATATCATTGCCAGCCTGATCAAAGACTACAAAGCAACTGATCCAAACGGCTTCCTGCTCTACTTCTCTGACCATGGTGAAGAAGTGTATGACACGCCGCCACATAAAACGCAGGGCCGTAACGAAGATAGCCCAACGCGCCATATGTATACGGTACCGTTCCTGCTGTGGACGTCTGAAAAATGGCAGGCTGCGCACCCACGCGACTTCTCACAGGACGTTAATCGCAAGTACAGCAGCTCTGAACTTATCCATACCTGGTCAGATTTGGCCGGCTTTACGTACGACGGTTTCGATCCGACCCGTTCTATTACCAGCCCGGAGTTCAAAGAGACGACCCGCTGGATTGGTAATCCGTACAAGAAAAACGCCCTGATTGATTACGACTCCCTGCCTTACGGCGATCAAATCGGGAATCAGTAATGCCCTCTCAGGCCACTCTTTAAGAGTGGCCTTTTTTTATGATGACGGTTACTGTTTCCCTGTCCACGATCTGTCAGGGATTCACATGTATCACAACATCAGCCACCTACTTTCCCGCCTGATTAACGGTCCCTTACCGCTGCACCAGGTTTACTTCGCCAGCAGCAACGCCGCAACGCCAGAACTGGCGTATAAGGTCGATTTTCCGCGACTGGAAATTGTGCTGGAAGGTGAATTTGCGGATTCTGGTATCGATAAGGTGCTTACCCCCGGCGATGTCTTGTTTGTTCCGGCTGGCGGCTGGAATATTCCGCAGTGGGTCACACCGGTCACGACACTCAGCATTCTGTTCGGCAAACAGCAACTGGGTTTCAGCATCGTCCAATGGGACGGCAAGCAATATCAAAACCTTACCCACCAGCACGTCGCTCGGCGTGGGCCGCGTATTGGCTCTTTTCTGCTGCAAACGCTCCATGAGATGCAAATGCAGCCACAGGAGCAGCAAACAGCCAGGCTAATCGTTGCAAGCTTGCTGAGTCACTGTCGCGATCTGCTCGGCAGCCAGATCCAAACCGCATCACGTAGTCAGGCGCTTTTCGACGCCATTCGCAGCTATATTGACGAACGCTACGCTTCGCCGCTCACCCGTGAATCCGTCGCACAGGCGTTTTACATTTCACCCAACTACCTCTCCCACCTGTTTCAAAAAACGGGCGCTATCGGGTTTAACGAATACCTGAACCACACGCGACTGGAACACGCAAAAACGTTGCTCAAGGGTTACGAGCTGAAGATCAAAGACGTGGCGCACACCTGTGGGTTTATTGACAGCAACTACTTCTGCCGCCTGTTTCGCAAGAATACTGAACGTTCGCCGTCAGAGTATCGTCGGCAATATCACAGCCAGTTGACGGAGAAAAAAACTGACCAGTAATCATCGCATACTGGGACAGAAAACGGAGACAAAGGTAACATTTACTGGATTTTTGTATTATCAAAAAACATATACCAGCACATATCACTTACATGTGAAGTATCTCTCACTTTTTTAGACATATTACATTTATCCAGCTTTTGGCAGATTTGTCAGATAGCGCCGCGTGACGAAACACTCTTATCCTGTGCATAGCAAAGCAACCCGGCAACGGGTAGCTAACGGAAAACGTAGAGGGTGTTTTTGTATGGAACTTTATCTTGATACCGCCAACGTCGCGGAAGTCGAACGTCTGGCCCGCATCTTCCCTATCGCGGGCGTCACCACCAACCCAAGCATTGTGGCAGCAAGCAAAGAATCTATCTGGGATGTACTGCCACGCCTGCAGAACGCCATTGGCAAAGAGGGTATTCTGTTTGCCCAGACCATGAGCCGGGATGCACAAGGCATGGTAGAAGAAGCCAGACGCCTGAGCAACGCCGTGCCCGGTCTGGTGGTGAAGATTCCCGTCACGGCTGAAGGTCTGGCCGCGATCAAAATGCTGAAAAAAGAGGGTATCACCACACTGGGCACCGCGGTATACAGTGCTTCTCAGGGTCTGCTGGCCGCACTGGCTGGGGCAAAATATATCGCGCCTTACGTTAACCGTATCGACGCGCAGGGCGGCGACGGAATTCGCACGGTACAAGAACTGCAAACATTGCTGGAACTGCATGCGCCAGACAGCATGGTGTTGGCGGCCAGCTTTAAAACTCCGCGTCAGGCGCTGGATTGCTTGCTGGCAGGATGTGAAGCAATCACCCTGCCATTAGACGTAGCGCAACAAATGCTCAATACCCCTGCGGTAGAGTCAGCGATAGAGAAGTTTGAGCAGGACTGGAACAACGCATTTGGTCACATCAACCTGTGAGGGAAATAAAGTATGGATCGCATTATTCAATCACCTGGTAAGTACATCCAGGGTGCTGATGTTATTACCCGTCTTGGCAGCTACCTCAAACCACTGGCAGAGCGCTGGCTGGTCGTTGGGGACAAGTTTGTCTTAGGCTTTGCCCAACCTGCTCTGGAAAAAAGCTTCCATGACGCCGGATTGGCGCTGGAAATTGCACCATTTGGCGGCGAATGTTCGCAAAACGAAATCGACCGCCTGCGTGGCGTAGCGGAAAAAGCGCAATGCGGGGCCGTGCTCGGTATCGGCGGCGGTAAAACGCTGGATACCGCCAAAGCGCTGGCGCACTTTATGGGTGTACCGGTCGCAATTGCGCCAACCATCGCCTCCACCGATGCACCGTGTAGCGCACTGTCCGTCATTTACACTGATGCCGGTGAATTTGACCGCTATCTGCTGCTGCCGAACAACCCGGACAGGGTCATTGTTGATACCAAAATTGTCGCGGGCGCACCGGCGCGTCTGCTGGCAGCAGGTATCGGCGATGCGCTGGCAACCTGGTTTGAAGCACGCGCCTGCTCGCGCAGCGGCGCAACAACCATGGCGGGTGGTCAATGCACTCAGGCGGCGCTGGCACTGGCTGAGCTGTGCTTTAATACACTGATAGAAGAAGGTGAAAAAGCGATGCTGGCCGCCGAGCAACATGTGGTAACGCCTGCGCTGGAGCGCATAATTGAAGCCAATACCTATCTGAGCGGCGTCGGTTTTGAAAGCGGTGGTCTGGCTGCGGCACACGCCATTCATAACGGTCTGACGGCAATCCCGGATGCGCATCACTACTACCACGGTGAAAAAGTGGCTTTCGGCACGCTGACGCAACTGGTGCTGGAAAACGCGCCGGTAGACGAAATCGAAACCGTGGCGGCGCTGTGCCATTCCGTTGGCTTGCCGATTACGCTGGCGCAACTGGACATCAAACAGGATATCCCGGCGAAAATGCGTATTGTGGCAGAAGCGGCTTGTGCCGAAGGCGAAACTATCCACAACATGCCGGGCGGCGCCACGCCGGATCAGGTTTACGCTGCGCTGCTGGTGGCCGATCAGTATGGCCAGCGGTATCTGCAAGAGTGGGAATAACCTGCCAATAAAAATCCCCGCAAATGCGGGGATTTTTTTATTCCTACGATGCCGGACCCGCACAAGCGGCATCCGGCATCGTCTGTTACAGCAGATCGAAACGATCCAGGTTCATCACTTTCACCCATGCGGCCACGAAATCTCTCACGAACTTCTCGTGGGCATCGCTGCAGGCATAAACTTCAGCCACTGCGCGCAATACAGAGTTAGAACCGAACACCAGATCGGCGCGGGTTGCGGTGTATTTTACTTCGCCGCTCAGACGATCACGGCCTTCAAACAGCTCTTTTGACTCATCAACCGCCTTCCACTCATGACGCATATCCAGCAGATTGACGAAGAAGTCAGTGCTGAGTACGCCAGGACGATCGGTAAAGACGCCATGCTGGCTACCATCAAAGTTGGCACCCAGTACGCGCATCCCGCCTACCAGCACGGTCATTTCCGGTGCTGTCAGGGTCAACTGCTGCGCTTTATCGATCAGTAACGACTCGGTGGTCGACACGTCAGGACGGGCACGATAGTTACGGAAACCATCTGCAATAGGCTCCAGCAGCTCAAACATCTCGATATCGGTTTGGTCCTGACGCGCATCTACGCGGCCCGGAACAAAAGGTACAGTGATGTTAACACCCGCCGCGCTTGCCGCTTTCTCGACACCGACCACACCGGCCAGCACGATAATATCGGCCAACGAGGCGGTATGAGCAGATTTATAAATACCTTCCAGCACAGGCAGAACGCGTGCTGCGGTGGCATTCACATCCCAGCCGCGCTGTGGATCCAGCGCCAGACGCGCACCGTTAGCGCCACCACGTTTGTCACCACCACGGAAAGTCGATGCGGAAGCCCACGCCACCGATACCAGCTCACTGACAGAAAGTCCGGAAGCTGCAATGGTCGCCTTCAGGTTAAGAATGTCTTCTTCGCTTGGGTTGAAGAACGCATGCGGCAGTGGATCCTGCCAAATCAGATCTTCTTGCGGTACTTCCGGTCCGATGTAACGCGCTTTCGGCCCCATATCACGGTGCGTCAGTTTAAACCACGCACGGGCAAAGGCTTCGTTGAACGCCTGCGGATCGTTAAGGAAACGACGAGAGATCTTCTCGAACTCAGGATCAAAGCGCAAGGTCAGGTCGGTGACCAGCATTGTTGGCTTGCGTTTTTTCGACGGATCAAACGGATCGGGGATAATCTCCGGTGCGTCAACCGCTTCAAACTGAATAGCGCCTGCCGGGCTGCGAGTTTGCACCCACTCATATTTGAACAGGTTCTCGAAGAAATAGTTGCTCCACTGGGTCGGAGTCTGCGTCCAGACAACTTCCAGACCAGAAGTGATGGCATCTGCACCCGAGCCGCTGCCGTAGCTGCTGGCCCAGCCCAGGCCCTGCGCTTCAATTGGTGCAGATTCCGGATCAGGACCAACATGGGATGCTGGTGCTGCACCGTGGGTTTTGCCCAACGTATGACCACCACCAATCAGCGCGACAGTTTCTTCGTCGTTCATTCCCATGTTACCGAAGGTCGCGCGAATAGCCGCTGCCGCAGAAAGCGGTTCGCCGCTATGGTCCGGCCCTTCCGGGTTCACATAGATAAGACCCATTTCGGTTGCGCCCAGCGGCGCTTTTGCCAACTCTTCAGGATGGCGGTGAGTCAGCCAGGCTTTCTCATCACCCCAGTTTACGTCCAGATCCGGTTCCCAGACGTCTTCACGCCCTGCGCCAAAACCGAAGGTACGGAAACCTGAGTTTTCCAGCGCCACGTTACCCGCGAGGATAAACAGGTCGGCCCAGGAAATTTTCTGACCATATTTCTGCTTGATTGGCCACAGCAGACGACGCGCCTTATCAAGGCTAACGTTGTCCGGCCAGGAATTCAGTGGTGCAAAACGCTGCTGTCCGCGACCCGCGCCACCGCGTCCATCGATGGAGCGATAAGTCCCTGCACCGTGCCATGCCATACGGATGAATAAACCGGCATAGGTACCCCAGTCGGCAGGCCACCACGGTTGAGATTCGGACAGAAGGGCTCTGAGATCCCCTTTCAGGGCAGAATAGTCGAGTTTGCTAAATTCTTTGCGGTAGTTGAAGTCCTCGCCCAGCGGGTTCGAACGGTTGGAATGTTGGTTCAGCAAATCTACACGGAGTTGATTAGGCCACCAGTCGCGGTTGTTCGTTCCTGCTCCCGCGCTCTGGTCGTGACCGCCCTGATGAAAAGGACACTTACCGGCAGTTGATGCGTTTTGGCTATCGTCGGACATGCTCATCTATATGCTCCCTTTACAGTGTTCTGACTACGATATACACCACCAGAGATAAGATATAGTCGAAATAACCCACAGATTCGATAGCTAATTCCTTTTATATTTTACGTTACAGAGATGTAGATCAAAATGATCAATAAAAAGCCCTCCGTAGAGGGCTGGGGCATCTGTTTAATTCGGTCTTACACCCAGTGTGTGACAAATAGCGTAGCTCATCTCAGCGCGGTTGAGCGTATAGAAGTGAAAATCTTTCACCCCTTCGCGACTTAGGATCTTCACCATGTCCATGGCGATATTCGCCCCTACCAGCTTGCGGGTTTCGGCATCATCATCCAGACCATCAAACATTGTCGACATCCAGGAAGGGATACGAACATTGGTCATGTCGGCAAATTTTTTCGCCTGCTTAAAGTTGGAGACTGGCAGGATACCCGGAATAATTTCCACATCGATACCCGCAGACACGCAGCGATCGCGAAAACGCAGATAGCTTTCTACATCGAAGAAGAACTGGGTGATCGCGCGGTTCGCACCGGCATCAACCTTACGCTTCAGGTTCAGCAAATCAGCCTGAGCACTCTTTGCTTCCGGGTGCACTTCCGGGTAAGCCGCAACGGAGATATCAAAGTCAGCAACGTCTTTCAGCAGCGTCACCAGGTCAGAAGCATACATATCCGGTTTACCACTTCCCGGCGGCAGGTCACCACGCAGGGCCACAATATGCCGAATACCGTTGTTCCAGTAGTCCTGAGCAATGGTACGCAGCTCATCACGGGTCGCATCAATGCAGGTCAGGTGCGGCGCCGCTTCAAGACCCGTGCGATCCTTAATGCCTTTAATAATGCTGTGCGTACGGTCGCGCTCACCAGAGTTTGCACCGTAAGTGACTGAAACAAACTTCGGCTTCAGGCTGCTCAGGCGATCGATGGAGTTCCACAGGGTTTGCTCCATTTCACTGGTGCGCGGCGGGAAAAACTCAAATGAAACGTTAATCTGACCGGCAACTTCTGCCAGGCTCTGATTCAGGGCTTCCCGCTGGTTGGCGTGAAAAAAGCTCATACCTTACCTCATCAATCTTTTGTCGTTATATGTTGTGTTGTAAACTGCTATACGTTTAGACGTCTAGATGTAAAAATGACGGAAAAGCATGCTGGCGTCAACACAAAAATCATCGCTAAAGGTGAGGAATACTCAGCCAACGTGAAAAAAATTCACATCAGTCTGAATTGATGAGGGATTGCGTCATGAGTTCTTGCACCCACTGCAACCGGCTCTCATTTTCAGGCAACATCACTAACCCGGCACGGATACACAGCTCAGCATCGCTCAGTGGATGGAATACCACGCCCTGGCGCTGGATAGCAGCAAATGAAGCCGGGAGCAAACTTAAACCATCGCCCTGGGCAATCCGCGCAAGCAGCACATCATGCTCCAGTGGTTCTTCAAGACAGGAAGGAGAGTAACCAGCGCGGTGGAAAATCTGCCGGGTATAGTCAAAGAAAGCCGGGTTACGTTCCCGCTGGAACCAGAACAACGGTCGGTGGTTGAGTGCCGATAAGGAAAGAGAAGCCGTACAAGCCTCTGACCAAAAGGAGGGTAATGCAGCAATTATCGGCTCTTGCCAGGCTAAAGGGGTGACGGTAAGCCCAGATGCCTCAATAGGCAAAGCCACCAGCGCCGCATCCAGTTTGCCTCGCCTTACCTGACGAACAAGTTCAGGTGAGCCGTGACGCATGACACGCAGCATTTTTACACGAACATTTAGCGTTGATTCAAGCGCCACAAAAACGCCCTGTTCAAACGCCGTGCTTAATCCTAAACGCAGAGGTTGCACCTCCATCTGCGCTAACTGGCTCAATGCAATATAGGTCTTGTCCTGTAGCGCCAGCAGCGGACGCACCATTTCAAGTACGCGCTGGCCGTCCTCCGTCAGCGTAAGCCCACGGGTATGACGGACAAAAAGCGTCACCCCCAGGCGTTCTTCAAGCTGGCGAATATGACGGCTTAGCGGCGGCTGCGACATAAAAAGACGTTGCGCCGCACGACTCATGTTGTTCTCTTCGGCCACTACGGTGAAGTAGCGCAGCAGACGGATATCCAGAGAGTGCAGGGGCGATATTGTCATACCAAAAAAGTATCACGGAAACGGTATTATCCCAATCATTCTGCGCGCTCTATCCTCACGCCACAGACCACACGATAGAGGAAGAAATGATGCTTTCAGAACGCTTTATTACCGGCCAGGAGATGTTGCAAAAAGTAGATGGCAAAGGGGGCGATGCAGTCATCGAAAGTCTGCAGGACATTGCGCCAGACTTCGCCCAATACCTGATTGAATTTCCTTTTGGCGACATCTATTCAAGACCGGGGCTGGATTTACGCAGTAGAGAAATAGCTACCGTCGCGGCATTAACTGCGCTGGGTAACGCCACACCGCAACTGAAAGTACATATTGGCGCGGCATTACACGTGGGTTTAACGCAGGATGAGATCGTTGAAGTGATTATGCAGATGGCCGTATATGCTGGCTTCCCCGCGGCACTCAATGGTTTGTTTGCCGCGAAAGAGGTGTTTGCCTCTCACAGAGGCTAAAACAACAGGCCAGCGGATTGTCTGCTGGCCTGAGCTCGCTACGGTTTCACATCTGCCACACGCATGCCTTTGAGTTGCTCATCCGTCAGCGGATTTCCCGCTTTGAAATAATCAACAACCGCATTAGAGATGTAGTAGCCTCCGGATGTATTTCGCGCTTTTCCTTCGGTAAATGCTGTAAAACCATCACCGCCGTCAGCCAGGAAGCTATTGGTGGCTATGTGATAAACCGTGGCATCCTCAATCGGTTTACCGTTTAACGTTAGTACGGTGACGCGCTGACCGACCGGTTTACTGCTGTCATACTTCATCTCCAGGCCTTTAGATACCTGCAAAACACCGTTACTTAAACTCGCACCGTGCTCCATCAAACTACGCAACTGCTTACCGGTGAGATCCATTGTGGCCAGCTCGTTCGGGAACGGGAAGGTGCTAATGACCGCCCCCATGGTGATGGCTCCTGCGGGGACTTCATTACGGATGCCGCCTGAGTTAGTGAGCGCTAACTGGGTATCTTTACCTGCCGCCACCAGCAACGCATCCGCCGCCAGATTGCCCAACGAAGAAGATTCACCGTAAGCACGCGTCAGCTCAACCGGAGAGTTTGCAACCGTTTGTTGTACCACCTTATCAAGCTTTTTATTCCAGCCATCGATGACCTGTTTCGTCTGCGGGTCTGGTTGCCATTCATCCGCAAAAATGGTCTTTAGCTCGAAATTCTTCACGGTAAATTGATGCGGTTTCTGCTGATAATCCAGCACCAGTTTACCCACATCAATACCCCCGCTGTCGGTGGAAAGGATCAGGGTATTACCGACTTTAATCGGCTCCGGCGTGCCAACATGCGCATGACCGGTGATCAGGATATCCAGCCCCTGCACCAGGCCTGCGGTCTGGATGTCTTTATCCAGCGCACGGCGCACATCGGTGCCGCCCAGACTGGACTGACGCGCTGGCGTGCCTTCATGGATCAGCGCCACGGTGAGATCGACTTTGCCTTTAAGCTCATTGATATAGCGTTGCAACCACTTCACTTCATCACGCGCTTCGATACCAATACGTGTCGCCGCAGAAACCGTATCATCAAAAGCAAACACGCCGTGCAGGCCAATCACGCCAATCTTCACGCCATCTTTTTCAATAATGGTGTAAGGCTTATCCCAGAACATTTTGCTGCTGTTCTGATAAAAGATATTACCCTGCACGATGGGGAATTTCGCCTGACTCAGTTGCAACAGCGTATTGTCCCAACCGTGATCGAATTCATGATTACCCATGGTGACAGCATCAAAATTCATGGTGTTCATGATATCGATAATCGCCTTACCCTTGGTCAGACTGCTGATATACGGCCCGGTAAAATAATCACCCGCATCAAAAAACCAGGTGGCGCTGTTTTTCGCTTTCTCCTGCTTCACCATCGTCGTGATATTGGCCCAACCGCCAATGTCACGCGTGCCATCCGCAATCCATGGGACTTTATAAGGTTCAACGTGGGCGTGAAGATCGTTGGTATAAATAATTGTGACATCTTTGGCACTCGCCCAGAGCGGCAACGATACCAGAACACCAACAGCAAGCATTTTTAACTTCATAATCAATCCCTTTCAGTCATATAAAGAATCGCTACGTTACGTTCTGAAAGGGTTTTTTATGTGAGAAAACTCACATCCACCGGTGATAGTCGCGGGTCAAAATCAACGACCATTAAAAATCGTTGGTAATACGATGACATCTCCGTTCACTATCAATTGCTGTAAATCCTTTGGCTGCCAAAATCTGGGACTGGCGAGCTCAGCAGATTACAGCTGGCCAGAGTATCGGCTGGGTTATGCCGCACTGCATTGCCGGGCATGCGGCAGCTATCCCCCGCTGTTTAATGAGGAACAGTTTGGTAGGTGGTTGTCAGCATATTTAACGGATTTTGCCGCCCAAAGCGGTCATTTTTGCCCACGTTGTTACCAGCGAGAAACGATACGCTATGGCCGAAATCCCCAGGGCAGCCAGCGCGTTCAGTGCCGGAGCTGCAAAAAGGTCTGGACACCAAAGCAGCAACCGCTTGTCGCCATCCAACCGCCCGAACAAATCGCAACAGTCTCTCTGATCGTACCTTTTCAGGGTGCCAGTGCAGATCAGCAACTCTATGTGTTGCTCAGTTTTGACGCTATTCGCGGTAATATTCTGCATATTTCCAGCAATTTCACACCTCATCCTGCCGGGGTTTCATTGCGTTACCGCTGGCGCGGCAGCACTGAGCCAGTGGTGAGTCATGATGATATTGTGGAACGAGTCAGTCAGCGAGAAACGCAGTTTTTACGCCGCAGCCAATTTGACGAAATTCAGTACGGCAGCGCGATGCTCAAACGTAACGCCAGCGGCGCAATTTTACGCCCGGTCATTACCGCGCATGGGCATTTCCGCGTCCTGAACCATCTCTGGCCTGCGGTAAAAACGCACATTATTGCCCACGAATGCTTTCTGCGCGGCGCAGTGATTACCGCATGGGCGGAACAATTTCGCGAACATCACGCCTCGCTTTGGTTTGTGGATGAAGAAATCAGCGACGATCAACACACCAGGCCCTGGCAGTTACTGGGCAAAAGTTATCAGGGATGGTGGCAAAACCAGTGGCAAATTTGGCAACAAGGCGACACGCGTAAAATGGTGTGTTTGTTAACAGAGGGTCAGGTTGAAAAAGGAGCGTCAATAACCCTGGCGGCAAGTCATCATTTTCTCAACTGGTTGCAGCAACAGACGGAATTTCAGCAAAGCCCACGTTACTCTGCCCATTCTGTGTTTCAGACGATAAGGACGCTGACAGAGAAATACAACATCCTGGATTTGCCCGGTGGCGCTGCCGCTTACCGGGCCTACGGTTTGTGTCATCGCCAGGCCGGATAAGCGTAAGCGCCATCCGGCAACGCAAACTACAGCAACTGCGCCAAACGGTTGATGTCGGACTGGATAGCACCGGCGGTCACATCACGACCTGCGCCCGGCCCGCGGATCACCAGCGGGTTATCACGATACCAGCGGCTTTCAATGGCGAACACGTTATCGCACGGCAACAGCGCTGCCAGCGGGTGTTCAGCGCGGACTGCTTCAACACCCACACGCGCTTTACCATTGGCGTCAAAACGCGCCACGTAGCGCAACACCAGCCCCATTTCACGTGCAGCTTCCAGACGTTGCACCATCTGTTCATTCAACTCATCGCCATTTTCAAAGAAATGGTCAATGGAGCCTTCTTCGCAGTGCGCAGGCACCAGTGACTCAACGCGAACCTGGTCCGGCTCAATATCGTAACCTGCTTCACGCGCCAGGATCACCAGCTTACGCATCACATCTTTGCCAGAAAGATCGACGCGCGGGTCCGGTTCAGTTAGTCCTTGCTGCCAGGCCTGATCCACCAGATCGGTGAACGGGACCGTGCCATCAAATTGCAGAAACAGCCAGGATAACGTGCCGGAGAAGATCCCGCTGATCGACAGAATCGTATCGCCACTATCAATCAGATCGCGCACAGTATGGTTGATCGGCAAACCTGCGCCCACGGTGGCGTTATACAGCCAGTGGCGACCGGTTTTTTCGAAAGCATCATGAATTTGGCGATACTTATCACTGGTACTCGCCCCCGCCAGTTTATTGGCGCTAATGACATGGAAACCATGGCTGGCGAAGTCCAGATACTGATCGGCCAATTGTTCACTGGCCGTCACATCCAGCACCACTAAATCATCATACGGGTGGGCGCGCATCCACAGGAATAGCGCCTCTTCATCCTGCTCTACCGCTTCGTCGTCGAAGAAGGCCAGAGCACGGCTGGCATCCAGCCCTTCATAGTTCAGCAGGCTGCGGCGGCTATCCACCACGCCTGCCAGCACGAATTCAAACCCGGTACGCGCGGAAAGCGTTGTTTGTTCGCGAGCAAACAGTTCCAGCCAGCGTGAACCAATATTCCCCTTGCCGAACAGCACCAGACCAATACGTTTTTCTGCGCGGAAAATAGACTGATGCAAACCCTGAATCAGGCTTTCGGTCGGGCCGGTACGCAGTACCGCAACCAGACTGATCCCCTCTTCCGACTGCCAGGTAAACTCGACTGGCTGGCCTTTTAACTGTTGCCAGAAACGGTGGCAATGCAGCGGATTACGCGTTACGCCTGCCCCAACCATCGCCACCAGCGCCAGCCCCTGGCGCAGACGCAGCTCGCCCGGCAAACCGGCTTCATCAAGAATTTTCAGTGCGCCGTCAGCGACTTCGGAGGTATAGCAAAATTGCAGTAGCTGGCGGTCAGGATGCACGCCCACCGCCAGTGGACGCACCTGGGTGCGTTTTAAAATCTGGTCGACTTCTTTGTAGGCCAGCTTAAAGTCCTGGCCGGTGGGAACCTGAAACTCAATCAGACAGACGTCGTCATGGCTGGTCACGATGCGCGCCCCGGTACCAGAAGCCAGTACTCGCTCAATCCGCGTTGATCCCTGATCCGGCGTGTAGCTACAGCGCAGCTGGAGGTCGATATCGCTACCCGAAACCGGCTGTAAGGTGCGGGCATGCAGAACCGGAGCCGCCAGACGCGCCAGCTCGCTGGCCTCATCAAGACGCAGCAGCGGTAGCAAGCAGGCATCTTTGACTTTACGTGGGTCCGCACTATAAACCCCGGCGACATCACTCCAGATGGTGACACGAGAAACGCCCGCCAGCGCACCAACCTGCGTCGCCGAGTAGTCAGAGCCGTTACGCCCCAGCAGGACCGTTTCACCCGCATTGCTACGGCTGATAAAACCAGTCACCACCAGGCGCTTACCCGGATGCTGCGCCAGCAGTTGCTGCAGTAATGGGTAAGAAAGACCTTCATCCACCTGCGGCTGAGCGCCGCGTTCAGCACGTAAAAACTCACGCGCATCCAGCCAGGCCGATTCCAGCCCCTGTTGATTAAGGACAGCGGACATCAAACGCGCGGACCACACCTCGCCATGCCCGACGACTTCAGCATAAACGGCATCGTTTACACCGCTGTCGAGTAACCCGGCCAGGCGTTCCAGATCGTGAATAAACGCGCCGATCAACCCATCCGCCACCTCAGGAGGTAACAAACCGCTGATAAGCTCGCTTTGATAGCGACGTAACGCCTGTTGAACCTGATGCGCAGAAAGACGATCGGTCTGGCTTAACTTCAGCCAGCTAATCAACTGGTTAGTGGTACTGCCCGCGGCGGAAACAACCATCATATCGTCAGGCTGCGAGTACTCCGCCATAATACCTGCGACACGCAAATAACATTTCACGTCTGCCAGACTACTACCACCAAATTTGTGCAGTTGACGACCCTTCGCCCCTGCCTGCGCAATCACACTCATGTTTACCCCTTGTTTGCAGCCCGGAAGCCATTTTCCAGGTCGGCAATTAAATCTTCGCCATCTTCAATACCGGTGGAGATACGCAACAACGTTTCCGAAATTCCGGCAGCAGCACGCGCTTCTGGCGCCATACCCGCATGTGTCATGGTCGCGGCGTGGGAGATCAGACTTTCAACGCCCCCTAATGATTCCGCCAGCGTAAACAATGACAACCCGCTCAGGAAGCGACGCAATGTTTGCTCGTCGCCATCCAGTTCAAAACTCAACATCGCGCCAAACCCTTTTTGCTGACGCGCGGCAATCTCATGCCCCTGATTATCCGGCAGTGACGGATGATACAGTTTCTTCACCAGCGGCTGGGTTTGCAGGTAGTCCACAATAGCCTGAGCATTACGTTGTGCCACTTCCATACGCGGTGACAGAGTACGCAGGCCGCGCAACAGCAGATAACTATCAAATGCGCCGCCGGTCACGCCAATATTATTCGCCCACCATGCCAGTTCAGTGACCGTTTCCGGATCTTTGGCTATAACAACACCAGCCACCACGTCTGAGTGACCGTTTAAATATTTCGTGCATGAATGCAACACCAGATCGGCGCCCAATGCCAGTGGATTTTGCAGTGCAGGACTTAAAAAAGTGTTGTCGACAACGCTCACCGCACCAGCCTCACGTGCCAGTTGGCAGATTTTTGCAATATCTACCACGCGCAGCAGCGGGTTGCTTGGACTTTCGACCAGCACCAGCTTCGGTTTTTCTGCCAGCGCCGCTTTCAGCGCCTGATCATCACCCTGATCGACAAACAGCACACGATAACAGCCACGTTTTGCCAGACTGTCAAACAGGCGGTAACTACCACCGTAACAGTCGTGCGGTGCGACCAGCAGATCGCCAGGCTTCAGAAACACCGTGGTGACCAGATGAATCGCCGACATGCCGGTATTGGTCAGCACTGCACCAGCGCCCCCCTCCAACTCCGCCAGCGCACGCTGAACCACATCACGCGTTGGGTTGCCACGGCGTGAATAGTCATGAGCACGAGGCTCATTAAAACCGGTGAAATTATAGGTACTGGAGAGGTGAATCGGCGGGACAACGCAACCGTACTGCTCGTCGTCATTTAATCCGCTACGCACTGCAATGGTGGCCTGTTTACGCGTCATATTGAGGAGATCCTGGCTGAGTCGGTGAAAAGTCAGACACCAGAGTAATCATTGTTACAATAGCCGTCAATACATCTGGACATCTAAACTTCTTTGCGTATAGATTGAGCAAACAGGAAATAGCCGTTAAAATTATATGCATTAGCGTACATTTGCGTCGGCTAACTTCGTGTCAGGGCCGCGCCACTACGATAAACTACGCGCAATTATGGTCCGGGCTCAGGTTCTGGCCTCAATATTAATGACAAAGAGGATTAGGTATCTCATGGCTGAATGGAGCGGCGAATATATCAGCCCATACGCTGAGCACGGTAAGAAGAGTGAGCAAGTCAAAAAAATTACGGTTTCCATTCCTCTGAAGGTGTTAAAAATCCTTACCGATGAACGCACGCGTCGTCAGGTGAATAACCTGCGCCACGCCACCAACAGCGAACTGCTGTGTGAAGCGTTTCTGCACGCCTTTACCGGACAACCGTTGCCAAACGACGAGGATCTGCGCAAAGAACGCAGTGATGAGATCCCGGAAGAGGCGAAGATCATCATGCGTGAACTGGGGATCGACCCGGAGACGTGGGAGTACTGATCGGCTGACGGTTAGAAAAAAAGAGAAAAGGCGGGATAACCCCGCCGTTTCTCACAACGTTATTTTCTAATACCATTGATTTTATTCAATGTTTCTTCCATTTTGAGCGTTTCTCTGCGGTTCAATGGATAGCAATAAATCAGAATAACCGCCGCCAAAAACAGGCACAAAGCCGGCAAGAGATTTGCCATCGTATAAATATTTTCCTGCACAATGCTGGTTTGCACTGCACCGCCCGTTGACGAAGATTGATAACCAATGATGGCCAGCATAAAGCCACCAATCGCCCCTGCACACGCCTGACCCACCTTGCGGGCAAAGAAGTTCACACCGTAAACCGTACCATCCTCACGATCGCCGGTGACATACTGATGATAATCACAAACATCGGTCATAAACGCCCAAATCATCAGGTTGAATAGCCCTGCCCCCAGCGTCGCCAGGAACAGGAAAACCAAATAGACTTTCGCGTCCGTAATATGGATGAAGTACATAATCAGATACATCGCCACCGCAAAGAGCAATGCGCCGACGCTGGCCTCTTTTTTGCCAAACCGCTTCGTCAGCCAGGACGCCGAGGGTGCCAGCAAAACCAGAGAGCCGAAGGTAAATAGCAACGCCACGGACATGGCCTCTTTGTTGTGGAAGTAGTCATTAAACAGGTAAGTCATGTTGGTACCTGACAACCCCTGGTTAATCACAATCAGCAGATCCACCACAACTAAAACGATCAGTGCTTTATTGCGTAACAATCCCTTCAGCAGCACCGATACGGGCATACTCTCTTTTCGCTCCACGCGCACACGTTCTGTTGTTAACTGACAGGTCAACGTTAAAAAGATAAAGCCCAGTACGGCACAACCAATAGCAATCCAGAAAAAATGTTGCCCGGAAATCACCTGACTTCCGTCCACCAGGGTGGTGTACATCAGAATCGGGATAAAAAAGCCGGTTGCTCCACCGCCGATGGCGGAACCCACGCTGCGCCAGGTTGACAGTGACACCCGATCTTCCGGGTTCGAGCTAATCGCCGCAGACATGGCGCCATATGGAATGCTGACTGTCGATAACAGTGAACCGTAAACAAAATAGGAACAGCAGATATAGATAATTTTCGCCGTATAAGAAAAATCATTCACAAACGGCAGGAACAGGACCACCGCAATGATGCAGAACGGGTACTTCATACGGCGCACCCACGGATTAAATCGTCCATGTACCGTCAATTTAGAGGTATCGCATAAGCGCCCTACACCAACATCGACAAACGCATCAAAGAGCTTAGTCACAAAATAGAGCGAGCCGACAATAACTCCTGAAATGCCGAGGACGTTAGTGTAATAAATCATTAAAAAACTATTTACTAACCCAAGAATAAAACAGGTTCCCAGGTCACCACACAAATAACCAATTTTATCCCTGAATCCGAAAGGTCTGACGACAATATCTTGATTGCTTCCACTCACTGTTCCATCATTAGACATGATGTCAACTCCTTAGACATATTATTCACGCAAACTATGCGTATATCCTGGTGTTCAACGTAATAAACCAATACGCAGAGTATTAACAATCAGAAGTTATAACCGAGGCCGACACGATAGCGGGTCTGGCGATCGTCAGTCGTGGTGGTGTCATAACCCGAAGAAACATTACCAATTTCAATAAATGGAACCCAGGAATCTATTTTATAAGCGACACGGAAGTTATATTCATAATCATCTTTCCGGTTGTTATATAAATCTTCGCTATCGGCAATTTTATAAATGCCGTTTAGCTCAAACATCCAGTTATTGACGTTATAACCAAGCCAGGCTTCCGGACGATAGACCATGCGGTCATCTTTGCCGTCAGTGTTTCTGCGCATGTACTCCTGACGATAGCGGAACGCGGTCCACCAGCTGTCGTTGATGTTGTACTGCACGCGGATATAAGGTTTATAAATCGTGATGTTATCGCCCGTTTCGATCGCAATACCTGGCTGCCAGATGAGATCCCGCCAGGTAAACTGGTAACTTGCCGTATACTCGTTACCGTTACTTTCCATATTATTCCACGCATCGTTCGATTGCGTATCTTCAGAACGTGAAATGGCCTCTACCGCTACACCAAAACCTGTAGAAAAACGATGAGACATATAAACACGATCGTAATTTCGCCCGTCATCATAATATTCATGGCGGTAATCAACATAACCCGCCTGCGCGGCCGCAGATAATAATGGAATAAGTAACAAGGTAGATTTAAATTTCATGACAATCCCTTTTCACACTAAATAAAGAAAATTCACCATCACATTCCGGGCTATAAACAGGAAAGCAATAGAGTCGTAAGAATAATTTTATATTTCCGCGAAAGTGTATTTTAGAAAGAGGGGATAAACCTTTGAGATTTTGCCAGGAATTGGCATGAGTGGCAAAGAACAGAAGATAAAAATGACGAAGATCACTAGTGCGAATATTTTATCTTAAAAAATAAAAACACTGTTTCATTTATTAAAAGTGAAACATCATTCAATACATCAATGTAAGTTTTATTATCAAGTACAGATACAAAAAAAGCGCCATAAGGCGCTTTTTTCTGACAGCAGGAACTTATTTGCTGCCCGGGATGCTGAAACGCTTGTTGAAGCGATCAACACGGCCACCGGTAGCAACATCACGCTGCTTGCCAGTATAGAACGGGTGGCACTTGCTGCACACGTCGAGGTTCAGATCGTGACCGACAGTAGAGCGGATTTTAATGACGTTACCGCAAGAGCAGTTTGCAGTAATTTCTTCGTATTTCGGGTGAATATCTTTTTTCATGGGAAAACCTCGGTTTAAGGCCGCGTCGCTCTTCCAGCCCTAACGCCAGACACCACGCGATGTTAATAGTATAGGTCAGTGATACAAATTTGTATCAAAGGCGGCGAATCATACAGAAATTAACCTGCTCATGCAAACTGATCCGCATTCTACCCTCCACTAATGTGTATACTAACCCGCCAGATTTCAAGTCAGGATGATTCAATGCCCGTTGCGCACGTTGCCTTACCCGTTCCGCTACCTCGTACTTTTGACTACCTCCTGCCGGAAGGCATGAGCGCCAAAGCCGGGTGTCGTGTACGCGTGCCTTTTGGCAAGCAGCAAGAGCGCGTGGGTATCGTCCTTTCCGTCAGCGAGCACAGTGAACTACCGCGGAGCGAATTGAAAGCCGTTCTCGAAGTGCTGGACAGCGAACCGGTCTACTCGACCTCTGTCTGGCGTCTGCTGTTGTGGGCGGCGGATTATTATCATCATCCTATCGGTGACGTACTGTTTCACGCTCTGCCAATTTTACTGCGCCAGGGACGTCCGGCGACTAACGCGCCCATGTGGTACTGGTTTGCCACTGAAGAAGGCCAGGTTATTGATCTGAACAGCCTGAAGCGTTCTCCCAAGCAGCAGCAGGCGCTGGCTGCGCTACGCCAGGGAAAAATATGGCGCGACCAGGTCGCTGAACTGGAATTTAATGACGCCGCATTACAGGCGTTGCGGAAAAAAGGGCTGTGCTCCCTGGCGAGCGAAACGCCAGGCTTTAGCGACTGGCGTACGCACTACGCCGTTTCCGGTGAGCGTCTGCGGCTGAATACCGAGCAAGCCACCGCTGTTGGCGCGATTCATAGCGCGTCGGACAGCTTTAGCGCCTGGCTATTAGCGGGCGTGACGGGGTCGGGCAAAACAGAGGTCTATCTAAGCGTACTGGAAAATGTCCTTGCCCAGGGCAAGCAGGCGTTGGTGATGGTGCCGGAGATTGGTTTGACGCCGCAAACTATTGCCCGTTTTCGCGAACGCTTCAATGCGCCGGTCGAAGTCCTGCACTCGGGTTTAAATGACAGTGAACGTCTTTCGGCATGGCTGAAGGCGAAAAATGGCGAAGCGGCGATTGTTATCGGCACGCGCTCCTCGCTGTTTACGCCGTTTAAAAATCTGGGCGTGATTGTCATCGACGAAGAGCACGACAGCTCTTATAAACAGCAGGAAGGCTGGCGCTATCATGCGCGCGACCTCGCGGTTTATCGCGCCCACAGCGAGCAGATCCCGATTATTCTCGGCTCAGCCACCCCGGCGCTGGAAACGCTGTGCAACGTGCGGCAGAAAAAATACCGCATGCTGCGCCTGACGCGCCGCGCCGGGAATGCACGCCCAGCCACTCAGCACGTGCTTGATCTGAAAGGTCAGCAGGTGCAGGCCGGACTCGCCCCTGCGCTTATCACCCGCATGCGTCAGCATCTGCAAGCAGATAACCAGGTAATTCTGTTTTTGAACCGCCGGGGTTTTGCCCCTGCGCTGCTGTGCCACGACTGCGGCTGGATTGCCGAATGCCCGCGCTGCGATCACTACTATACCCTGCATCAGGCACAGCACCATTTACGCTGCCACCACTGCGACAGCCAGCGCCCAATACCGCGTCAGTGTCCTTCCTGCGGCTCGACGCATATGGTTCCGGTTGGACTTGGCACCGAACAGCTTGAGCAGGCTCTGGCACCGTTTTTCCCCGGTGTGCCGATTTCACGCATCGATCGCGACACAACCAGCCGTAAAGGCTCGCTGGAGCAGCATCTGGCGGAAGTGCATCGCGGCGGCGCTCGCATTCTTATCGGCACACAAATGCTGGCCAAAGGCCACCACTTTCCGGATGTCACGCTGGTTGCACTGCTGGATGTTGACGGGGCGCTATTCTCTGCCGATTTCCGTTCGGCTGAACGTTTCGCCCAACTTTATACCCAGGTTTCCGGACGAGCTGGGCGCGCCGGGAAACAAGGCGAAGTAGTGCTGCAAACGCACCATCCTGAACATCCGTTGCTACAAACCTTGCTGTATAAAGGTTACGACGCGTTTGCCGAACAGGCGCTGGCCGAGCGACAAACGCTCCAGCTTCCACCGTGGACCAGCCATGTGATCGTGCGGGCAGAAGATCATAATAACCAGCATGCGCCAATGTTCTTACAGCAGTTACGAAATCTGATTCAGGCCAGTCCGCTGTCTGATGACAAGCTGTGGGTGCTCGGCCCGGTTCCCGCCCTGGCGCCCAAACGCGGCGGTCGCTATCGCTGGCAAATTTTGTTGCAGCACCCGTCGAGAATTCGCCTGCAACATATCGTCAGCGGCACGCTGGCGCTGATCAATACGTTACCCGATGCACGTAAGGTTAAATGGGTGCTGGATGTCGATCCCATCGAGGGATAATGCCTCATGATGCGAGGCGGATCGTAAAATTAAATATCCATCACACTTTTTATGAAAATTCTGTAACCGCTTCCATTAACTATCTGATAAAAATGTTTCAGATGAAGGTTACCCAGGGACGAGTCTGTGCCAGCAGCCCTCTGGCGAGGAGAAAGAGTGAAACCGAATAAGCAGGTTGCCGCCGCTACGATGAAAGATGTTGCTCTGAAGGCGAAAGTCTCAACGGCAACCGTATCCCGCGCATTAATGAACCCGGACAAAGTCTCACAGTCAACCCGTAACAAGGTTGAGCAGGCCGCGCTGGAAGTGGGATATTTACCCCAATCAATGGGACGCAATGTTAAGCGTAATGAGTCACGTACCATTCTGGTGATTGTGCCGGATATCTGCGATCCCTTTTTTAGCGAAGTGATTCGCGGCATAGAAGTGACCGCCGCAGAACAGGGATATCTGGTGCTGATCGGCGATTGCGCGCACCAGAACCAGCAGGAAAAGACCTTCCTCAATCTCATAATCACCAAGCAGATCGATGGCATGGTCCTGCTCAGCTCGCGCCTGCCGTTTGATGCCAGCGTGGAAGAGCAACGCAACTTGCCGCCGATGGTCATGTCCAACGAGTTCGCGCCAGAGCTGGAACTGCCCACCGTGCACATTGATAACCTCACTGCCGCCTTTAACGCGATGAATTATCTGCTGGAACTGGGGCATAAGCGCATTGGTTGTATTGCCGGGCCAGAGGATATGCCGCTGTGCCACTACCGCCTGCAAGGCTATGTTCAGGCACTACGCCGCAGTGGAATTACCGTCGATCCACACTTCATCGCGCGCGGTGATTTCACCTATGAAGCGGGCGCCAACGCGTTAAAACAGCTGCTTGAGCTACCGCAACCTCCGACCGCGGTCTTTTGTCACAGCGATGTGATGGCGCTTGGCGCACTCTCTTACGCCAAACGTCAGGGCTTAAAAGTACCGGATGATTTATCTATCATTGGCTTCGATAATATTTCACTGACGGAATTTTGTGATCCACCCCTGACAACCGTCGCACAACCGCGTTTCGATATCGGACGTGAAGCTATGCTGTTACTGCTCGATCAATTACAAGGGCAGAGCGTCAGCAGTGGCTCACGTTTACTGGACTGCGAGCTAATTATTCGGGGTACTACCCGGGCACTGACGTAAAGTAAAGTGCTTTCGGACTCCCCTGTCTGGTCAAAGGCCCGTCGCTTAAGTAACATGGCGGGCTGACGAACGAATAAATACAGCGAAACGATAGTGGCACAACGAGATTATGTACGTCGCGGCCAACCGGCACCTTCGCGGCGCAAAAAGAGCACATCACGGAAAAAGCAACGCAGTACGCCAGCGGTATCCCCCGCGATGGTCGCTATTGCTGCAGCCGTACTCGTGACCTTTATCGGTGGTCTGTACTTCATTACGCATCACAAGAAAGAAGAGTCCGAGACGCTGCAAAGCCAGAAAGTCACCGGTAATGGCATCCCGCCTAAACCGGAAGAACGCTGGCGCTATATCAAAGAGCTGGAAAGCCGTCAGCCTGGCGTACGTGCACCTACCGAACCCTCTGCGGGTGGCGAAGTGCTTAACGCCGATCAGTTGACCAATGAGCAGCGCCAGTTGCTGGCGCAAATGCAGGCTGATATGCGTCAACAGCCGACACAGCTCAACGAAGTACCGTGGAACGAACAAACGCCTGAACAGCGCCAGCAAACGCTGCAGCGCCAACGCCAGGTGCAGCAACAGCAATGGGCCAACACGCAGCAGCAGGCTCAGCAGCCGCGCCCACGGGCGACGGAACAGCCTTACCAGCAGCCACAAACGCGTACGGCACAAGCCGCACCGGTACAACAGCCGAAAGCGCAGCCAAAACCAGTGGCCCAGCAGCCGTATCAGGATCTGTTGCAGACGCCTGCGCACACCACCGCCGCGCAGCCGAAAACGCAGCCGGCCGCGCCAATAACGAATGAAACGCAGCCGCCAAAACAGACGGCGGAGAAAAAAGACGAACGCCGCTGGATGGTGCAGTGCGGGTCATTTAAAGGCGCAGAGCAAGCAGAAACCGTGCGGGCGCAGCTGGCTTTTGAAGGCTTCAACTCCCGCATTACCACCAACAACGGCTGGAATCGCGTGGTGATTGGCCCGGTGAAAGGCAAGGAAAATGCCGACAATACCATCAGCCGCCTGAAAGTTGCCGGCCACACAAACTGCATTCGACTCGCCACTGGGGGTTGAAACCCCCAAAATCTCCCCCATCTATACTTGCATTACGCCCCGTACAACTGTGCGGGGCCTGTATTCTGCATTTGTAACCAAGGGGTCTGCTCGTGACAACAATAGTAAGCGTACGCCGTAACGGCCATGTGGTAATCGCCGGTGATGGTCAGGCCACACTGGGTAACACCGTAATGAAAGGCAACGTGAAAAAAGTCCGCCGTCTGTACAACGACAAAGTCATTGCGGGCTTTGCGGGCGGGACTGCGGATGCATTCACGCTGTTTGAACTGTTTGAACGCAAACTGGAAATGCACCAGGGTCACCTGGTTAAGGCCGCCGTTGAGCTGGCTAAAGACTGGCGTACCGACCGTATGCTGCGCAAACTCGAAGCGTTGCTGGCCGTTGCAGATGAAACAGCATCGCTCATCATCACCGGTAACGGTGACGTCATTCAGCCAGAAAACGATCTGATTGCCATCGGCTCCGGCGGTCCCTACGCCCAGGCTGCAGCACGCGCTCTGCTGGAAAACACCGAGCTTGGCGCACGCGAAATTGCTGAGAAAGCGTTGGATATTGCAGGGGATATCTGCATTTATACCAACCACTTCCATACCATCGAAGAATTGAACTCCAAAGCGTAAGGATCCCCCATGTCTGAAATGACCCCACGCGAAATTGTCAGCGAACTGAACAAACACATCATCGGCCAGGATAACGCTAAGCGTTCCGTGGCGATTGCCCTGCGTAACCGCTGGCGCCGCATGCAGCTCAACGAAGAACTGCGCCATGAAGTCACACCGAAAAACATTCTGATGATTGGCCCGACCGGCGTCGGTAAAACCGAAATCGCCCGTCGCCTGGCAAAACTGGCCAACGCGCCGTTCATCAAAGTTGAAGCAACGAAATTCACCGAAGTCGGCTATGTAGGTAAAGAAGTTGACTCGATCATCCGCGATCTGACCGATGCCGCCATCAAAATGGTTCGCGTTCAGGCGATCGAGAAAAACCGCTTCCGCGCAGAAGAAATGGCGGAAGAGCGCATTCTCGACGTGCTGATCCCACCGGCTAAAAATAACTGGGGACAGTCAGAGCAGCCGCAGGAGCCTTCTGCAGCGCGTCAGGCGTTCCGTAAAAAACTGCGTGAAGGCCAGCTGGATGATAAAGAGATCGAAATCGATCTCGCGGCCGCACCGATGGGCGTTGAAATTATGGCGCCTCCGGGAATGGAAGAGATGACCAGCCAGCTGCAGTCCATGTTCCAGAACCTGGGCGGTCAGAAGCAAAAACCGCGTAAGCTGAAAATCAAAGACGCAATGAAGCTGCTGATTGAAGAAGAAGCGGCCAAACTGGTCAATCCGGAAGAGCTGAAACAGGAAGCTATCGACGCCGTTGAACAGCACGGGATCGTGTTTATCGACGAAATCGACAAAATCTGTAAGCGCGGCGAATCCTCCGGTCCGGATGTTTCCCGTGAAGGCGTACAGCGCGACCTGCTGCCGCTGGTTGAAGGCTGCACCGTCTCTACCAAACACGGTATGGTGAAAACCGATCACATCCTGTTTATCGCCTCTGGCGCATTCCAGGTGGCGAAACCGTCCGACCTGATCCCGGAACTGCAGGGTCGTCTGCCGATTCGTGTTGAACTTCAGGCGCTGACCACCAGCGATTTTGAGCGTATCCTTACCGAACCGAATGCCTCCATCACCGTCCAGTACAAAGCGCTGATGGCGACTGAAGGTGTGGACATCAACTTCACCGAATCGGGTATTAAACGCATTGCCGAAGCGGCCTGGCAGGTTAACGAAACCACCGAAAATATCGGTGCGCGTCGCCTGCATACCGTTCTTGAACGTCTGATGGAAGATATTTCCTATGATGCGAGCGATTTGAACGGTCAAAGCATCACAATTGATGCCGAATATGTGAGCAAACATTTGGATGCGCTGGTCGCAGATGAAGATCTGAGCCGTTTTATCCTATAATCGCGTTCAATGCATTTTCATCACTGTTGATGGGGCTGATAAAGCCCCATTTTTATTGGCGCTAAATATGACTGAACAACAACAAATTAGCCGCTCGCAAGCCTGGCTGGAAAGTTTACGACCTAAGACCTTACCGCTCGCCTTCGCGGCGATCATCGTCGGTACGGCATTAGCATGGTGGCAAGGGTTCTTTGATCCGCTGGTCGCTCTGCTGGCATTGATTACTGCAGGACTGCTGCAAATCCTGTCCAATCTCGCGAACGACTATGGCGATGCCGTCAAAGGCAGCGACAAGCCCGACCGCATCGGACCGCTGCGCGGTATGCAAAAAGGGGTCATCACCCAACAGCAGATGAAGCGGGCGCTGATCGTCACCGTGGTGCTGATCTGCCTGTCCGGTCTGGCCCTGGTTGCTGTGGCTTGCCACACGCTGGCGGATTTTGTCGGTTTCCTGGTGCTCGGCGGCCTGTCGATTATCGCCGCGATCACTTACACCGTAGGTAATCGCCCTTACGGCTACATCGGCCTCGGTGATATTTCCGTGCTGGTGTTCTTCGGCTGGCTGAGCGTGATGGGGAGCTGGTACCTGCAGGCGCATACGCTGATTCCGGCGTTAATCCTGCCGGCAACCGCCTGCGGCCTGCTGGCAACTGCCGTGCTCAACGTCAACAACCTGCGCGATATCAACAGCGACAGAGAGAACGGCAAGAATACGCTGGTGGTGCGTTTAGGCGCCGTCAATGCCCGCCGCTACCACGCCTGTCTGCTGATGGGGACGCTGGTCTGCCTGGCGCTGTTTAACCTGTTTTCACTGCAAAGCCTGTGGGGATGGCTGTTTATCCTCGCCGCTCCGCTACTGATTAAGCAGGCGCGATACGTGATGCGTGAGATGGATCCAGCGGCAATGCGCCCGATGCTGGAACGCACCGTAAAAGCGGCATTGTTAACTAACCTGCTGTTTGTTGTTGGAATTTTCTTAAGTCAGTGGTCTCTTTAACTGACAAATATCAATTAATAATTTCAATTTTTAGAATCGCATAACGCCTCGCAACCCTTACAATAGAGGGTCGCGAGGTTTTTTCATGTTTTTTATATTTTCCGGGGATACCTCGGAGATACCAACGAACGGTAAACACCGTGACCTATAAGTACTAAAACCAGCGTTTCCCAGCTTACTTAACCGATCACGGGGTCTGAAGCCCACCCGTACGAGAGCGTACTCTAAGTACATTTTTTAAGCAGATTGGGCGAGTAAAGAAAATGAGGGTTTTATTTACTTTTTCCATTAATGCCAGTATCCGTGCGGTTTCCGGCATTAATGGTATTAATAAACCCGTTAATCAAATCAACGTAAACCTGACCGACAACGCCACGACGTTGTAGATTTAAATTCATAAGGTTACGTTCTTAGCGTACGAACTCGTACGGTTGCTCCCTAAACCAGGAGCTTAACGGTATAAGCAGCGTAGCCGCAGTTTGTGACAATGTCGGATATTTCCCGCATTTTTTAACAGGAAAAAATTTACTTTAAGGCGTATTAAGGTATTTTTACCAATGGATGATGCCTCCAATGATAAGGGAAATGAACGATATAGACTGGGGCGGGTTACGGCTGTTAACGCTTGGTGAGATTAACTTGGCCCGTACCCTCTACGCTTTCACCATCCGCTATAACGAAGTCTGGATCCACCGCAGCAGCTATCTACCTTTCAACCTCCAAAAGAACAACTACGCCATGACGCCCAACGGCGAATTGTACTTTCAGGAAGGTACTTATGAGCCTGACTTTTCACAGCCGCATGTTAATAACGATCGCGTTGGTGGGCAGCATCTTTTTTTACATGAAATGATGCACGTCTGGCAGCATCAGCGCGGGATGATGGTAAGGATGCGGGGCCTGTTCTCTTGGGCAGTTGATTACTATTACACGTTGGATAAGGCCATACTCTTGGATTACGGCTTAGAGCAGCAGGCTGCAATGGTGACTGATTATTGGCTGCTTAAAACATATGGATTCGGCAACCGCTCTGATTTGTATCGCCTCAAGGATTACGATCCATCTGAACCTGTCCTTAGCCTCATATCCCGCTATGAGAAAGTGTTAGGGAGGTTCCCGCATTGAAACGCTACTTTCTCATTCCTGCCTTTTTTGCGCTGGCTGGGTGTGGCGCTGGTGATAGCGTTCCCCCATGGCGTAGTTTCCCTATTATAAATAATTCGCTTTGCTTCTCTGTTAATAAATCGGACGTTCTGAGCCGATACGGCGTTTATTCTGAGCAGGGAAATGAATACAAGACATTGGCGGAAAATTCGCATGTAGCTCTCTCCTACCCTGAAACGTGCTTAAAAATACCGATAACGCCGGGCTATATCTATGCGGCTTCATACACATTGAACGGAAGGAATTACCGTTACAACTTTTTCATCGACAGAAACGGGCAAATATTAAGCACAAAATAAGGAGATCTATAAATGTCATTACCAGCTTATATGTATATTTATGATGAAAATGGACAACTGATCAAAGGCAGTTGCATGGCGCTGGGCCGTGAGGGTGCAGTTGAAATCATGAACAGCAGTTACGGTGTGTACCAAAACACATGCCGCAACACTGGTAAGCTGATGGGGTCGCGCGAACACAACGCTTTTACCCTGCACAAAGAGATTGATAAGACCTCACCATATTTTGCGGTTGCAGTCTGCCAAAGTAAGCGACTGCAAAAGGCAGTAATCCACTATTACGACATCAACGAGGCGGGTGTCGAATACGAGATTTACCGAATTACGCTTAACAACATCGTAATCATGTCCGTCAATGCTGCTCATGCTTATATGCCGGGTTCCCACACTCCGGGCATGATGGAAAATATCGCTATCACCTACTCAGGCATTGAGTGGTTTTATATCGAAGGGAATATCAAATACGACGATGACTGGAGCCGCCCGGTTGGTTACAACCAACAGCAAAGGTAAATCGAATTGGCAGGCAGATCTGCTGAAAATAAAGACCACTTAGCAGACTGCCTGCAATACGAGCGTACTTGGTCATCAAACCAATAATGCAAAACTTTATAGACTTAAAATCATAAGGTTACGTTCTTAGCGTACATATCCGTGCGGTTGGGCTTCACCCCCCATCAACACATCAGTTTTATAGCCTGCTATAGCCCATTGTCTTACGGTATCAAGGGCCTTGAGCCAGCGACCTAAATCATTATTTCTGATTTTAGTTGTTCTCCGTGTATTTCCATTCCAAAGCATTTTTGTACTTAAAATGGTTGTGGGCGGATCCGGGACACACAAAAACTTTTGCTACCACTGGACGTAACGCGCAGCCGCAACTCATTAACGACACTATCAGCATATTCACGGCTTTGGTAAATCTGATCGTTCTCATAGGGCTTTCTTTTATGCTCCAGCAATCTTCCGGAGATACCTCGGGGATACTTTACAGAGGGAAATACGGGTAATTTTAGGTCATTATCGGCTGTTTTCAAAATCATTAACCACCTGTTTTTCAATGAAAAATACGAATAGTTATTGATCTGGACACTGATTAACAATTGATGATTTTGCCAACAGTACACATAGCGCGATATACTAAAAATTCTCGCAGCAACTGAACGTTGAGCCTATGAAATACGATACATCCGAGCTTTGTGACATCTATCAGGAAGATGTCAACGTCGTGGAACCACTGTTCTCTAACTTTGGAGGACGGTCGTCGTTTGGCGGACAAATCATCACGGTAAAATGTTTCGAGGACAACGGGTTGCTGTACGATCTGCTCGAACAAAATGGCCGTGGTCGCATTCTGTTGGTCGATGGCGGCGGTTCTGTCCGTCGTGCGCTGGTCGATGCCGAACTGGCTCGACTGGCCGTACAGAATGAATGGGAAGGTCTGGTCATCTACGGCTCAGTCCGTCAGGTAGACGATCTGGAAGAACTGGATATCGGCATACAGGCAATTGCCGCCATTCCGGTCGGTGCCGCAGGGGAAGGTATTGGGGAAAGCGATGTGCGCGTCAACTTTGGCGGCGTAACGTTCTTCTCCGGCGACCACCTGTACGCCGACAACACCGGGATAATCCTCTCCGAAGACCCGCTCGATATCGAGTAATCAAAAAGGCACCGTAAGGTGCCTTTTTTATGCGTTTCCGTCGTACTCACCGACCTTTTTCACGCCTTGCAAGCTGTAGCCATTTGCCACAACTGATGAAGCTACTTACACCAGCGCCATTTCCCCCGACTCACCTTCATTTTAATTTCCCTTAATAAACAACAAATTAAAAATATGGCACGCCTTATGCTTTATACCACTGCATCCAATCAAAGCGCATAAGGATTTTTTATGAAGAAAAATGCAGTGGTTATAAACCCGCAAGATAGCGTCGCTACTGCTATCCAGCCCCTCAAGGCCGGAGAGGTCGCCAGCATGTTTATTGGCGATGAACATCTCACCATCACCTTACGGGATGACATCCCTTACGGCCATAAATTTGCCATTAAAGCCGTCGCGCTCCATGGCGAGGTCTACAAATATGGTGAATCCATTGGTCGGGCAACGAAGTCTATCCTGTCTGGAGACTATGTTCATGTTCATAATGTTGAAAGCGAACGTGGTCGTGGGGATTGGAAATAAAGGCTTAAGGAACAAGTGAAAATGAAAAAAACAATCAAAGGTTATCGTCGTCCAGATGGCAGCGTGGGTATCCGCAACTACGTCTTAATTTTACCGACCAGCGTTTGCTCCAATAAAGTCGCTCAGGACATCTCCGCTCAGGTTCATGGCTCAACCTGGCTTAATAATGATTTTGGTTGCTGCCAGATTGCCGGTGATGCAGCGCTAACCGAAAAAACACTGATCAACGTAGCCAGGAATGGCAACGTTGGTGCAATACTCGTTGTCGGATTGGGTTGTGAAGGCGCTGAACCTACCCATATTGCGCAAGAAATCACGAAATTCGGTAAGCCGGTTTCCTGTATTACGATTCAGGATGAAGGGGGGACCTTGCAGTGCCAGGCGCGCGGAATTTCAATCGCACGTCAGTATGCGCAGGATTTGTCCCAGCAAGACTACGAAGAAATAAACGTCAGCGAACTCATCCTCGGTATGGAGTGTGGAGGTTCTGATACCACCTCTGGTCTCGCCTCTAACCCTGCCTGCGGCGTTGCATCCGATTTGTTAGTCAGCGATGGCGGTACATCAATTCTCTCAGAAACCACCGAATTCATTGGCGCAGAACACGTTGTTGCTCGTCGGGCAATTAATTCACAAGTCGCGGATGATTTAATCAAGCTGGTTGTTGGGTGTGAAGAAAGAGCGAAAGCACTGGGCGCAGATATTAGGGGCGGGCAACCAACTCCGGGTAATATCCAGGGCGGCATCACCACTATCGAGGAAAAATCACTGGGCTGTATGCACAAAGCGGGTCATTCGCCGTTGCAGGGCGTGCTGCAGTACGCCGATTTCCCTGGCGGTCGCGGGCTGTGGGTGATGGACTCTCCGGGACAAGATATTGAATCCATCTCTGGGATGGTGGCTGGCGGCGCGCAAATTATTATCTTCACCACCGGGCGCGGAACGCCAACCGGCAACCCGATTGCGCCCGTGATTAAAATCACCGCCAATGAAGAAACATTTACCAAAATGAGAGACAACATTGACATAGATGTTTCGTCAATTATGCGCGGCGAATCGTCTATTAATGAAATGGGTGAGGTGATTTATCAGGAAATCATTAAGGTTTCTAATGGTAAAACAACCAAAGCAGAAGATCTTGGGCATAAAGAATTTTCTATTTACAAGATCGCACCGACCTTTTAAGACGAAAGAAATATAACCCTATACGGTGGGAATAAATAACACATTCCCATCATTTATATCCGTTACGTAAACACGGAAGTCTCCTCATGAAAATAAAACAAACAATTGAGAAGTTCCCAGGCGGGATGATGGTGATCCCGTTATTGATCGGAGCATTATTAAAGACATTTTGTCCTGGTGCTTTAGAAATAGGGAGTTTTTCAACTGCAATAGCCCATGGCGCTCTGGCCATCCTGGGCGTATTTTTTGTCTGTATGGGTGCGGAAATTCGTCTACAGGCCGCGCCAGTCGCTCTGAAGAAAGGGTTCGCCATTATGTTATCCAAGCTGGTTGTCGGGACGGCAATTGGCTTACTGGTCGCAAAGTTTTGTGGCGCGAACGGCTTCTTTGGTTTGTCTGCGCTTGCCATTATCGCAGCTATGACCAATGCGAATATGGGGCTCTACGCTGCGCTGACCAAACAGTTTGGCAATGAAACGGATGCAGGTGCAATCGCGGTACTTTCCGTACTTGAAGGCCCCTTTCTGACAATGGTGGCGATGGGTGCCGCTGGGCTGGTGTCGATCCCGATAATGGAGCTGTTCGCCGTTGTTTTACCAATACTAATTGGCATGCTGCTCGGCAATCTGGACGAAGATATGCGCGCGTTCCTGAAAAGCGGCGGTGCGATGCTGATCCCCTTCTTCTCTTTTGGTCTGGGCACCGGGATCGATTTTAGCACTCTACTGATGGCCGGATTTGCAGGGGTTATTCTGGGCCTCATGACAGCATTCATTGGTGCGCTGATCAATGTTACTGTCTCCCGTTTTGTCGGAGGTTCAGGCATCGCCGGAGCGGCAGTCTCCACGACAGCCGGTAACGCTGTGGCAACCCCCGCAGCCATCGCCGCGGTTGACCCCAGCGTGTCAGCATTAATCGCTGTGGCAACACCGCAGATTGCCGCTTCTACCATCGTCACTTCCTTAGTCGTACCGTTTATTACCGCCTGGGTTGCTCGCCGTGAACAAAGGAGAACCGTCCAACGCCAGCAATTATCAAAAACATAAAGCCCACAGAGTTGATCGAAAGCAATTCCACTGTTCACCATTTATGTGACAAAAAGATTGAGGAAACAGTAAGTCGTAAATAGCTTACTGTTTCTGAAATAATGCCGACAACTGTATCCACCGTTATCGACCGCACATCATGATCAGGCTGGATTCAATATGTTAAAATTACCTAATATTTGTATCATCTCTCCATTACAAACGCTCTCTCTCGAAGCAGAACGTCTGTCAGGCCGATATAGTGGCATCGCAAATATAACGATATTAAATGCCACCCTCGATGATGTTGATTCTGTGATCCCGGTAGTGCAAGTGAATAACCCTGACCTTGTAATTAGTCGCGGAGGAATGGCATGGATGCTTAAGCAGAAAATACCGCAACCAGTTATTGAGATAAAAACGTCCGCCTATGATATTATCGATGCTCTCAGGCCATACCTTGGGCTTAATAAAAACATTGGTGTTATTGGCTTTCGCAGCGTTATCGATGGCTGTATGAAAATAGCCAGGATGCTCAATCTGCAACTCACTGAGTTTATCATTGACGAAATGGCTAATCCTTGCATTGAGAATGTCAGAAATGACTTCGTCAATTACACCAAAAATAACCAAATAGACCTTATTATTGGCGATGCCATTTGTCCGATTTATTTTGGCACACACAGCGTGGAACACTTCATCCCTTTCCATTCTGGTGTAGAGTCCATAGAACTGGCATTACATGAGGCAATTCAGCTGTATCAGGCGCTCGCCAATGAGCGCATTGAGCAAAACCAGCTAAACCTGTTACTTGACCACACCAATAAATTCATTCTTCTCATTGATAATACTGGCAAGGTTATTCATTGCAATCGCAAAGCCATCGAGCTTTTGCAACTCAGTAAACATGATTTAATCAATAAAAAAATACCGTCCTTAACGCTAAACTGGGAAGATCTGCAAAATAATATCCCGATAGAAAATGAGTTAATCAATACGCCCTACGGCGAATTTGTGGTTAACCAGTTCCCCATCGTCGAAAACGAAAACCTCAACCGAATAGTGATCACCCTTCAGACATCATCTAACCTACAGAATGCTGAACAAAAGATAAGAATCAAAGAAGCGAAAAAGTTAGGGTTTCACGCCAGGTATCACTTCGAAGATTTTATTACCTACAACCGTGAAATGCAGGATCGTTTAAGGTTGGCCAGAATATATGCTGAAACCGAAGCAACAATATTGCTACTCGGTGAAAATGGTACTGGCAAAGAGGTTCTGGCGCAGAGCATTCATAACGCCAGTTCACATAGCAGTGGGCCATTTGTTGCGGTCAATTGCGGTGCCATCCCCGCCTCGATTATGGAAAGCGAACTCTTCGGGTATGTTGACGGCGCATTTTCCGGCGCCTCTAAAAAAGGCCGCGCAGGGATGTTTGAACTTGCGCATAACGGTACCATCTTCCTCGATGAGATCAGTGAGCTGGATAAGTTTTTACAGGCAAAACTCTTGCGCATTCTGCAAGAACGTCAACTGATGCGGCTTGGCGCAGACCACATGATCCCTGTGAATGTGCGCGTGATTGCAGCCACCAACAAAAACCTATCCCACATGATTGCCGCCGGAGATTTTCGAGAAGATCTCTTTTATCGATTGAATGTGCTCAAAGTTACCACATTACCGTTACGCGAACGGCCAGACGATATCCAACTTATTGGACAGGCAACGTTAAATGCGCTGAGGAAGTCATATCAGTTGCCCCCATTACATTGAGCGAGGGTTTATGGGATGAACTTAAAAAGTATTTATGGCCGGGTAACGTACGTCAGTTAAATAATATTATGGAACGGCTGGCGTTATCTTTTCAGTCAGGCGTCGTGTCACTCTCTGCCGCCACGTTACTGATTGAGGATTTACAAGCCGATAAAGCGTCTTCCCCCCAACAACCTCGCCACCACTGCCCGGACTGCCAGTTGCTCGAAGGGCCGTATAAACGGATCCGTAGCCGTATTCTCAAAGGGGTGCTACTACGACAGCAAAACAACAAAAGCCGTGCAGCGAAGCAGCTGGATATTGACCGTAGCTCATTCAGCCGTTGGCTGGGTGATTGATGGGAAAGCCCGCTGGGCCTTTATTAAAGATAAGTATTGCCGGATGACAGCTTACGCCTTATCCGGCCTACGAACTCGCACTCTACATCCTCTAAAGATTTCGCGTCAGGGCAAGGCGGCAAGTAAGTGAATCCCCAAGAGCATAGGCCACTATGTGACTGGGGTGAATGCACGCAGCCAACGCCGCCATGACGTGAAATATGACGAGGATTAGACTTCTTCCATACGACCTAAAAGGGCATGCAGACGATCCTGCCAGCCATTCTGCTGTTCTTTCAGGTTGTTGTTCTCACGCTCCAGCTCTTCACGCTGCTGCTGTGCAGACTGAACTTCCTGCGACAGTGAGTTGTTCTTTTCTTTCAGCTCTTCGATTTCCATCTGCAACAGCGTGATGGTATCAATCGCCTGCTGTACTTTTGCTTCCAGTTTCTCAAACACTTCTAATGACATCGTCATACCTCTCCTGAATTGCAAGGCGTTGATGGATAAAAATCCTCGTCCCGATAACCGGCGACGCCTTAATAAAAACGAGCGCACACTACTTAACACCGATTGTATGAAGCCGCGCCATCCCTGTCCAGCGGCATCCCGCGCAGATTGCGGTTTGCAACACTTTTAATCTTTGTCCTGGTGACACAACTGTCATAACTCTTAAGTGTTAACAGGATGATCGGTGAAATGATTCAGCTCACACTATTTTTGTATAACAAATACCGCGCAATGGCGCGAAAACGCTCATTTTGTTGATGGAGTACACACATTTTAATTTCGATATTTCTCGTTTTTGAGCGTTAACGATAAATTAACAGTGTGCCTACCGGCTCCGGGGATGTCAGTGACCTTCTCGCATACAATAAACATTAAACTCTTCAGGATCCGATTATGAGTCAAACATCAACCTTGAAAGGCCAGTGCATTGCTGAATTCCTCGGTACCGGGTTGTTGATTTTCTTCGGTGTGGGTTGTGTCGCTGCACTCAAAGTGGCCGGGGCTACTTTTGGTCAGTGGGAAATCAGTATCATCTGGGGTCTGGGGGTAGCCATGGCTATCTATCTGACCGCAGGCGTTTCTGGCGCACACCTGAATCCAGCAGTCACAATCGCACTATGGCTGTTTGCGTGTTTTGACAAACGCAAAGTCGTTCCTTTTATTATTTCGCAAATTGCCGGCGCCTTTTGCGCAGCGGCACTGGTTTACGGGCTTTATTACAATCTTTTCATCGATTTCGAACAAACGAACCATATCGTGCGCGGTAGTGTAGAAAGCCTCAATCTGGCAGGTACTTTCTCCACCTATCCAAACCCACATATCAATTTTGTGCAGGCCTTCGCGGTTGAAATGGTCATTACCGCTATTCTAATGGGGCTGATTCTGGCACTGACCGATGATGGTAATGGTGTACCGCGTGGTCCACTGGCACCGCTGCTGATCGGCTTACTGATTGCCGTTATTGGTGCATCCATGGGCCCACTGACCGGTTTTGCGATGAACCCGGCACGTGACTTCGGACCGAAACTCTTCGCCTGGATGGCCGGATGGGGTGAGATTGCCTTCACAGGTGGTCGCGATATCCCTTACTTCCTGGTTCCGGTGTTTGGCCCGATTACCGGCGCGATTTTGGGCGCATGGGCATATCGCAAACTGATTGGTCGCCATTTACCGTGCGATGTCTGCGTGATTGAAGAAAAAGACGCGGCGGCCAACACTCAACAAAAAGCTTCGCTGTAATGTGACTACGGGACAAAAATTATGACTGAAAAAAAATATATCGTTGCGCTCGACCAGGGCACCACCAGCTCCCGCGCGGTCGTAATGGACCACGATGCGAATATCGTTGCCGTTTCACAGCGCGAATTCGAGCAAATCTACCCGAAAGCAGGTTGGGTAGAACACGACCCAATGGAAATTTGGGCAACCCAAAGCTCTACGCTGGTTGAAGTTCTGGCGAAAGCCGATATCAGTTCCGATGAAATTGCAGCGATCGGTATTACCAACCAGCGTGAGACCACCATCGTCTGGGAGCGTGAGACCGGTAAACCAATCTATAACGCCATTGTGTGGCAGTGTCGTCGTACCGCAGATATCTGCGAAAAGCTCAAGCGCGATGGCATGGAAGAATACATCCGTAACAACACCGGCCTGGTGATTGACCCGTACTTCTCCGGTACCAAGGTGAAGTGGATCCTCGACCACGTAGAAGGCTCGCGTGAGCGCGCTCGTCGCGGCGAACTGCTGTTCGGTACCGTTGACACCTGGCTTATCTGGAAAATGACTCAGGGACGCGTACACGTCACGGATTACACCAACGCTTCACGTACCATGCTGTTCAACATCCACTCCCTGGACTGGGATGACACGATGCTGGATGCGCTGGACATTCCGCGCGCCATGCTGCCAGAAGTGCGTCGTTCTTCTGAAGTCTATGGCCAGACCAACATCGGTGGTAAAGGCGGCACACGTATTCCTATCTCCGGTATCGCGGGTGACCAGCAGGCTGCACTATTCGGTCAGCTGTGCGTGAAAGAAGGGATGGCGAAGAACACCTACGGTACTGGCTGCTTCATGCTGATGAATACTGGCGAGAAAGCCGTTAAGTCAGAAAATGGACTTCTGACCACTATCGCCTGCGGACCGACCGGGGAAGTGAACTACGCGCTGGAAGGTGCCGTGTTCATGGCGGGTGCATCCATCCAGTGGCTGCGTGATGAAATGAAACTCATCAGCGATGCATTCGACTCTGAGTATTTCGCCACCAAAGTGAAAGACACCAACGGCGTATATGTTGTTCCGGCGTTCACCGGTTTGGGTGCACCGTACTGGGACCCGTATGCACGCGGCGCCATCTTCGGCCTGACCCGTGGCGTAAACTCCAACCACATCATCCGTGCAACGCTTGAGTCTATCGCTTATCAGACGCGTGACGTGCTGGAAGCGATGCAGGCGGACTCAGGTATTCGTTTACACGCCCTGCGCGTCGATGGCGGTGCGGTCGCCAACAACTTCCTGATGCAGTTCCAGTCTGACATTCTGGGTACCCGCGTAGAGCGTCCGGAAGTCCGCGAAGTCACCGCATTAGGCGCAGCATATCTGGCCGGTCTGGCTGTCGGCTTCTGGCAGAATCTGGATGAGCTGCAGGAAAAAGCGGTCATTGAGCGTGAGTTCCGCCCTGGCATCGAAACCACCGAACGTAACTTCCGTTACAGCGGCTGGAAAAAAGCGGTCAAACGCGCTCTGGCGTGGGAAGATCACGACGAGTAATACGTCATTGCCGGATGGCAACTTTGGCTTATCCGGCAATCTCTTCGTGCGGGGGCAACCCCGCACACACATCAATAATCTCGTCCCCTCCCCTGTGCTACACTTCGCGCCATTCCTTTCAGCTACGAGTTTGCAATGAGACGAGAACTTGCCATTGAATTTTCACGCGTGACCGAAGCGGCCGCGCTGGCTGGCTATAAATGGCTGGGCCGCGGCGATAAAAATACCGCTGACGGCGCGGCGGTGAACGCCATGCGTATTATGCTCAACCAGGTCAACATCGACGGCACCATCGTGATTGGCGAGGGTGAGATTGATGAAGCGCCGATGCTGTTTATCGGTGAAAAAGTCGGGACCGGTCTTGGTGATGCGGTCGACATCGCCGTCGACCCTATCGAAGGCACACGCATGACGGCCATGGGTCAGGCCAACGCGCTGGCCGTACTGGCCGTTGGCGATAAAGGCTGCTTCCTGAACGCGCCGGATATGTACATGGAAAAGCTGATTGTCGGCCCAGGCGCAAAAGGGTCCATCGACCTGAACCTGTCGCTGGAAGCCAACTTGCGTAACATTGCTACCGCGCTCAACAAACCGCTCAGCGAACTGACCGTTACCATCCTGGCAAAACCACGCCATGACGAGGTTATTGCCGGGATGACAAAACTGGGCGTACGCGTCTTCGCCATTCCTGACGGCGACGTGGCGGCCTCGATTCTGACCTGCATGCCAGACAGCGAAGTTGACGTGCTGTACGGCATTGGTGGCGCGCCGGAAGGTGTCGTCTCTGCCGCCGTTATCCGCGCTCTGGATGGCGACATGCAAGGCCGCCTGCTGGCTCGCCATGACGTCAAAGGCGACAGCGAAGAGAACCGTCGTATCGGCGAACAGGAACTGGCTCGCTGCGCCGCGATGGGTATTGAGGCAGGTAAAGCGCTGCGTCTGGATGAAATGGCCCGCAGCGACAACGTTATTTTCTCCGCGACCGGGATAACCAAAGGCGATCTGCTGGAAGGGATTAGCCGCAAAGGTAATATTGCCACCACCGAAACACTGCTGATCCGTGGGAAATCACGTACGATCCGTCGTATTCAGTCCATCCACTACCTCGATCGCAAAGATCCGGATGTACAGACGCATATCCTGTAATTGATTTGATCAATAGAGCCTTCCAGCCCATATGGGCTGGAAATCTTTCGTCCAACGAACGAAGATAAGGCAATCACAGCAGACAGGAGAAAACCATGGCAGATTGGGTAACAGGCAAAGTCACTAAGGTACAGAACTGGACCGATGCCTTATTTAGTTTGACCGTGCGAGCTCCGGTTCTTCCCTTCACCGCAGGTCAGTTTACCAAGCTCGGCCTCGAAATCGACGGCGAGCGCGTCCAGCGTGCCTATTCCTACGTGAATGCGCCTGATAACCCCGATTTAGAGTTCTATCTGGTGACGGTTCCTGACGGAAAACTCAGCCCCCGTCTGGCCGCACTGAAACCTGGCGACGAAGTCCAGGTGGTGAGTGAAGCCGCCGGTTTCTTCGTGCTGGATGAAGTCCCCGATTGTGACACGCTATGGATGCTGGCAACCGGTACCGCTATCGGCCCATATCTATCGATTCTGCAGTTGGGCAAAGATCTGGACCGTTTTAAAAATCTGGTGCTGGTCCATGCCGCCCGCTATGCCGCCGATTTAAGCTATCTGCCGTTAATGCAGGACCTGGAAAAACGCTACGAAGGTAAATTACGTATCCAGACGGTTGTGAGCCGTGAAACCGCCGCAGGTTCATTAACCGGGCGAGTTCCGGCGTTGATTGAGAGCGGCGCGCTGGAAGCTGCTGTTGGGCTACCCATGGATACAGCAACCAGTCATGTGATGCTCTGTGGTAACCCGCAAATGGTACGCGACACGCAGCAACTGCTGAAAGAAACCCGGCAGATGACCAAACACCTGCGTCGTCGACCGGGCCATATGACCGCTGAGCATTACTGGTGAGGGCTTGCCGGATGGCGCTCACGCTTATCCGGCCTACGAGTCAGCTCTGTATTTTACGTCCTGCGTGTCCTTACCGTATTTATTTGCGTCCTGGGTGCCAACGAACGCGCCCAGATCGATAAGCATACCCACCAGAATCAGCGTCGGTACAAAGCGGCCTACCGCCCATTGCCAGACACCGGGCAATACTGCCCAGTTTCCGGCCAGCAGCATCCATGCAAGAATCATCAGGAACGCCCACGCGCCGGAGCGACCCCGATCATGCAGACGTTTTACTGTGACTGCAGCCGTCGGCCACAGCAGACAAACCAGACAAAATGCCGCCGTCTGGATATCGAGCAATTGTTTACTCGCCAGCGAGAACAGAACCAGCATCCCGACTATCCACAGGCCTATCCAAATCCAGAAATCACGGCGTCCAAGACGCCCTTTAAATGAGAATAACCACTGCTGTATGGTCATGTAAGTTCCTTTATTATTACCTTCCAGAACAGTTTACCCTTTTGACAAGCCCGACGGTTACCGTTTTAATCGTGAGCAGTGAGAATGAAAGGTACGATTGATGAAGCAAGGATTTACACTGTTTTTATTATTGTTTTCAGCCATGTCCGTGAATACAGCGGCGCTGGCGGAAGAGCCATCGACGGCAACCACGGCCCCCTATTTACTGGCGGGTGCGCCGACCTTTGACCTGTCGATTAGCCAGTTTCGCGAAAACTTTAATACGCAGAATCCGAAGCTTATTCTGAATGAGTTCCGTGCCATCGACAGCAGCCGCGATCGGGCAAATCTCACCCGCGCGGCCAGTAAAATTAATGAAAACCTGTATGCGTCCTCCGCCCTTGAGCGCGGCACCTTAAAAATCAAAAGTATGCAGATAACCTGGCTGCCGATTCAGGGGCCAGAACAAAAGGCGGCCAAAGCGAAAGCGCTGGAATACATGACCGCCGTCATTCGCACCGTCGCGCCGCTGTTGACGAAAGAACAGAGTCAGAAAAAGCTGCAAAAACTGCTCGCTGCCGGCAAAGGTAAGCACTATTACGCCGAAACGGAAGGCGCAATCCGCTATGTTGTTGCAGATAACGGCGAAAAGGGGCTGACCTTCGCTGTTGAACCGATTAAGCTGGCACTATCAGAAAGTCTTGAGAAGGCGAATTGATGACAAAAAGCAAAGCCTTTCCGCAGATGAATCTCTATACTGTTTCACAGACCATGCTGCCCTGACGGGCGGCCATCTTCCTTAATTCGCTGACAAGCGTGGAGAAATGAAATGCGACATCCTTTAGTGATGGGTAACTGGAAACTGAACGGCAGCCGCCACATGGTAAACGAACTGGTTGCTAACCTGCGTAAAGAACTGGCTGGCGTTGCTGGCTGTGCAGTAGCAATCGCTCCGCCGGAAATGTATATCGACCTGGCGAAACACGCCGCTGCCGGTAGCCACATCATTCTGGGCGCGCAGAACGTTGACCTGAACCTGTCTGGCGCATTCACCGGTGAAACTTCTGCTGAAATGCTGAAAGATATCGGCGCGCAGTACATCATTATCGGTCACTCTGAGCGTCGTACTTACCACAAAGAATCTGACGAGCTGATCGCGAAGAAATTCGCCGTGCTGAAAGAGCAGGGTCTGACTCCAGTTCTGTGCATCGGTGAAACCGAAGCAGAAAACGAAGCGGGCAAAACTGAAGAAGTTTGTGCACGTCAGATCGACGCAGTGCTGAAAACTCAGGGCGCAGCAGCATTCGAAGGCGTGGTTATCGCTTACGAACCTGTATGGGCTATCGGTACCGGTAAATCTGCAACGCCTGCTCAGGCTCAGGCAGTCCACAAATTCATCCGTGACCACATTGCTAAAGCTGATGCGAAAATCGCTGAGCAAGTTATCATCCAGTACGGCGGTTCTGTAAACGCAGCAAACGCCGCAGAACTGTTCGCTCAGCCGGACATCGACGGTGCGCTGGTTGGCGGTGCTTCTCTGAAAGCAGACGCCTTCGCAGTCATCGTTAAAGCAGCAGAAGCCGCTAAACAGGCCTAAGTTGTTAAAAGGGGAGCATCGCTCCCCTTCTTATACCCGCTTTACCAGTATCCCAGCCAGTGCCACCAGAAGGCCCCCGTGACACCCCAGATGGTCAGGTTGACCACACTCATCACCAGCCCCGTTTTCCACCACTCCGCCAGCGTGACATAGCCCGAACCAAAGATAATAGGCGCAGTACCCGTGCCATAGTGCGTGAGTGACATCATCAAGGAGGAGGAGAAGCCCAGCATCAGACCGAGCAGCGCCGGTGGAGCACCGAGGCCTAATCCGGCAGCAAAGAAAGCCGCGAACATGGCCGTGATATGTGCAGTGGTACTGGCGAAAAAGTAGTGTGAATAGACATAAAGCAGGATCAGCAGCAGCGTGGCGATACTCCAGTGCACGCCGAGATGGTCAATTGCGCTACCAACACTCGTCGCCAGCCACCCCACCAGACCCAGTTTGCTCAGGAAATCCGCCATCATAACCAGTGCGGCAAACCAGACTATCGTATCCCATGCACCGCGGCATTTAAGGATATCGTCCCAACTCAATACCCCTGTCACTAACAGAACAGACAAGCCAATGAGCGCCGCGCTGGTGGGGTTAACGGCCCAGGTACTGCCCATCAGCATGGCAGGAACACCTGCCCACAGGCAGAGCAGCAAAGCGAAAACCGCGAGGGTGATTTTTTCAGCCAGCGACAACGGACCGAGTGCCCCCAGCTTTTCCCGGGCAAACTCTGGCGCATTCGGCGTGCGTGTAATAGCGGGCGGATAGAGCCACCAGATGACAATAGGCATCACGACCAGTGAGACAACGGCAGGAAGAAGCGCCGCAATCGCCCACATTCCCCAAGTCATATTCAGCACCCCATCCGTCCCTTTGGTCAAGAAACTCACAATAAGCGGGTTTGGCGCGGTAGCGGTAATAAACATTGCCGAACTGATCGGGTTAATGTTGTAGTTCACCAGAGCCAGATAACGACCTGTAGCACCGTTCTCTTTGTCACCGGGTTGAGAACCCAGACTTTCCGCAATCGCCCGCATCACTGGGTGAATAATACCGCCGCCGCGTGCGGTATTGCTTGGCGTAACGGGTGCGATCAGCGTTTCTGCCAGCGTTAGCGCCCACGCGATACCCAACGTTCTTTTGCCAAACAAAGCAATAAACCCATAGCCGATACGCGCGCCCAGCCCCGTTTTCAACAGGCTTTGCGACAACATAATCGAGATGCCGATCAGCCAGATAAGCTGGTTGGAGAAACCACTTAACGCATCGCTCAGCGCCGCGGTGGGTTTACCGGGATGCGTCACGCCGGTCATGGCTACCAGCATAATTGCCACAATCGCAATCGCGCCGATAGGCATCGCTTTACCAATAATTGCCGCGATAGTACCGATAAATAACGCCAGCAGATGCCACGCCTCGGGGGTGACATCTGCTGGACATGGGATAACAAACCAGATGGTCAGCGTAATAACAATCGAGATGATGGCAGGCCAACAGCGGATGGGGGTCAATCTGTCCATGAATCAATCCTTGAGTTTCCAACACGCAATTATGCGCTCAGGTATTAACCAATATCGGTGCGCATAATACAATTCACCCACTCACAAAACAAAAAATTAACATTCTGATGCAACTATAATTTCCCCAACACGCTAAACCACAGATAATCCAGCGGCAGCAGTATCAGATACGTTGCCGCCGCCAGCGCGATACACAGCAGCATCCCCGCCCTTGCAGGTACTTTCCCGAGCGCCATCGCCACCACGATCGGTGAAGCCTGATACGGCAACAGTGGTGTGGAATAACCCAGCACCTGGATCATAATCACCGACAGCAGCGGGAATCCCGTCGCATCGGCAAAGCTTTGCGCCAACGTGGTATACAGCGCCGGAACACCGTTCGCCGTCATGATGAAATTGAGCGCGGTGGTAATGCCGGTCAATGCAAGGAAGCTGGTAAACGGTTTGTCCGCATCCAGCGGCATCACCTGTAACAGCGCCTCGCCTACCGCGCTACCGATACCGGTCTGTGTCACGGTGATGGCCAGCCCCAGAATACCCGCCACGTAAATGCAGGTACGGATATTCACCCCACTGGAAAATTCTTCGCCATTAATAAATCCTACGCGCGGCAACAGCGTAATCACCGCCGCCACCAGCCCGGTCCATGCCGGCCCCACACCATGCCAGCTTTCGCTGACCCACAGAAACAGCACCACCGCTAACATCCAGGCCAGACGTTTTTCATCACGACTCATTGGCTCAGGTGGCGTCAGATCGCGCGGAGCATGAGGTTGGCCGGGAAACAGCCAGCAGATAAGACCAATAAGTACCGCGCCTTTTAGCCAACCCAACACGGGCGTATGCAGCAGCAAATAGGGAAGATAATTGAGGTGGATGCCGTAAGAGCCTTCCGCAGCGCCGCTCATCACCAGATTCGGTACGTTAGCGGGTAAAATCGTCGCAGAAAGCTGGAACGTCCCAAACCCAACGGCCAGCGCCAGACCATACCAGGCGCGCGTGCCGTCGTTAATTCCGGCCCGTTTCGCCATCGCCGCGACAATCGGCATCAGCAGCGCAATACGTCCCATGTTGGACGGCATGACGAACGCCAGCGCGTAACTCAATAGCACTACGCTTGCGACCATTAATGGCCAGGAGTCTGTCAGCCTTGACGACAATGCCCTCGCCGCCCGGTCCGCCAGCCCCGTTTTACGAATTGCGATACCCAGCACAAAACCACTGAAAACCAGCCAGAACGCCGATGAGGCAAAGCCACCAAAGATGACATCCGGTGGCGCGATTTTGGCCACCATCGCCACGGAAAAGAAAAGCAGCGCCGTGATAAATTCCGGCAACAGCGACGTTGCCCAAAGCAAAATGGTGACGCCGACCACCAGAGAGGGGATAAACAGAGGGTGTGTAAGCCAGAGCGACATGCCTGTCTCCTGTTGTTTTTTTCAACAAGAATACGGGGACAGGCATGCGGAGTAAACGCCAGATTAGGTGGGGTTAACGCAGAATATCACATTGATGATCCTGAATTTCCTCAGCGGAGGCGAGATTGAGCGCCAGCAGATTGCGCTGGGTCGCCAGCAGAACAAAGGATTCGTCGCTTTGACGCACCATTGCCAGGGCGTAGCGGCCCATATGCTCGCGCGCATCCGGCACCTCCTCTGCCAGCATCATAAACGGGCTGCGTTGCGCCAGTTCATTTTCCGTGACGCGGCGCGCCAGATATTCATGCCCGCGCAATCCGCCGGGCAATGGCAACCAGCGAGTGCTGATTTCCGCTATATTATCATCCAGCTGCGTTCTGACGTCGGTTCGCAGACAGGAGATATGAATATGCAAATGATTTTGCGTACGTCCGCTACGCGAGTTAATGGTCAGCGAGACCGCTTTGTCAGGGATTTCGTGCCCGTATTTTTGGCTCATAAAGCTGCGCGCCTGCCAGGCCAACCAGAAAAAGTTCGGCGTGCCTGATTTCAACAGCAGTGGGCTTTCCGTACCATTGATACGGTAAGTGGGCATCAACAGATATTGCAGCGGACCGTTTCGGTCTTTGAATACCACATATCCGGCATCGGGTTTAACTTCAGTACACGGCGCGGGATCGTGCTGCTGCAATTGATGTGGCAGGCATTGTTCAAGGACTATCTGGCGTAACGCGTCCGGGTTACCGCTAAATTTCCAGTACCCAACGCCCGCAGCGGCGGCAACCACAATCACCACCAGTAAAAGATAACCTGCTTTTTTCATTACGCGTTCCCTGTATCCCATTGAGACGCAAGAGTAACGCAAAACGATGACAAATAAAAAACCCGGTCGCGTTAAGCCACCGGGTCGGTAAATCACAGACTTATTTAGCGTTTGCTGATCTGGTCGAACGTACCGCCGTTAGAAAAGTGCTCTTTCTGCGCTTTCGTCCAGCCGCCAAACTCTTCGTCGATGGTGAACAACTTCAGCTTCGGAAATGCATTTTCGTATTTCTTCGCGACGTCTGCATCACGTGGACGATAGTAGTTTTTCGCTGCAATTTCCTGACCTTCCGGAGAGTAGAGATACTTCAGATAAGCCTCTGCCACCGCTTTGGTGTCTTTCTTTTCCACCACTTTATCGACGACGGAAACGGTCGGCTCCGCGAGAATAGATTCACTCGGCGTCACTATCTCGAATTTATCTTTACCCAGTTCGTTCGTTGCCAGCAGCGCTTCGTTTTCCCAGGCGATCAGCACATCACCGATACCGCGTTCTACGAAGGTATTGGTTGAACCACGCGCACCGGAATCCAGCACTTCAACGTTTTTAAACAGTGCTTTGACGAAGTCCTGCGCTTTGGCCTGATCGTTGTTGTTGTGGTGCAGGGCATAGCCCCATGCCGCCAGATAGTTCCAGCGTGCGCCGCCTGAGCTTTTCGGGTTTGGTGTAATCACTGACACGCCCGGTTTGATCAAATCGTTCCAGTCATGAATTTGTTTAGGGTTGCCTTTGCGGACCAGGAACACGATGGTGGAGGTGTAAGGCGCGGAGTTGTCCGGCAGGCGCGTAATCCAGTTTTTATCAATTCGACCACGTTCAGCAATGGCATCCACGTCGTATGCCAGTGCCAGCGTCACGACATCGGCTTCAATACCGTTGATGACGGAAGTCGCCTGTTTACCCGAACCACCATGCGACTGGCGGATCACGACGTTGTCGCCCGTTTCCTGCTTCCAGTGCGCGCTGAAGGCTTTATTGTACTGCTCGTACAGTTCACGCGTTGGATCATACGATACGTTAAGTAACTGAATATCCTTTGCCAGTACGCTGGTCGATGCCAGCAATAATGTTAACCCTACGCCCCATTTGTTCATCGCCCAGCTCTCTTATGTGATGTTGTGATGAGCAAAGCGTGCCAGAAAGGCATCCAAACATTAAAGAATAAAAAAAGATTTGCTATAACTCTGGGGAATAAATGAGGAAGGTTGTACCGGATGACGGCTTACGCCTTATCCGGCCTACAAGAGTACACGCTGTAGGCCCGGTAAGCGAAGCGCCACCGGGCAACCAAAAACAATCAGTACAGTTTTTTCGCGCAGTCCAGCCAGTCACCTTTGAACGGACGCTTCATGTTTTCGATAGCGTCGATGATGTCGTGGTGAACCAGCTGCTCGTTCTGAATACCGACACAGCGACCGCCATGACCTGCCAGCAGCAGTTCAATAGCATATGCGCCCATACGGGACGCCAGAATACGATCGTAAGGAACCGGAGAACCACCACGCTGGATATGACCCAGTACGGTAGAACGCGTTTCACGGCCCGTTTCTTTCTCAATGTAATGTGCCAGTTCATCAACATCACACATGTGCTCAGTGATCGCTACGATGGCGTGTTTTTTACCTTTTGCGATACCGGCTTTGATTTCAGCAACCAGATCATCACGGCTAAATTCAACTTCCGGAACCACCACGAACTCACAACCACCGGCAATTGCTGCAGCCAGGGTCAGGTCGCCGCAGTAACGCCCCATCACTTCAACGATGGAGATACGCTGGTGAGAAGAAGAAGTATCACGCAGACGGTCAATCGCTTCGACGACGGTACCCAATGCGGTGAAGTAACCGATGGTGTAATCAGTACCTTTAATATCGTTGTCGATAGTGCCCGGCAAGCCGATGCACGGGAAGCCCATTTCAGTCAGGCGTTTTGCACCCATGTAAGAACCGTCACCACCAATAACAACTAATGCATCGATGCCACGTTTCTTCAGATTTTCGATAGCCACTGCACGCACATTTTCGTCGCGGAATTCCGGGAAGCGAGCAGAACCGAGGAAAGTACCACCACGATTGATCATGTCGGACACGCTGTAGCGGTCAAGCTGGACCATACGGTCTTCATACAAACCCAGGTAGCCATCATGGATCCCCATGACTTCCAGTCCTTCCGTTAACGCTGCACGTACAACACCACGGATTGCTGCGTTCATGCCCGGCGCATCACCGCCGCTTGTCAACACACCGATTTTCTTAATCATGACTACCTCTGAACTTTGGAATGCAAAATGAAATCTGCTGCCGGAAGTCGATTCCGCATATCGAAACGATCCAACGAATATGCAGATAGTATAACAATCACTTCCTGCTGAATTGATTCAGGTCAGGCCAAATGGTGGTAATTTATACACAAAATGCTGGCCCGGCTCACTTTTTTACAACGAATTATGAAAGCTCAAACATCTTGCCTTCCTTGGGTACGACTGAACAGGGATCCTGGTGAATAATCACATCCGATCCCGGGAAACGCCGTAAAATTGCCTGCTCCACCTGCTCAGCCACTAAATGCGCCTGAACGAGCGGCAGATTATCTTCCATTTCCAAATGAATCTGAATAAAGCGGGTCGGCCCTGACTGCCGCGTGCGAAGATCGTGAGCGCCGCTGACACCGGGCCATGACGTCACTATATCAATAATTTCCTGACGTTCCTCATCGGGTAAGGCGCGATCCAACAAGGATTGCACTGCCTCATACCCCATGCGTAATGCACTATATAAAATATAGATGCCAATCCCGAGCGCAAACAAGGCATCCGCACGATGCCAACCGTACCAGGCCAGTCCAAGCGCCACGAGAATCGCACCGTTCATCATAACATCAGACTGATAATGAAGCATATCTGCCCGTACAGCCTGACTTTGCGTACGTTTCACCACCCAGCGCTGAAACGTGACCAGAATGATTGTACACACTAACGCAATGATGGTGACCACCACCCCAACGCCAGGATCTTTCATCGGCGTCGGTTGGATGAGATGCTGAATCCCGGTCAGGAATAAAAACAGCGCCGAACCGGAAATAAACATGCTTTGCGCCAGCGCCGCCAGCGATTCCGCTTTTCCGTGTCCGAACGTATGTTCATCATCGGCCGGTTGCAGCGAATAGCGCACCACCAACAGGTTGGTTAACGACGCCGCGATGTCCACCAGAGAATCCACCAGTGCAGCCAGAATACTGACCGATCCGGTGTACCACCACGCAAAAATTTTGATCAAAAGTAACAGCGATGCCATCACGGTAGCCGCGATTGCCGCCCGGCTAACCAGCCGCCCATAAGTTTGATTCATAAACACTCCTGCTAGGATATGCCGCTAGTATAACGGATGAAGTAAAACAGTCAGGCAATTACCGAGTGACAAATTTGGGGCCCCCACACATCATGTGAAGGAAGACAGGGATGGAATGTTGTAGCAATACATAACACACTTAAATTAAAAATTTATTCTAATAAAAAATCTACATTACGGCCTATCTTACAGCCGGATCAGCATGACCCATACGTCACCTGAATACGTTTTATTCTGAATTTTTAAGACCTCTCTATAACTCTTCCAATGCTGATTTACTTTAGGTGTACGATAAACACTCAATCAACATATCTTGAGGGATTAAGATGGCGTATTACCCTAATTCTATTGACTGGAAACCGATCCAGGAAGGAGGTCTGCGTAGGCTAAGGCTTGGCGAGATAAATCTTGCAAACTCGCTCTTTGGCTTCAGCGTTCTTTACCATCAAGTTTGGGTTCATCTGGAAAGTTATCTTCCTTTTGATAGTCAAAACCCCGGCCAGGCGATGACGCCTAACGGCGAAATGTGGTTTAGAAAAATAAAATATGAAGATGATTTCTCAATGCCAACAAAACAGCCAACTCCAAATGCCCAGCATCTTTTTTTACATGAAATGATGCATGTTTGGCAGCACCAATATGGAATGTGGGTGCGAACACGCGGAGCGTTCTCATGGGCAGCTGATTATACATACAGCCTAAATGAGAAAAACTTACTTGATTACGGACTGGAGCAGCAAGCATCCTTAGTCAGCGATTACTGGTTGTTAAAGCATTATGGGTTTGATGGGCATAGCGATCTGTATGTTTACCGTGATTATGACCCAGAGGAACCGGTGCTGGAGTTAATTCAGAAATATGAAAAGGTACTAGGGGACTTTCCGATATGAAGAAATCGATCATTTTTCTCCCTTTGCTTTTATTTCTTGCCGGGTGCCCTGGGAAAGATAGAGAGGGTGCAGAGTCCGGCGAAAGACGGGCGATCTACGTAGACGGGAATCGTGTTTGCTTTACCACTGATAAAAACGATGTGTTAAACCGCTATATTCTGTCAACTAATGGTAGAGAAAATAAAAAATTATTAGTCGGCGATTTTAAGCATCTCACCTACCCAAGAACCTGCTTTACGGTAAATTTAGAAAAAGGGTTAGTGTATGGTGCAAGCTACACCTTAAATGGAAAAAATCACTACTACACCTTTATCATTACCAATGATGGTACTGTGTTGGATTTAGGAAAAAGCTGAGCATTATTATCAGATTACACGGCTCTACATAAATGCAGTCAGTCACACATAACAAAAACGTTTATAAGCTCCAAATATCTTCTGTAAGTGGCTGCTTATCTTTGGTAATTCGCTGTAATTTTGGGCAAAAAAAAACCCCACATCATGTGGGGGAAGACAGGGATGGTGTCTATGGCAAGGAAAACAGGGTTACTACTGGGAACGTGAGTTGCTACTACTCAATAAATTTAACGATGAGCTTTGTTTCCAGTGCGCTACGTCGCGCAGTTGCTCCATTCGTTGTTCATGTTTCTCATTTAAAACCGCTTGCTGCTCGGGCGTTAACAGGCGATACATCTGGTTGCGGACCCTGGCTATTTCAACCTGGCGGGCAACCTGTTCTTGTGCCATTTTTTCTGCCTGAGCGCGCACAGCGCTTTCATCAAATTTCTCTGCGGTGACAAGACGATGCATTGTCTCCATTTCGCTAACATTAACAGGAGGCTGTTCGTGTCTTGCCTGCTGCATTAAATCTCGCATCTGTTGACGTTGATGTTCGGTTAAACTGATACCGTCAAACATGTGGCTCTGTACGCTGCGCTGCGAGGAGCCTTCACCCAGGTGCCAGTGATCGCCTGTGACGACTTCAGCTGCATGGCTCAAAGTACTGAGTGCCAGCGTTGAGGCCATGACGGCAGCGGTAACTTTGCCCATCACTTGCTCCCAAAATCTTTTCTGTCGCGATTCAACGAGAGACAGTTTACGATTCGGGCTGCAAACATGCGTCAGGGGGTGTAAAACAACGTAAAGTCATAGATTAGCGACGCCTGATGACGTAATTTCTGCCTCGGAGGTACGTAAACAATGAATAAAATCCTGTTAGTTGATGATGACCGAGAGCTGACTTCCCTGTTAAAGGAGTTGCTCGAAATGGAAGGTTTCGATGTGCTGGTTGCCCATGATGGGGAGCAGGCACTTGAGCTTCTGGATGACAGCATCGATTTACTTTTGCTCGACGTCATGATGCCGAAGAAAAACGGCATCGATACACTGAAAGCGCTTCGCCAGACACACCAGACGCCCGTAATCATGCTGACCGCTCGCGGCAGCGAATTGGATCGCGTACTCGGCCTTGAGCTGGGCGCGGACGACTATTTACCCAAACCGTTTAATGACCGCGAACTGGTCGCGCGTATCCGCGCTATTCTGCGCCGCTCTCACTGGAGCGAACAACAGCAGACCAGCGATAATGGCTCGCCGACGCTGGAAGTGGATGCGTTAAGTCTGAATCCGGGTCGCCAGGAAGCCAGTTTTGATGGGCAAACCCTGGAGTTAACCGGCACCGAATTCACCCTGCTTTATTTACTGGCACAGCATCTCGGCCAGGTAGTTTCTCGTGAACACCTGAGTCAGGAAGTGCTGGGCAAACGCCTGACGCCGTTTGACCGCGCGATCGACATGCACATCTCGAACCTGCGCCGTAAGCTGCCAGAGCGGAAAGACGGGCACCCCTGGTTTAAAACCCTGCGTGGTCGCGGCTACCTGATGGTCTCCGCTTCATGATAGGAAGCTTAACCGCACGCATCTTTGCCATCTTCTGGTTAACGCTGGCGCTGGTGTTGATGTTGGTACTGATGCTGCCCAAGCTCGACTCACGCCAGATGACCGAGCTACTGGACAGCGAGCAGCGCCAGGGGTTGATGATCGAGCAACACGTTGAAGCTGAGCTGGCGAACGACCCACCCAACGATCTGATGTGGTGGCGTCGCCTGTTCCGTGCTATCGACAAGTGGGCGCCGCCAGGACAGCGGTTATTGCTTGTCACTACAGAAGGACGTGTGATCGGCGCAGAACGCAACGAAATGCAGATCATTCGTAACTTTATTGGTCAGGCTGATAACGCTGACCATCCGCAGAAGAAAAAATACGGTCGCGTTGAGATGGTCGGGCCTTTCTCCGTCAGAGACGGGGAAGATAACTACCAGCTGTATCTCATTCGACCAGCCAGCAGTTCACAGTCTGATTTCATCAACCTGTTGTTTGACCGGCCACTGTTGCTGCTGATCGTCACCATGCTCGTCAGCTCACCGCTGCTGCTTTGGCTGGCATGGAGCCTGGCGAAACCGGCGCGTAAGCTGAAAAATGCTGCGGATGAGGTGGCACAGGGTAACCTGCGTCAGCATCCGGAACTGGAAGCCGGCCCGCAGGAATTTCTGGCGGCAGGTGCCAGTTTTAACCAGATGGTGACCGCGCTGGAACGCATGATGACCACGCAGCAACGCCTGCTGTCGGACATCTCTCACGAGTTGAGAACGCCACTAACACGTTTGCAATTGGGGACTGCGCTGCTGCGCCGTCGTAGCGGTGAGAGCAAAGAGCTGGAGCGCATTGAAACAGAAGCGCACCGGCTGGACAGCATGATCAACGACCTGCTGGTGATGTCACGTAATCAGCAGAAAAACGCGCTGGTCAGTGAAACCGTGAAGGCTAATCAGCTATGGGGCGAAGTACTGGATAACGCCGCCTTTGAAGCGGAGCAGATGGGTAAATCGCTGACAGTGAATTTCCCGCCGGGACCATGGCCGCTGTATGGCAACCCGAACGCACTGGAAAGTGCGCTGGAAAACATTGTGCGCAATGCCCTACGCTATTCACATACGAAGATCGAAGTGGGCTTTGCGGTGGATATCGACGGGATTACCATCACCGTGGACGACGATGGCCCAGGCGTAAGCCCTGAAGACAGAGAACAGATTTTCCGTCCGTTCTATCGTACCGATGAGGCGCGCGATCGCGAGTCTGGCGGAACAGGTCTGGGTCTGGCGATTGTTGAAACCGCAATCCAGCAGCATCGTGGCTGGGTGAAGGCCGAAGACAGCCCGCTGGGTGGTTTACGGCTGGTAATTTGGTTACCGTTGTATAAGCGTTCCTGAGTCTCTCTGTGTTGCCGGATGGCGGCGTAATGCCTCATCCGGCCTCCACGGACAGGGGGAATTATTTCCCCCACAAACGGCGGGAATTGTCCTCGATCTTGCCGCTTAAACGGCGTTTTTGCATCGTTCTGGTCCAGCTTTTCGATAGCCCTGCAGCCGACAGTAAACGGTGATATTGCGAATCATCAAACGGCATATGCCAGGCAATAGCAATCGCCTCCCGCAGACTGACATCGCTCACGCGCGATGCCAGTACCAGCGGCGCATCCGCCGACACCATGCCCGGCGCGATAACACTGTACAGCCAGCCTATCTTCCCCGAGGCCTGCATCTGACTTGCCATATCGCTAATGCCAAAATGGAAATTCAGCTTAAAACACGGTGAACGTGGCTGCGTGACCTGAATCAACGCCTCGCCCCACTGGAAAATATCGCCGATATAGACATTCTCTTCTGTCAGCCCAAGCGTTGAGAGGTTCTCCCCAAAGGCGGGGGCGACAAATAACTCCGCCTGTTCAGGGAATTCTTGTATCCAGTGCTGATAGTGTTCACGCGGATAGTGGCACAACGCGCGATCCGGCCCGCCGTGAATTTTAGTCTCCGCCTGTTCATCGCCCGTGAGCCCCAGATCGGTCAGCATCAACTCGCCATCAACCTGAACTTTAGCAATCGCGCTGGGACGGCTTCCCGTGTAGTCCCGAATCTTGCCTGTAAAAACATCGACCGGATATCGCATCTGTTCCCTCTCCCGATAAATTTCTCCCATTACACCACATTTATTTTACCCCAGTCGCTCAAAATGAGAGCACGGTTCACATGAAAGTTAGGGACACATGCTATCAATGTAAGCTGGTTTTGAAACATCATTTCAAATAAGGAGTCGACAACGTGACTGGTCAATCGCAATTTGCTGGCGTCTGGTGTCCTTCCATTACGCCAATGGACAATGACGGCAAGATCGATCTTAACGGTCTGAGCCAGCATCTTAAACGCCTTACCGAGGCCAACATCGACGTGATTTTGTTGATGGGCAGCATCGGGGAATTTGCCTCCTTTACGCTCGAGGAAAGGCTGTTGCTGATCCGTGAAGCCCGTGCCATGAGCTCGCTGAAGATGGTCGCCAACGTCTCATCCACTTGCCAGAACGATGTGCTGTTGATGGCACAGGAAGCGTATCGCGCCGGTTACGATGCCGTGATGATCCTACCACCTTACTATTACGGGCAAACGGCGAAACAGCTCCTGAGCTACTTCCGTCAATTGGGGCAGAAACTCAGCGGCAAATGGTTTGCCTATAACTTCCCGGCGCGAACCGGTTGCGACTTAACGCCTGAACTGGTTGCCACCCTTGCCTCTGAGTTCCCCAACTTCGCAGGCATCAAAGATACCGTCGACTGCCAGTCCCACACCCGCAGCATGATCCAGACCACCCGCGCCGTACGCGAAGATTTTGCCGTGCTATCCGGCTATGACGAATACTATATTCCTAACCTGCTGGCAGGCGGCGCAGGGATTATTTCAGGATTAAACAACGTCATGCCGGAGCTGTTTGTCAGCGCACGAGAAGCCTTCAAGCAGGGGGATCTGGCTGCACTTCGCGATATTCAGGACCAGATTGGCACCTACATGTCCATCTACGCCATCGGTGAGGATTTCGTCACCACCATCAAAACCGTGGTATCGCGTAAGTTTGGCTATTGCACCGGGGTTTCACGTAATGCAGGCGGGGAGCTGAATGAAAGTGAGTGTCGAACAATTGATGAGGTGTTTGTAATCAAGGGTTAAAACGGTTAAGCCGGATGGTGCAAACCATCCGGCTTAATCACGTTACTTCACCGCGTTGCGTATATCGATTGCCGCCGCTCTGGCTTTGGCCCTTTTCGACCAGATGGAGGTGATAATCGGCACGAGGATGGAGGTTACAATCACTGACGTCGCCACCAGAGAGGTTGCCGCCGGCGCCATGGGTTTGAACGCCGGAACCATTTCCGCAATCAGCACCGGCGTGGCAACGGCCGCGCCAGCAGAACTGGACGCCGCAATTCCCGCCGTACCATCGCCGCCGCCAATCAGTTTATCGGCAATAATCAGCGGGATACCGGTGATTATAATCACCGCCACGCCCAGCAGAATACCCAGTACGCCGGTCTGTGCAATCACGCTCAAATCAATGGTGTTACCTAATGCGAAGGCGAAGAAAGGGATCAGCGTCTGCACGGCCTTACTGAAGAATTCCCGCAGCTCAGGATCCAGATTACCCAGCGCAAAACCAATCAGGAACGGCAATACCGCCCCTACAAATACATGCGGTTCAAACGAAGCAATCCCGGCGGTTCCCAGAATCACCATGGTCATCAACGGGCCAGACTCCAGCGACATCAGGACAAACGCCCCAGCCTCTTCTTTGGTGCCGTACTGCTGCATAATCGAGGCATACAGCCCGCCGTTAGTCATATCCATTGCGGCCACCAGCGCCAGCGTGGACAACCCGGCAAAGAACCCCACTTCCACGCCATGTTCAGGAAGAATGCGCGATGCAATCGCCGCTACCACCCATGCGACCAGGATCTTGGTTATCACTAACGTGCCGGATTTACGCAGTACGGTTCCGGTTGCGCTCAGCTTAATCGATGCCCCCATGCAAAAGAACCAGACTGCCAGAATCGGCACCGTACCGGTGATCATACCGTTGGTAAATGAGCCGAAGTATTTCCCGGCGCCGGGGGAAAAGGTATGACACAACGCGCCCAGAAACAGCGGCACCAACATCATACCGCCTGGGATTTTCTCTATCGTACGTTTGATCTGCATTTCCATCACCTGTAGACATAAAAATGGGGCAATTTTTATGGGCGACTGCATCTTACTTTTGAGATGCGCCCGTCTTGATGAAAAGAAGATAGACATTCGCAGAAACTATAAAAGTGATCCCACTCGCATAATAAAACCTTGTTTCAATTTAAATGGATCATTGTTTTTATATTGATTTTGATCACAAAAAAGCCCCCGCAGGCATCGCTTGCAGGGGCTTAGTTAACGCGTCGAACTTATTTTTTCGCGGCGAAACGTGCAGCAGCTTCGTCCCAGTTCACCACGTCCCAGAACGCTTTGATGTAGTCCGGGCGACGGTTCTGGAATTTCAGGTAGTAAGCGTGTTCCCAAACGTCCAGGCCCACGATCGGGAAGCCGGAAGCGCCAGAGATAGCTTCACCCATCAGCGGGGAATCCTGGTTAGCGGTGGAAACAACAGCCAGTTTGTCACCTTTCAGAACCAGCCACGCCCAGCCGGAACCGAAACGAGTGGCTGCTGCTTTTTCAAATTCAGCTTTGAAGTTGTCAACGGAACCGAAGTCACGTTCGATAGCCGCTTTCAGGTCGCCCTGCAGCGTGGTACCGGTTTTCAGGCCTTTCCAGAACAGGCTGTGGTTAGCGTGACCGCCAGCGTTGTTACGCAGAACGGTTTTCTTATCCGCAGGCAGCTGATCCAGTTTGGTGATCAACTCTTCAGCAGACAGGCTCGCGAATTCAGGCAGGCTTTCCAGCGCAGCATTAGCGTTGTTTACGTAAGCCTGGTGGTGTTTGGTATGGTGGATTTCCATCGTCTGCTTATCGAAGTGCGGTTCAAGGGCATCATAAGCGTACGGCAGGGATGGCAGTGTATAACTCATAATCATCTCCAGTATTGTCGGGCGGCCAGTGTTAACGCCGCGTAAGCAGTTGGGTCATTATAGTTAATTAAATGATATTGAAAATGATTATCAATGCCGTACTTTTTACAGGGTCTTAATTATTCATCACCATTACTGAAGATGTGAGCCAAATCACCCAGTTAACGTGATGATTGCCAACAAGAGGACAAAGGCGGCAATCGTCAAAAGGTTAATCATCTGCGTAATTTTTAAACTCGTTGTGTCGGAGGGGTTATGACCGACGATAAAAAATAACGAGGATTCAGTCATGAGTAACGCGATTACGATGGGTATTCTTTGGCATTTGATAGGTGCAGCCAGCGCAGCCTGTTTCTATGCCCCGTTCAAACAAGTTAAACATTGGTCATGGGAAACAATGTGGTCGGTTGGCGGGGTCGTCTCCTGGCTTATCCTGCCATGGACCATTAGCGCCATGTTGCTTCCCAACTTCTGGGCCTACTTCAGTTCTTTTAGCCTCTCCACGCTGGCACCGGTATTTCTGTTTGGCGCGATGTGGGGGATCGGTAATATCAACTATGGCCTGACCATGCGCTATCTCGGCATGTCGATGGGGATTGGTATTGCGATTGGTATTACCCTGATTGTCGGCACGCTGATGACCCCTATCATCAACGGTAACTTTGATGTGCTGATCAGCACCGATGGCGGGCGCATGACGCTACTGGGCGTATTGGTCGCGCTGATTGGCGTGGGCATTGTGACCCGCGCAGGACAGTTGAAAGAACGTAAAATGGGCATCAAAGCAGAAGAGTTCAACCTGAAGAAGGGGCTGGTGCTGGCGGTAATGTGCGGCATTTTCTCTGCCGGGATGTCCTTTGCGATGAACGCGGCGAAACCCATGCACGATGCAGCTGCCGCGCTGGGCGTTGATCCGCTGTATGTCGCGCTACCAAGCTATGTCGTCATCATGGGCGGCGGTGCTTTAGTCAACCTGGGCTTCTGTTTTATTCGTTTGGTAAAAGTGAAAGATCTTTCGATAAAAGCCGACTTCTCGTTAGCCAAACCGCTGATCATCACCAACGTGCTACTGTCCGCGCTCGGTGGCCTGATGTGGTATCTGCAATTCTTCTTCTACGCCTGGGGCCACGCTCGCATTCCGGCGCAGTATGATTATGTTAGTTGGATGCTGCACATGAGCTTCTATGTCCTGTGCGGCGGTATTGTTGGTCTGGTGCTGAAAGAGTGGAAAAACGCGGGCCGCCGTCCGGTCAGCGTACTGAGCCTCGGCTGCGTGGTCATTATTCTCGCGGCAAATATTGTCGGTCTGGGGATGGCCAGTTAATCATTCGGGCTGCTGAGATGACGCCACTGGCTCGGCGTCATCCCGGTTTCCCGCGTAAATACCACCGAAAAGTAGTTACTGTCTTCAAAGCCGCAGCGCATAGAAATTTCACTGATCATCAGTCTACTGTGCTTAAGCAGATACTGAGCATGGCAAACCCGTACCTGGCGGAGATACTGATTGATGGTCATCCCTGTCTGGCTGCGAAACTGCTGACGCAAAACTCGCTCACTGCACTGTTCCTGCTCACAGAATTTATCCAGCGCAAAGGCATGTTCATGACTCCCGGCCAACGCGGTAATCAGCTTATCCAACAACGTTTCACTTGATGTCGCTGGCAGCGTATCCGTGGCATAGCGGTGCCGTTTGAAATGAGTCACCAGTTGCCCAAACAGCAACTCGGCCATTTCAAAAGCCAGCGGGTCACGCTGATTACTCTCATGTTCAAGCTGACTAATTATCTGCCGGGCCTGGGACATACCCGCGCTGCCAAGCCGCCAGTGGGGCTGTCGCGGCGAGCCGTTAAATCCTGGGATCGCGCTTTCCCAGCCGACATTCAGCGTCAGCCGTTCCGGGCAGTAAATGATATTTTGCAGGACGAGATCGTTAACTGAGGTGTAGGAGTGTTTGTCTTCGGCACGGATATAAAACAGATCGCCGCGGGTTATCCGGTACGGGCGATCGTTGAGAACATGCAGGCCATTGCCGCGCCATACCATCACCAGCTCGCAAAACTCATGAGTATGTTCGGCAAACACATCCTGTGGGTAACGATCGGCCACCGCGACGGCCTGGTGGTCATTCGCAAAAAAGTCTGATTTCAGAAGGACCAGATGATTCACCATCACATCACCTCAACCTGAACGCTTGCCGGATGCGCTACGTTTATCCGGTCTACAAGGCATCCACGTAGGCCGGACAAGGCACAGCCGCCATCCGGCATAAAAGGGTATGATTATCAGCAAACGGACGGCAAAAAACGTTGATAGCTTTCGCGTTACTGGAGGCTGCTTCCAGTAATGACATCGCGTCCCTGTCGGATATCGCGCGGCGACCAGTTAAACTCCCGGCGAAACAGCGTCGAAAAATGGTTACTGTCACCGAACCCACAACGATAAGCGATGTCCGTCACGCTGTCATCACTGTGACGTAGCAAATGGCGGGCTTTGATAAGCCGTAGGCGGTTGAGATAGCGCTGTGGCGTCAGCCCGGTCTGTTGTTTAAGCTGGCGGTGCAAAGTCCGTAAAGAGAGCGAAAACTGCTCGGCTACAGCTTCCCAGCACACTTCGTCGGCAAAGTTATCCTCCAGCCATGCCAGTAGTTGGTTCAGTCGCGCATCATTATCTGTTGCCGCTTCCATCAGGCTGCTTTTACGCAACAGCACCAACAGCTGCATGAACAAGATCTCACGATTTGCCGCCGTTGGCGTATCCATTGCCTCTCCAAGATTTTCCATTTGCCCCACCAGATGCCGAACCTGCTGCAACACGCTCTGATTCACCCGCCAGTGTGACGGATATTGCCCATTCAGCTCCTGGGGTAACAACTGATTCAGCCCGGCCAAAAACTGAAACGCATCCGGGGAACGATACAGAATATTGGTCAGACACAGGTTGTCAGTATGTTCATATAAGTGTCTGTCATGATCGCGGACAAAACACACCGTTCCCCCGCTAATGGTATAAGGCTGTCCATTGAACACATGAATTCCCGTACCATGTTCAACCACTACAATTTCATGAAAATCATGATGATGTTCTGGAAAGGCAGGCTGAGGAAGCCGGGGCTCAATCGCCACGGGCGCTTTACCTGTCGGAAAAAAATCCACGCAATGCAATACGGTCATAATGACATCCCCCCCGATCAAATGAACATGGCTGAATAGTAATTAAGGGTTATCACCCTCACCTTAAATTTTTGACGCCAAAGTGCGTAAACACGGTCAATTCTTCAAGAAATAGCGGGAAAGATCGGGAATTGCGGAAGGGGTCACATCAGGTGAAACCGTCCCCATTAGTAGAAACTGTGAACGCTATCACGTTCACCTTTGCCATGCTGCCAGCCGCGTATTGTCGCTGTCACTAACAAGAAGGTACGCCATTTCACGGGTTCTTAGACTGAGTGCAATGAAACTCAGAAGGACCTCGCTATGACTCTTCGCCATTGTGTCGCTGTTGATCTCGGTGCATCCAGTGGACGCGTAATGCTGGCGCGTTACGACAGTAAACACCGTACCCTGACACTGCGTGAAATCCACCGCTTTGTTAACTGTCTGCAAAAAACAGACGGTTTTGACACCTGGGACATCGACAGCCTGGAAAACGACATTCGTCTGGGGTTGAAGAAAGTCTGCGATCAAGGCATTCGGATCGACAGCATCGGCATTGATACCTGGGGCGTGGATTATGTCCTGATCGATAAAAACGGTCAGCGCGTTGGGTTGCCAGTCTCTTATCGCGATGGCCGCACGAACGGCATTATGTCGCGGGCCATGACGCAGCCAGGTAAAAGTGACATCTATCACCGTAGCGGCATTCAGTTTCTGCCCTTTAATACCCTGTATCAGCTCCGCGCGCTGGTCGAGCAGCAACCGGAACTCATCCCCCAGGTGGCGCATGCCCTGCTGATCCCCGATTACTTCAGCTATCGCCTGACCGGCGAACTGAACTGGGAATACACCAACGCCACCACCACCCAGTTAGTCAATATCAACACCGACGACTGGGACGAAACCCTGCTGGCCTGGAGCGGTGCCGACACAACGTGGTTTGGCCGCCCCACGCATCCGGGGAACGTAATTGGTTACTGGATTTGTCCACAGAAAAATCAAATCCCGGTGGTTGCCGTCGCCAGCCACGACACCGCCAGCGCGGTGATTGCATCACCGCTGGCCGATAAAAATAGTGCCTATCTCTCTTCCGGTACCTGGTCACTGATGGGGTTTGAAAGCCGAACCCCATATGCCAACGATGCGGCACTGGCGGCGAACATCACCAACGAAGGGGGCGCGGAAGGGCGCTACCGCGTGCTGAAAAACATCATGGGGCTGTGGCTACTTCAGCGCGTGTTAAAAGAGCGGCAGATAACCGACCTGCCTGCCCTTATCGCTCAAACCCAGGCGCTGCCAGCCTGCCAGTTTCTGATTAACCCCAACGACGAGCGCTTTATCAATCCTGACGATATGAGTGCGGAAATTCAGGCGGCCTGTCGTGAATCAGGCCAGCCCGTTCCTCAGCAAAACGCCGAACTGGCGCGCTGTATTTTCGACAGTCTGGCGTTGCTGTACGCCGATATCCTGCAGGAACTGGCTGAGCTTCGCGGCGAAGCATTTCACCAACTGCACATCGTCGGCGGTGGGTGCCAGAACGCATTACTCAACCAGCTTTGCGCGGACGCCTGCGGTATTCGCGTCATATCCGGGCCTATTGAGGCCTCCACGCTCGGCAATATTGGCGTCCAGTTGATGACGCTGGACGAGCTTAACAACGTCGATGATTTCCGTCAGGTGGTGCGTGCCAACTACGACCTGACCACCTTCATCCCCAATCCTGAAAGTGAAATTGCCCGCCACAAAGCGCAGTTTCAACCATTACGACAGACAAAGGAGCTTTGCGCATGACCACTCAACTTGAACAAGCCTGGGAACTGGCAAAACTGCGTTTCGCAGCGGTAGGTACTGATGTCGAGGAAGCATTACGCCAGCTCGATCGTCTGCCGGTCTCCATGCACTGCTGGCAGGGCGACGACGTAGCCGGATTCGAAAACCCGGAAGGTTCGCTCACGGGTGGAATTCAGGCAACCGGTAACTATCCGGGCAAAGCGCGTAATGCCAGCGAACTGCGTGCCGATCTGGAGCAGGCGCTGAGCCTGATCCCGGGTCCAAAACGTCTGAATTTGCATGCGATCTATCTGGAGTCTGATACGCCAGTTGCCCGCGACCAAATCAAACCTGAACACTTCAAAAACTGGGTTGAGTGGGCGAAAGCGAACCAGCTAGGGCTGGATTTCAACCCGTCCTGCTTCTCACATCCGCTGAGTGCCGACGGTTTCACGCTGGCCCACGCCGATGACACCATTCGCCAGTTCTGGATTGACCACTGCAAAGCCAGCCGTCGCGTCTCGGCGTATTTTGGCGAGCAGTTGGGTACGCCATCAGTGATGAACATCTGGATCCCGGATGGCATGAAAGACATCACCGTTGATCGTTTAGCGCCGCGCCAGCGTCTGCTGGACGCGCTGGACGAAGTGATCAGCGAGAAACTCGACCCGGCGCACCATATCGATGCCGTCGAGAGCAAACTGTTTGGTATTGGCGCAGAAAGCTACACCGTCGGCTCTAACGAGTTCTATATGGGTTATGCCACCAGCCGCCAGACCGCATTGTGCCTGGATGCAGGTCACTTCCATCCGACGGAAGTCATTTCCGACAAGATCTCCGCCGCCATGCTGTACGTGCCACGCCTGCTGCTGCATGTCAGCCGTCCGGTGCGTTGGGACAGCGATCACGTGGTGCTGCTGGATGATGAAACGCAGGCGATTGCCAGCGAGATCGTGCGCCACAACCTGTTTGACCGCGTACACATCGGCCTCGACTTCTTCGACGCCTCCATCAACCGCATCGCCGCGTGGGTGATCGGCACCCGCAATATGAAAAAAGCGCTGCTGCGCGCGTTGTTAGAACCGACCGGGCAATTGCGTCAGCTTGAAGCCAGCGGCGACTACACCGCACGCCTGGCTCTGCTGGAAGAGCAAAAATCGCTGCCGTGGCAGGCCGTCTGGGAGATGTATTGCCAGCGTCACGACACGCCAGCGGGCAGTCAGTGGCTGGACAGCGTGCGTGCTTATGAAAAAGAGATTTTGAGCAAACGTGGCTAACTGTGACGCCAGGCTTGTAGGCCGGATAAGACGCCCCGCGTCGCCATCCGGCAATAAATGAAACACGATTGCCGGATGGCGCTTCGCTTATCCGGCCTACGTAAGACCCGATAACGTTCGGGCAATAAATGGGAACACCGAACATGCAAAACATTACCACTTCCTGGTTCGTCCAGGGGATGATTAAAGCCACTTCCGATGCCTGGCTGAAAGGTTGGGACGAACGCAACGGCGGCAACCTGACGCTGCGTCTGGATGAGGCAGATATTGCGCCATTTAGCGCCGATTTCCACGAAAAACCACGCTATATCGCGCTGAGTCAGCCGATGCCGCTGCTGGCGAATACGCCGTTTATCGTCACCGGTTCGGGGAAATTTTTCCGCAACGTCCAACTCGACCCGGCCGCAAATCTGGGCGTGGTGAAAATCGATAGCGATGGCGCGGGTTATCACATTCTGTGGGGTCTGACCCACGAAGCCGTACCGACTTCCGAACTGCCCGCCCACTTCCTATCCCACTGCGAGCGCATTAAAGCCACCAATGGCAAAGACCGCGTGATCATGCACTGCCATGCCACCAACCTGATCGCCCTGACCTACGTACTGGAAAACAATACCGCGCTGATGACCCGCAAACTGTGGGAAGGCAGCACCGAGTGTCTGGTGGTGTTCCCGGATGGCGTCGGTATTCTGCCGTGGATGGTGCCAGGTACCGATGAAATCGGTCAGGCCACCGCCGAAGAAATGCAGAAACACTCGCTGGTACTGTGGCCGTTCCACGGCGTGTTCGGCAGCGGACCTACCCTCGACGAAGCGTTCGGTTTGATCGATACCGCAGAGAAGTCCGCTGAGGTTCTGGTCAAGATTTACTCGATGGGCGGTATGAAGCAGACCATTACGCGTGAAGAGCTGATCGCACTTGGCAAACGCTTCGGCGTGACGCCGCTGGCCAGCGCACTGGCATTGTAAGGAGAATAATGATGAGCTTTATGTTGGCACTGCCAAAAATTAGCCTGCATGGCGCCGGCGCGATTGCCGATATGGTGAACCTCGTGGCGAATAAGCAATGGGGCAAAGCGCTGATCGTCACCGATGGTCAACTGGTAAAACTGGGCCTGTTGGATAGCCTGTTTGCGGCGCTGGATGAACATCAGATGTCTTACCACCTGTTTGATGAGGTGTTTCCAAACCCGACGGAAGAGCTGGTGCAGAAAGGTTTCGCGGCGTATCAGGACGCAGAATGTCACTACATTATTGCCTTCGGTGGCGGTAGCCCGATCGATACCGCTAAAGCGGTGAAGATCCTGACCGCCAACCCCGGCCCTTCTACCGCCTATTCCGGCGTAGGCAAGGTAAAAAATGCTGGCGTACCGCTGGTCGCCATCAATACCACCGCCGGAACGGCAGCAGAGATGACCAGTAATGCGGTCATTATCGACTCAGCTCGCAAGGTTAAAGAGGTGATCATCGACCCGAATATCATCCCGGATATCGCCGTGGATGATGCCAGCGTCATGCTGGAAATTCCGGCATCCGTCACCGCCGCAACCGGCATGGACGCCCTGACCCATGCGGTAGAAGCCTATGTTTCCGTTGGCGCGCATCCGCTCACCGACGCTAACGCGCTGGAAGCGATTCGCCTGATCAACCTGTGGCTACCGAAAGCGGTCGACGACGGTCATAACCTCGACGCCCGTGAACAAATGGCGTTTGGTCAGTATCTGGCGGGGATGGCATTTAACAGCGCTGGTCTCGGTCTGGTGCATGCGCTGGCGCACCAGCCGGGCGCAACCCATAATCTGCCACACGGAGTCTGCAACGCCATCCTGCTGCCGGTAATCGAAAACTTTAACCGCCCGAACGCCGTGGCGCGCTTTGCCCGCGTGGCGCAAGCGATGGGCGTCGATACCCGTGACATGAGCGATGAAGCGGCAAGTATGGAGGCCATCAACGCGATTCGTGCACTCAGCAAGCGTGTCGGTATTCCTGCGGGCTTTAGTTCGCTTGGCGTGACGAAAGAAGATATTGAAGGCTGGCTGGATAAAGCGTTGGCCGATCCGTGTGCGCCGTGCAACCCGCGCACCGCCAGCCGCGACGAGGTCCGCGAGCTGTATCTGGAGGCGTTATGATCCGCAAGGCCTTTGTGATGCAGGTGAATGCCGACGCGCACGTTGAGTACCAGCGTCGTCATAACCCCATCTGGCCAGAACTGGAAGCAGTGCTGAAAGAACACGGCGCCCATCACTACGCGATTTATCTCGACGAGGAGCGCAATCTGCTGTTCGCCACCGTTGAGATTGAGTCCGAAGAACGCTGGAATGCCGTTGCCAGCACCGACGTTTGCCAACGTTGGTGGAAGCATATGCGCGACGTAATGCCAGCCAACCCGGACAACAGCCCGGTCAGCGCAGAGTTAAAAGAAGTGTTTTATTTGCAGTAGTCTTCTAGGCCGGATAAGGCGCTAACGCGCCGCATCCGGCACAACGCAACATAACAGTTAGTTCTGCTCAGAAACCAGAATCGCCTGGGTGTCAGGCTCCAGTGCTTTAAAGATATGCGCCTGGTCAGCGGGGTAGCAAATATAGTCGCCCTCGCCTAACTCCTCCGGCGCTTCCGTCAACCCCACCATCGCCTTACCCTGCGTCACGATAATATGCTCAACCGATCCCGGTGGATGCGGTTGTGAAATACGATCTGCGCCCGGTTGTGTCAGCAGCAGATAGATATCCCGCCGCGCGCCCGGTGGGCAGGCTGCCAGTAAAATAGCCTGATAGTGGGCCTGCTCAGCCACGACTTTTGTCCCTTCGCCACGGCGAATCACCTGCGTTTTTTGCTCCTGCGGTTCCAGTAATCGGGCAAAGGGGATATCCAGCGCCACACACAGCGACCACAGCGTTTCCAGGCTAGGATTACCATTTCCCGCTTCCAGCTGCGAGAGTGTCGATTTTGCAATTCCCGCGCGACGGGCAATTTCTGCCAGCGATAAACCGGTGCGCTGACGTTCACGCACCAGACTTTTCGCGATCATACTGATGGGTTGGGTCATTCTCGACTCCATGTTCTTTATATCGAACGAATCGTTCGACTTGTAAATCAAACTGATTGTGTTCATTATAATGGAAACTCGTTCGATATGGCTAAAACGGTATGAAACATTATTTTTCCAGCCTCAAAGACGACACGATTAAAGCGATATTTTTAGTGTGCCTGGCCGTCGGCGTGGTAGGCATGTCCTACGGTTCGCTGGCAATGGCTTACGGCTTCCCGATTTGGGTGCCCTTTGTACTCTCGATTACAGTACTGGCCGGAGCTTCTGAATTTATGTTTATCGGTATTATCGCCAGCGGCGGAAATCCGTTAGCGGCAGCGGCGGCCGGGTTACTGGTGAATGCCCGACATGTACCGTTTGGCGTGACGGTACGCGATCTGGTCGGCATTCGCGCCGCCAGCTTTCTAGGCTGTCATATCATGAACGATGAAAGCGTGGTGTTCGGCCTGTCGCAGAAAACACCGGAACAACGTAAAGCCGCCTACTGGTTATGCGGTCTGGGCGTCGCCATTTTCTGGCCGATTGGCACACTGATCGGCGCCGGTGTCGGCAAGCTGCTCCCGGCACCTGAAACCATTGGTCTGGATGCCGTTTTCCCTGCCATTTTGTTGGCCTTAGTGGTTCCGGCTTTTAAAAACCGCACCACGCTCATCCGTGCCTGTAGCGGGGCCGCATTGTCACTCGCTTCCGTACCTTTCGCACCGGTAGGCTTGCCGGTACTGCTTTCACTGTTTGGCTTACTGACGAGGAAAAAATAATGGGCAACATGACGCTGTTTATCGTCGGTATCGCCGTGTTATCTCTGGGAACCTATTTAATGCGTTTAGGAGGAGCAAAACTGGGAGGCCGTTTAGCCTTTTCTGAACGTTCACAGGCGTTGCTTTCTGATGCTGCAACGGTGCTACTGTTTTCCGTTGCGCTGGCAACCACCTTTTACGAAGGCGAACACTTTGCCGGCATGGCGCGCGTGCTGGGCGTGGCTTTTGCGGTGTTTCTCGCCTGGCGTAAGACGCCATTGATTGTGGTGATTATCGCTGCAGCAGTGGTAACCGCACTGCTGAGAATGGCGGGTATAAACTAAAAAAGCGCCCCAAGGGCGCTCTTTCGACAATACTAAGGTCTCTTATTTCAGCAGTTCAGCAGTCATGTGCACGCGGTTACCGGTGTATGCCTGAGTGATTTTGTAATCGCTGGCACCTGCGCGTTCAGCCTGAGCGGCAATTTTTGCTTCAGCGCTTTCCAGCGTAGAACCGGTTGCGGTAACTGTCTGAGCAGCGAAAGAACCGAAAGACGTAGCCAGAGCGATAACTGCGACAAAAGTTTTGATGCTTTTCATGATATAAACCCTTTCACTTAGTTGTTTGAGTAAGGCAACGTGCCTTGATGTGATAAATAGTAGCCTTCATATCACGCAACTAAAAGCGGAAGGATTTGCCTATCTTATTCAAATTAACTGAACACTTATTACTCAGCGATCAACCGCTGCGGATGGGTGTAGATCGTCGCCCTGCCCGGTTTGCAAAAACCCACCAGCGTCAGGTTACAACGTTCGGCAACTTCTACGGCAAGCGTTGTCGCGGCTGAGACAGCAAACAGGATCTCCACGCCACACATCGCCGACTTTTGCACCATCTCGTAGCTGGCGCGGCTGGAGACTAATACTGCGCCCGCCCGCCAGGCTTCCCCTTCGATAGCACGTCGTCCCAGCAGTTTATCCAGCGCCACATGACGCCCGACATCTTCATGTCCACCCGCCAGATGGCCTGACGGCTGTACCCAGGCAGCCGCGTGCGTGCAGCCTGTCAGTTGCCCCACGGGCTGGAAATCAGGGAGATGCCTTAAGGCGTTATCGAGATGTGCCAGATCGAATGTCTGGGTAAACGGCAGAGGCTGGACCGGCTTGCCAATGTCATTGAGTTGTTCAACGCCGCAAACGCCACAACCGGTACGACCGGCCAGTGCACGACGTCGCTCCTTCAGCCCCATAAATCGACGACTGGACAGCTCAACCTGCACTTCTAATCCGTTACAGGAAGGAACCACTTCCATGGCGTAGATATCCTGCGGGCGCTCAATAATGCCTTCAGAAAGTGAAAAGCCCAGCGCAAAGTGCTCAAGATCTTTCGGTGACGCCATCATCACCACGTGCGAAATCCCGTTGTAAACCAGCGCAACCGGCACTTCTTCAGCGACCTCATCTGGCTGAGGATGTTGCAAATCCTCGCGTTTCCAGAGAGTCAACTGACGCGATCCTGCACAATTCATCACATTTTTGACTTCTTCTTGATGGATTTTATTCACTTTCTTTTAACCATATTGGAACACACATACCAACATTGTGGTATTCTTTACAAACCCCTCCTGGACGGAGGGAAATTCACCCAATTCTGGACCTTTGCGGTCCCGTCCGCAAAGAAAAATAACAACCACTTCCCTCGCGCTCGAGTAACGGAAAAGTGAAGGGAACGTGACAATGTCGAAACAAGGAGCGAACCATGCAGGTCAGCAGAAGGCAGTTCTTTAAGATCTGCGCTGGCGGTATGGCAGGCACCACGGCAGCGGCACTGGGTTTTGCACCCGGCGTAGCGCTCGCGGAAACACGGCAATATAAACTGCTGCGCACCCGCGAAACCCGTAACACCTGCACTTACTGTTCCGTTGGCTGTGGACTGTTAATGTACAGTCTCGGTGACGGAGCAAAAAACGCCAAAGCATCCATCTTCCATATCGAAGGGGACCCGGATCACCCGGTGAACCGTGGCGCGCTGTGCCCGAAAGGGGCAGGACTTGTGGACTTCATCCACTCCGAAAGCCGCCTGAAATTCCCGGAATACCGCGCACCAGGCTCTGATAAGTGGCAACAGATTAGCTGGGATGAGGCATTTGACCGCATCGCTAAGCTGATGAAAGAAGACCGCGACGCAAACTACGTTGCACAAAACGCCGAAGGCGTAACCGTTAACCGCTGGCTTTCCACCGGGATGCTGTGTGCTTCCGCTTCCAGTAACGAAACCGGCTATTTAACGCAAAAATTCTCCCGCGCGCTCGGTATGCTCGCGGTCGACAACCAGGCACGCGTCTGACACGGACCAACGGTAGCAAGTCTTGCTCCAACATTTGGTCGCGGTGCGATGACCAACCACTGGGTCGACATTAAAAACGCCAACCTCGTTGTGGTGATGGGCGGTAACGCCGCTGAAGCTCACCCGGTCGGGTTCCGCTGGGCGATGGAAGCCAAAATACACAACGGCGCGAAGCTGATTGTTATCGATCCTCGCTTTACGCGAACCGCAGCGGTAGCTGATTTCTATGCGCCGATTCGTTCCGGTACTGACATTGCCTTCTTGTCAGGCGTCTTGTTGTACCTGCTGAACAACGAAAAATTCAACCGCGAATACACTGAGGCCTATACCAACGCCAGCCTGATCGTGCGTGAGGATTACGGTTTCGAAGATGGCCTGTTCACTGGCTACGACGCGGACAAACGCAAGTATGACAAAACCAGTTGGAACTACGAGCTGGATGAAAAAGGCTTCGCCAAACGCGATGTCACCCTGCAACACCCGCGCTGCGTGTGGAACCTGCTGAAACAGCACGTTTCCCGCTACACGCCGGATGTCGTAGAAAACATCTGCGGTACGCCAAAGGCTGATTTCCTGAAAGTGTGCGAATACATCGCAGAAACCAGCGTCAAAGACAAAACCGCGTCGTTCCTGTATGCACTCGGCTGGACGCAGCACTCAGTTGGTGCGCAAAACATCCGTACCATGGCGATGATCCAGTTGCTGCTTGGCAACATGGGGATGGCCGGCGGCGGCGTTAACGCCCTGCGCGGTCACTCCAACATTCAGGGTCTGACCGACTTAGGCCTGCTGTCACAAAGCCTGCCGGGCTATATGACCCTGCCCAGCGAGAAACAAACTGACCTGCAAACCTACCTTGCCGCCAACACGCCAAAACCGTTGCTGGAAGGTCAGGTGAACTACTGGGGCAACTACCCGAAATTCTTCGTTTCGATGATGAAAGCCTTCTTTGGCGATAAAGCGACAGCGGAAAACAGCTGGGGCTTCGACTTGCTGCCGAAGTGGGATAAAGGGTACGACGTGCTGCAGTACTTCGAGATGATGAACCAGGGCAAAGTGAATGGCTATATCTGCCAGGGCTTTAACCCGGTCGCGTCATTCCCGAATAAAAACAAGGTCGTGGCTTCACTGTCCAAACTGAAATTCCTGGTCACCATCGACCCGCTCAACACCGAAACGTCTACCTTCTGGCAGAACCACGGTGAGTCGAACGATGTTGACCCGTCGAAAATCCAGACCGAAGTATTCCGTCTGCCGTCCACCTGCTTCGCCGAAGAGAACGGTTCTATCGTTAACTCCGGTCGTTGGTTGCAGTGGCACTGGAAAGGCGCAGACGCCCCGGGGATTGCCGTTACCGATGGTGAAATCCTCGCCGGTATCTTCCTGCGCATGCGCAAGATGTATGCCGAGCAGGGTGGCGCGAACCCGGAACAGGTGCTGAGCATGACCTGGAACTACTCCACACCACACGAACCGGCTTCGGAAGAAGTGGCGATGGAGAGCAACGGTAAAGCGCTGGCCGACATTACCGACCCGGCAACGGGCGCGGTTATCGTCAAGAAAGGCCAACAGCTTAGTTCGTTCGCCCAACTGCGTGACGACGGCACGACCTCCAGCGGCTGTTGGATTTTTGCCGGTAGCTGGACGCCGGAAGGCAACCAGATGGCACGTCGCGATAACGCCGACCCATCAGGCCTTGGCAACACGCTGGGCTGGGCATGGGCGTGGCCGCTCAACCGACGCATTCTGTATAACCGCGCCTCCGCTGACCCGCAGGGGAATCCGTGGGATCCAAAACGTCAGATCCTGAAATGGGATGGGGCGAAATGGAGCGGGATGGATATTCCGGACTACAGCGCCGCCGCACCGGGCAGTAACGTTGGGCCGTTCATCATGCAGCCGGAAGGGATGGGACGTCTGTTTGCTATCGATAAGATGGCGGAAGGTCCGTTCCCGGAACACTACGAGCCGTTTGAAACGCCGCTGGGTACTAACCCGCTGCACCCGAACGTTATCTCTAACCCTGCCGCGCGCATCTTTAAAGGTGACGCGGAAGCACTGGGTAAAGCAGATAAATTCCCGTACGTCGGTACGACCTATCGTCTGACCGAGCACTTCCACTACTGGACCAAGCATGCGCTGCTCAATGCCATCGCACAGCCGGAACAGTTTGTGGAAATTGGCGAGAAGCTGGCGAATAAGCTCGGTATCTCTCATGGCGATACCGTCAAAGTCTCCTCTAACCGCGGCTACATTAAAGCCAAAGCAGTGGTGACTAAACGTATTCGCACGCTGAAGGCCAACGGTCAGGATATCGACACCATCGGTATTCCGATTCACTGGGGCTACGAAGGTGTGGCGAAAAAAGGCTTTATCGCTAACACGTTAACGCCATTCGTCGGTGATGCGAACACGCAGACGCCGGAATTTAAGTCCTTCCTCGTGAACGTGGAAAAGGTGTAACGGAGACGACCTATGGCTTATCAATCGCAAGACATCATTCGTCGTTCCGCCACTAACGGTTTCACCCCCGCGCCTCAGGCGCGGGACCATCAGGAAGAGGTGGCGAAGCTTATCGACGTCACCACCTGTATCGGCTGTAAAGCGTGTCAGGTGGCGTGTTCTGAATGGAACGACATCCGTGATGAAGTGGGCAACAACGTTGGGGTGTACGACAACCCGGCTGATTTGACCGCCAAATCCTGGACGGTAATGCGCTTCTCGGAAGTGGAACAAAACGACAAACTGGAGTGGCTTATCCGCAAGGATGGCTGTATGCACTGCGCCGATCCGGGCTGCCTGAAGGCGTGTCCGGCTGAAGGCGCAATCATTCAGTATGCCAACGGTATCGTCGACTTCCAGTCCGAGCAGTGCATCGGCTGTGGCTACTGCATCGCGGGCTGCCCGTTCGACGTACCGCGCCTCAATCCGGAAGACAACCGCGTCTACAAATGTACGCTGTGCGTTGACCGTGTTGTGGTCGGGCAAGAACCGGCCTGCGTGAAGACCTGCCCAACAGGCGCCATTCATTTCGGCACCAAAGAGTCGATGAAAACGCTGGCAGGCGAGCGTGTGGCGGAGCTGAAAACGCGTGGTTACGAAAACGCGGGTCTGTACGATCCAGCAGGCGTTGGCGGTACTCACGTCATGTACGTATTGCACCATGCTGACAAGCCGAATCTGTATCACGGCCTGCCGGAGAACCCGGAAATCAGCGCCACCGTGAAATTCTGGAAAGGCATCTGGAAACCTCTCGCAGCCGTCGGCTTTGCAGCGACATTTGCGGCCAGTATCTTCCATTACGTCGGTGTAGGCCCGAACCGCGCGGAAGAGGAAGAAGACAACCTGCATGAAGAAAAAGACGAGGTGCGCAAATGAAACGACGTGACACCATCGTGCGCTACACGGCGCCGGAACGCATCAACCACTGGGTAACCGCCTTCTGCTTCATTCTGGCGGCAGTGAGCGGGATGGGCTTTCTCTTCCCGTCTTTTAACTGGCTGATGCACATCATGGGCACTCCGCAACTGGCGCGAATTGTGCACCCGTTTGTCGGCGTTGTCATGTTTGCCTCGTTTATCATCATGTTTTTCCGTTACTGGCACCACAATCTAATCAATCGGGATGATATCTTTTGGGCGAAGAATATTCGTAAGATTGTCGTCAACGAGGAAGTAGGTGACACGGGACGTTATAACTTCGGCCAGAAATGCGTATTCTGGGCGGCGATTATCTTCCTGGTCCTGTTGCTGGTGAGCGGAGTGGTCATCTGGCGTCCGTATTTTGCACCTGCTTTCTCAATCCCGGTGATCCGATTCGCGTTAATGCTGCATTCATTTGCCGCAGTAGCGTTAATTGTGGTTATCATGGTGCACATTTACGCCGCCCTTTGGGTGAAAGGCACCATTACCGCGATGGTGGAAGGATGGGTTACCAGTTCATGGGCGAAGAAACATCACCCGCGCTGGTACCGTGAAGTCCGCCAGAAACAGGAAAAGTCATCTGAATGAGTATTCGCATAATCCCGCAAGATGAGCTGGAGAAGAGCGAGAAACGCACGGCGGATATGATTCCGCCGTTATTATTCCCCAGACTCAAAAATTTGTATAACCGCCGCGCTGAGCGCCTGCGCGAGCTGGCCGAGAACAACCCGCTGGGCGACTACCTGCGCTTTGCCGCGCTGATCGCCCACGCGCAGGAAGTGGTGCTGTACGACCATCCGCTGCAGATGGATCTGACCGCGCGCATCAAAGAAGCGAACGATCAGGGCAAACCGCCGCTGGATATCCACGTCCTGCCACGCGACAAGCACTGGCAAAAGCTGCTGCAGTCGTTGATTGCTGAGCTGAAGCCAGAGATGAGCGGTCCGGCGCTCGCCGTGATCGAGAACCTGGAAAAAGCCTCAGAGCAGGAGCTGGAGCTGATGGCCAGCGCGCTGTTTGCCTCTGATTTTGCCTCCGTCAGCAGCGACAAAGCACCGTTCATTTGGGCTGCCCTGTCGCTCTACTGGGCGCAGATGGCAAGCCTGATCCCCGGAAAAGCCCGTGCGGAATACGGTGAACAGCGTCAGTACTGCCCGGTGTGTGGTTCAATGCCGGTCTCCAGCATGGTGCAAATCGGTACCACCCAGGGTCTGCGTTATCTGCACTGCAACCTGTGCGAAACCGAGTGGCACGTGGTGCGCGTGAAGTGCAGCAACTGCGAGCAGAGCCGTGATTTGAACTACTGGTCACTGGATAACAAACAGGCGGCAATCAAAGCTGAAAGCTGCGGCGACTGCGGGACTTACCTGAAGATTCTCTATCAGGAAAAAGACCCGAAAGTCGAAGCCGTGGCCGACGATCTCGCTTCACTGATGCTGGACGCGCACATGGAGCAGGAGGGCTTTGCCCGCAGTTCCATCAACCCGTTCCTGTTCCCGGGTGAAGGGGAGTAAGGTCTTCACACTACCGGGCGGCGTAGGTCGCCCGGGTTATAATGTATACGGTGTGACCACACCGGATAGGCCTGCAAAATCCTTAGTATTTCGCGTAACCAGCGTAAGACGATGAATCTGTGCTGTTGCCAGAATAATGGCATCCGGCAATTTCATCCCATATTCCTGCCTGATACTCACGCTTCGTTCAGCAATATCCTGTGAAACACCGATCACGTTAAAAGCGCTCAACGCAACGCGTGTGCAGGATTCCTGATGGTATTTCTTTGCCCCAACCATCACTTCCATCCAAGTGATAAGGCTGATCGCATTCTGCGGCGGCCATGTTTCTATCGCTTGCTTTGCTTCACTCCGTCCACTAAACAGGTCGATGAGGATGTTGGTATCAAAAAGCGCGGATCCTTTGACCATTACCATTCCTCACGAAGTTTGCGTTGGTACTCAACGCCATCTTCTTCACAACCTTTCCAGAGTCCGAGAGCGCTGGAAATAGTCGTTTCAGCCTGTTCCTGCCTTTCCAGATACTGCTCAACGGCCTCCCGCAAGAGTTCAGCTCGCGGCAGGTTACGCTGCACCTTGAGGTCATCAAGACGTTTAATCACTTCGTCTGATAAATCGAGTAAAATTCTGCCCATATCCATCCCAGCCATCATACTCACATATACCTCCAGTATATCATCAGCGATTAATTTCCATACAACATACACCTGGAAAAAGCGGGAAAATAGCTTTTACGTGAACGATTTTTACTTTTGCGAGCCGCTTTCCAGAATCATAACGCCCCTTTTTTTCCCATTTTCATTTGTGAGTATCCAGGTTATAAACCTGTATATCCATACAGATAAGAGTATTTAAAAATGGCACTGGAAAGCGGGATTGCGCAGTTAGTTGAGGCATTTATCGCGGCGGGACGCCCTTCTTCCCGCGAACAGAATATTGATGACCGGAGAGCTGGCTATATTGCCAGTACGGCGCTGGCCGGAGAAACTGAAACCCGCGTACAGGTTGAAGATATTGAACTCGATACCATGACGTTTCGCGTTGTTTCGCCTCTTAACTCTGCGGGAACGCTGCCCTGCGTCATTTACTATCATGGCGGATGTTTTGTCAGCGGTGGGTTTGCTACGCATGATAACCAACTAAGGCAGCTCGCCTGGTTCAGCGGCTGTAGGGTCATTGCAGTACAGTACCGCCTTGCGCCAGAGCATACTTTCCCGGCAGCACATAACGATGCTGAAACCGGGGCCAATATCATCTGGAAATATGCCCAGAAACTGGGAGTCGATCGCGAGCGCATAACCCTTGCTGGCGACAGCGCGGGCGGGCACCTGGCGCTGGTCACCGCACTACGCCTGAAAGCGGCCAGGCAATGGCAACCTGCACAGCTTATGCTGATCTACCCGATGCTGGACGCAACCGCCAGGTTTGCGAGCTATGACCATAATGGACAGGATTACATTATCACCCGCGACACGCTGCTTTCGGGCTACGAGATGTATATGCTGAACACCGATCCATTGCATCCAGAAGTCAGCCCACTCTGGCGTGAAGACTTCAACGGCTTGCCGCCCACGCACATCATTACCGCTGAATTTGACCCACTGTGCGATGAAGGAGAGGCTCTGTTTCACCAGCTCCAGAAGCAAGGTGTGGACTGCACCTGTCAGCGCTATCCCGGCGTTATCCACGGATTTTTTCAGTTAGGAGGCGTAAGCCAGACAGCGCGAAACGCAATGCGCGACGTGGCCTGGCGTGTTAAAAGCCCATCAGCGGAGATAATTTCTTAATATTCAATGTTGTTTTCAACTTGAAAACATGATGGCATTGCGTTAGATTGTTTTCAGGTTGAAAACTATGTAATGGAACTACATCGTGCATGTTATCAGCCGAAAACCATTCAATGAGGGTATGCTCATGTATCCAAACCATGGGCTTGCTCTCTCTGAGTTGCTGAATGTTTTGGAGAAAAAAACATTCCATCACCCTGAAGAGATGAAACAGTATATTCCTTCTCTTGATAATTTTAAGTACAGGAATAAATGGTGGGTAATTGATGTTTCTGGTAACAACCTGAGACTCATTGCCTACATAGATTTCAGGTTACATAAGGTATTTGTGAAGCATATCGTTCTCCACGCCGAATATGACAAACTGACAGAATATTATCGGGGCCATAAAGAATGAGATCTCATCGTCATATGGACGCAGCCAGCGCAAAAAAGATCGTTGATACCTTCAGTTGTGCTGTAAAAACGATCCCTCTTTTGGGGGAAGAACGCAATGAAACGGAGTATCGAAGGGCACTAGCGCTAGTAGAGTTTCTGGTTGACCACGACGATCTTGAAAACCCACTATTTGAATTACTTAGTGCCCGAATCAGTGAATACGAAAAACATGCACCAGAATTCAGAGCGCTCAATCAACACCTGAAACAAATTCCCCCTGGCGTTTCCGTATTGCGTACGCTCATGGATCAGTACGGATTAAAAGCCACCGACCTCGCCAACGAGCTTGGTTCTAAATCGAACGTCAGCAACATCCTAAATGGCCGTAGAGCACTGACTGTAAGCCATATTAAAGCGCTTGCAGAACGCTTTAAACTTCCTGCAGATGCATTTATCGAGTAGAGGGTATCCCCCTACTCTTCCTCGTTACCGCCCTCTTCATATGCGCCAAACGGTTTTGCGGGTAGCACAATGTAAGTACCTTCAAACACGACGCCCGCCGTGTCATCGCCAAATACCCCGACCTGCATCTGCACGCGCGCCTTGCGGCCTCTTGCCAGACGATCAAGATCACCGCTCAGCGAGCCCAGATCGGCAATAGCAGTTGGTTTCCCGGTGATTGGCCTGCTGTATCGGATATGCGCGTCGGCCAGGATTATTGTCCCACCCAGATGACGCTCACGCAGCATCAGCCAGATAAGTCCCCAGCCCGTTAGCGTCGCCAGTGAAAACAGGCTTCCGGCAAACAGTGTGTGGTGCGGATTCTGATTGCCCGTCTCGGGCATCGTGGTAATAAATTTCTGCCCGGTGTACTGCTGAATACGCACGCCCATTTTCTCACTCAACGGAATATGTTCGTACCAGGCTTGCTGTAGCTGTCCGCACCAGTCCCCGCGATGGAGAATATCGTCCAGCGTCGCAATGGGCTTAATCATCAAAAAGTGGCGCACCGGCGTGGTTTGCGGTGTGGTAATTTCCCCCTGGCTCACAAAACCGAGCTTGGCGAAAAATTCGACCGCATCTTCACGGGCGCTACAGGTGACGCGCTTTACCCCTTCCTGACGTGCCACAGACTCCAGAGTCATCGCCATCAGCGTGCCCAACCCTTTCTCTTGCACGGAGGGGTCTACGGCCATAAAACGTATGGAGGCTTCGTTATCCGCATTGATATACAAACGCCCTACCGCAACCAGATTCCCCTCTTCGTCCACCACCATCTGGTGATGCGCCATCGCGTCCCAGGCATCCCGTTCGGAGCCTTTTGGCTGGTGCAAAGGTTTACGCAGCATCTCCCAGCGAAACTGGTAGTAGCGCTCCAATTCTTCTTCTGTTTGCGGTACTCGAAGGTGATACATAGTTGTATTCTCTCTTGTTACCCGCGACCACGCCGGAAGCTGGTTCATACTTGTAACCAGAACGTCACGGGGCCATCATTTACCAGCGAAACCTGCATATCAGCAGCGAATCGCCCGGTTTGCGTATTCATTTCCTGTTGGCGGCAACGCTCAACAAAGTACTCATACAGCGCTTCTGCCCGCTCGGGCGCTGCGCCTTTCGAAAACCCCGGGCGCATGCCGCGTTCGGTATCTGCCGCCAGCGTAAACTGTGAAACCACCAGCACGCTGCCGCCTGACTGCTGCACGTTGAGGTTCATTTTGCCTTCGGCATCGCTAAAGATTCGATAGCCGAGTACGCGCTCGCACAGGCGGTTCGCTTTCTGTTCGTCATCATCCCTTTCGACACCTAACAGGACCAAAAGTCCTGGGCCAATTTCACCCGTCACCTCGCCCTCCACGGTGACGCTGGCACGGGTTACGCGCTGAATTAATGCAATCATGGTTGCTCTGCTTCTTCTTGTTCTGCGGCTTGTTTAAGTTTGCGGTATTCCCCGAGAGTGACAGTTATTTCCGCGCCTAGCAAGACGATACACCACGTCCAGTAAACCCAGACGAATAAAATGGGGATCACCGCCAGGACGCCGTAAATGAGCTGATAAGACGGGAACATCGTGATGTAGAGCGCAAATCCTTTCTTCCCGGCTTCGAACAACACGGCGGCCACAAAAGCGCCAATCACCGCATCACGATTAGGGACGCGCGTAGTCGGTACAATGCTGTAGAGGAGCCAGAATGAGAGCCAGGAAAGCACCAGCGGGAAAATACGCAGGACGTTATCAATCACCGTGTTAAGATCGCTGGCCCAGCGCAATGACAACAGATAAGAGCTGATCGCCAGACTGGCTCCCGCCAGCAGCGGCCCCAGCGTTAAAATCATCCAGTAGACGGCGAAAGAGTAAACTTTGGGACGCGTGCGCCTGCTGCGCCAGATAGTATTCAGCGCGTTATCAATGGCATACATCAGCAATAATGCTGTGACAATCAGCCCGCATGCCCCAACGGCCGTCATTTTGTTCGAGTTGGCGACAAACTGTTCGATATAACGTTGAATGACGTCTCCCGTCGCCGGGATAAAGTTTGCGAAAATAAAATGACGTAACTGGACACTGACGTCGGAAAACATCGGAAATGCGGCGAAAAGCGCAAATACAACGGCAATAAGCGGCACTAATGAGAGCAATGAAACGTAGGCAAGATTCCCTGCCAGCGTCGTCATGTTGTCCTCATCAATCCGCTGCCATAGTAGCTTCAACCAGTCTCGTACAGGACGCGTATGATGCCTGGCCTGTTGCCGAACATTTTTTAGCATAACAACGTCGCGAAATAGTCAGGAATCGTCTTTTTATCGACGATCTGGATACTGGTGATCCCTAACCGGTTAGCCCCTTCAATATTATCGGCGTTATCATCAAAAAAGACCGCATCGTGCGCAGAAAAACCTTCAGACTGCAGGACGTGCTGGTAAATCCGCGCTTCCGGTTTACGCATGCCCAGGTCCTGGGAAAGATAAATATGGTCAGCAGCCTGACGGATCTCGGGGTATTCATCCGGCCAAAACGTGGTGTGCAGGCGGTTAGTATTTGATAACACAACGACACGATGCCCCTGCTCACGCAGCTTATGCATGATGTCGATAACCTCAGGGCGCAAGGCGACAAACACGGCCTGCCAGCCGTGAGAGAACTGCTCGTAACTTAGCGGCAGCGCCATCTCATGACATAGCGCCTCGGCAAAGGCTTCATCCGTTATTTCACCTCGCTCGTGCTGGTGAAAAGCCTCCCCCATGGTGAAACTTTGCTTTAGCGAAGCCAACGGTACACGACTTAGATCGCTCCATGTGCCCAACACGCGGTTGAAGTCGATATCGACAATCACATTACCCAAATCAAAGATATAGAGCATGCCCTTCTCCTTATTCGCCGTGGATGAATAACTGTAGCGGGAAAGGAGAAGTTTGACTATGCGAGAGTGATGGCGGCGAAGTTATCGGGCCATCATTGGGAAGAATTACACGGCCAGAGCATCATCCTGTGAAGGACTCACCTGCACAATTTCTACCTGCTGTGACTGGAGTAAATTGTGCAATGCCGGACCTGGGTATTCATCAGTAAACAGCGCAGTCACCTGAGACACGTTACCAATTTCTACCGCGGCAGAAGCCGTATATTTCGTATGATCCGCTGCCAGCAGAATGTGTCTTGAATGGGACATCATCGTTTTCACTACGCTGGCCTCGTTAACATCAAACTCCAGCAGCGCGCCGTCACTTTCAATCGCGCCAACGCTGGTAACCAGGTAGTCGGCCCGAAAATCAGCGACAAATGCCGAGGCAGAAGGACCAATGATGCCGCTGTTGTGCGGGCGTAACGTTCCCCCCGGCACCATGACTTCAAAACGCGGATTGTTATACAGAATATGCGCCACGCGCAGGCTGTTGGTGATGATGCGCAAATGGTTATGGTTTAACAGCGCGCGGGCCACCTGCTCCACGGTGGTGCCTATGGTAATAAACACCGTCGAACCGTCAGGAATATAGTCAGCCACCGCCTCCGCGATGGCTTTCTTCTCTTCCGTCCACGAGACTTCACGCTGCTCAAACGCCGTATTCACCACGCTGGAGGCTCTGCCCGCCCCACCATGATGACGCGTAATTAATCCCTGCTCGCTGAGTTTACGAATATCACGACGCACGGTCTGCGTGGACACGTCCAGCAGGCTGGCCAGCTCGTCGATATTCATATAACCGCGCTCGCTAATCAGCATCAACAGCTGATCGTGCCGCGGGTTACCGGTCAGTTCGGTAAGACTCATGAAATTTCCTCGAAAAACCATTGCCCTGGCATTTTATACAAAAAGTGACAGAAAAGATCGGGTTTGATCACAGTCAGGGATTCCAGCCCTTCCTCCCGGACGCGTGCATTTTAGCGCAGCAACCCCACTGGCGAACCTGACCGCGTCTTCCGGGGCATCACCACCCGCCAGGCTGAATGCAAGCGCACCGTGGAAAACATCCCCAGCTCCCGTAGTATCCACAACATCGACTTTAAATCCAGATTGATGCTGCAACGTATTATTTTTTATCCAGTCACAGCCCTCACTGCCACGCGTCACATAAACATGACCATTTGTGAGCGTTTGCGATTTTTTTAGTCCAACGACAGGATCGGTTATCCCGGTTAAACGCGCCAGACCCGGTTCAGAGAACGCCGCATGATCGCTCAACGCCACCAGCTCACTGATATCTTGTGGCGTGACGTCACCATCCAGTACCGTCATCACTCCCGCCCGACGCGCCAGCGTGAACGCCTGCCTGGCGCCTTCGTGCCAGCGAACATCCGCCAGAACCACATCCCACTGAGAAAAATCGATCTCGTTGAGCCAGTCAGCGTCATGCAGTAAGTCCGGGCTGGGGTAGTTAACGATAATACGCTCCCCTTGCGCATCCACCATAATCGCCGATTGTGAAGACTTTGCCCCCGTATAGCGCCGGGTGTAGCGGGTGTTTACCCCCAGGGATTCCAGCTCCGCCAGCAGGCTGTTTCCGGTGTCGTCATCGCCCACACGGCCAATAAAGTCCACCTGCGCGCCCAGCTTCGCTGCAGCCACTGCGGCCGTTGCAGCAGGCCCGCCGCCCACTTCGGTATAGCGCTTCGCCACATATTTACCTCCTTCAGTCGGTAAACCTTCTACGTAATAGATGCGATCCATCACGGTAATACCCACACAAGCAACACGAATCATGGTCATTCCTTAGGCGTTTCAAGATGTGATCATTTTAATTTCACAAAATGTTTAAAAAGTGACGGCTGTCAATTTTTTGACCATAAATTACAAATACGATCAAAAACAGACAAAAACAAACGACCTTAAATGACAAAAAATGACATCCACGTCTCAGGAGAACGTTATGGCAGTTATAGCATTTATCGGATTAGGTCAGATGGGTTCACCCATGGCGAGCAACTTGCTGAAGCAGGGTCATCAACTCAGCGTCTTTGACGTTAACCCGGATGCCGTTCAGCGCCTGGTGGAAAAAGGAGCCCAACCTGCCAACAGCCCGGCTCAGGCAGCAAAAGGGGCAGAATTTGTTATCACAATGCTGCCAAACGGCGATCTGGTGCGCAGCGTACTGTTCGGTGAGCAGGGTATCTGCGAAAACCTCTCCCCGCAGGCATTAGTGATTGATATGTCGACTATTCACCCACTGCAAACCGACAAACTGATCGCCGATATGCGTGACAAAGGCTTCGACATGATGGATTGCCCGGTTGGACGTACCTCCGATCACGCTATCGCAGGAACGCTGTTGCTGCTGGCAGGTGGAACGGCACAGCAGGTAGAACGCGCCACACCGGTTCTGATGGCGATGGGCAATGAATTGATCAACGCAGGCGGTCCCGGTATGGGCATTCGCGTCAAGCTCATCAATAACTACATGAGCATCGCGTTAAACGCCCTGTCTGCCGAAGCCGCCGTGTTGTGCGAAGCGCTCGGCCTCTCCTTCGATGTGGCCTTGCAAGTCATGAGCGGCACTCCCGCCGGGAAAGGCCACTTCACTACCTCCTGGCCGAACAAAGTGCTGAAAGGCGATCTTTCCCCGGCCTTCATGATCGATTTAGCTCATAAGGATCTTGGCATCGCTCTGGACGTTGCCAACCAATTACACGTACCGATGCCGCTCGGCGCCGCCTCCCGCGAAGTCTATAACCAGGCGCGCGCCGCAGGTCGTGGCCGGGAAGACTGGACCGCCATTCTTGAACAGGTTCGCGCATCCGCCGGGCTAAATAAACACACAGATAAGTAAGGACTGAACAATGACGAAGTACACCCTGAAAGATATTACCCGCGCTTCCGGCGGTTTTGCCATGCTGGCAGTCGATCAGCGCGAAGCCATGCGCTTAATGTTTGCCGCAGCGGGTGCAAAATCCCCGGTCAATGACAGCGTGCTGACCGATTTCAAAGTCAATGCGGCAAAGATCCTGTCCCCCTATGCCTCCGCCATTCTGGTGGATCAGCAGTTCTGCTACCGCCAGGTAGTAGAGCAAAACGCGGTAGCCAAAAGCTGCGCCATGATTGTGGCCGCTGATGAGTTTATTCCGGGTAACGGAATTCCGGTCGATAGCGTAGTGATTGATAAAAAAATCAACCCGCAGGCTGTGAAGCAAGATGGTGCCAAGGCTCTCAAACTGCTGGTGCTGTGGCGTAGCGATGAAGATGCCCAACAGCGTCTGGACATGGTGAAAGAATTCAATGAGCTATGCCATTCCAATGGGCTGCTGAGCATCATCGAGCCGGTTGTTCGCCCACCGCGTCGTGGCGATAAGTTCGATCGCGAACAGGCCATCATCGATGCCGCAAAAGAGCTGGGCGACAGCGGTGCCGATCTCTACAAGGTCGAAATGCCGCTGTACGGCAAAGGAACCCAACAGGAATTGCTTAGCGCCTCTCAGCGCCTGAATGAAAACATCAACATGCCGTGGGTCATTCTCTCCTCTGGTGTGGATGAAAAACTGTTCCCACGCGCGGTCAGCGTAGCAATGACCGCAGGCGCATCCGGCTTCCTGGCCGGGCGTGCGGTCTGGTCATCCGTTGTGGGCCTGCCGGATACCGAACTGATGCTGCGTGATGTTTCCGCACCGAAGTTGCAGCGTCTGGGCGATATCGTCGACGAAATGATGGCCCGCCGCTAATAGAGGATCAAAGCATGAAATGGTTTAACACCCTAAGCCACAACCGCTGGCTGGAACAAGAAACCGATCGCATCTTTAACTTTGGTAAGAACGCGGCGGTGCCCACTGGGTTTGGTTGGTTAGGAAACAGTGGTCAGGTCAGAGCGGATATGGGAACACATCTGTGGATCACCGCCCGCATGCTGCACGTCTATTCCGTTGCCGCCTCCATGGGTCGCCCAGGTGCATATCAACTCGTCGACCACGGCATTAAGGCGCTGAACGGCGCGCTACGCGACACACGCTACGGCGGTTGGTACGCCTGCGTCAATGACGAAGGCGTGATGGATGCCTCCAAACAGGGCTATCAGCATTTCTTCGTTTTACTTGGCGCGGCAAGCGCGGTCACTACCGGTCATCCACAGGCCAGGAAATTGCTGGATGATGCCATCGAGGTGATAGAGAAGTACTTCTGGAGCGAAGACGAACAAATGTGCCTGGAGTCCTGGGACGAAGCCTTCAGCCAGACAGAAGATTATCGCGGCGGCAACGCTAACATGCACGCGGTCGAGGCTTTCCTGATCGTGTATGACGTGACTCATGACCGTAAATGGCTCGATCGCGCACTGCGTATCGCTTCGGTGATTATTCACGACGTGGCCCGTAGCGGGGAGTACCGCGTCAACGAGCACTTCGATTCACAGTGGAATCCAATCCGCGATTACAACAAAGACAACCCAGCTCACCGTTTCCGCGCCTACGGTGGCACGCCGGGTCACTGGATCGAGTGGGGCCGCCTGATGCTGCATCTACATGCCGCGCTGGAAGCTCGCTTCGAAACGCCGCCTGCCTGGCTGCTGGAAGATGCAAAAGGACTTTTCCACGCCACTATCCGCGACGCCTGGGCACCGGACGGCGCAGACGGTTTTGTCTATTCGGTGGATTGGGACGGCACACCGATCGTTCGCGAAAGAGTGCGCTGGCCGATAGTCGAAGCGATGGGCACCGCCTACGCCCTGTACACCCTCACAGGCGACAGCCAGTACGAAGCCTGGTACCAGAAATGGTGGGATTACTGCATCACCTACCTGATGGATTACGAGACCGGTTCATGGTGGCAGGAGCTGGACACCGATAACAAGGTGACCACCAAAGTCTGGGACGGCAAGCAGGACATTTATCACCTGCTGCACTGCCTGGTGATCCCGCGTCTGCCGCTGGCTCCGGGCCTTGCTCCGGCTGTTGCCGCCGGTCTGCTGGATATCAACGCTAAATAAGTAACAAGGTGGGCTGCCATGCATAGCGGTGGAAAAACCATTCATCTTCAGGCCGGACACTACCAGGCGAAAATCGTCACGGTTGGCGCTGGGCTAGCAGAATTGACGCACCGTGGGCGTCATATCGTTATTCCCCACAAACCGGAAGAAATGCCGCTGGCACACTTAGGGAAAGTGTTAATCCCCTGGCCAAACCGCGTTGTAGACGGCAGCTATCACTATAACGGCAAGGATTACCAGCTTGCCGTTAACGACTCAGTTTCACATACCGCCATTCATGGATTACTGGCCTGGCGGGACTGGCAGATTAACCAGCAGTCGGTATCGGAAGTGTCGCTGACGATTTTTCTGCCGCCTTCTTATGGTTATCCCTTCGCGCTGGTTTCAGAGGTGATTTACCGACTGGAGGCAACCCGTGGACTGCACGTTTTTATCCACACACAGAATGTGGGGGACGAAATCGTGCCGTATGGCGCGGGAGCACATCCCTACTTGACCTGCAATCTGCAACCCATTGATGACTGTGAATTAACACTCCCGGTGAGTGAAGAAACATGTGATGAACGATATTTCACCACGCCGCAACGCATTGCGCAGACCGCTATCGACCATACGTTCAGGACTCTGCCACCTGACGATGAGTGGGAAGTCAGGATGACCAGCCCATCGCAAAACATGTCCACTTTTTTACGCAGCCACCAACCCTGGTTGCAAGTGTATACCGGCGAAAAATTAGCACGGCGTGGCCTGGCGGTTGAACCGATGACCTGCCCGCCAGACGCCTTTAACTCCGGAATTAGCCTGATTCATCTCGCGCCCGGAGAACAACATCAGATGCATTTTTTAATCGGCAGTGAATAACAGATTTCCGACAAATTACCGAATTACCCTATTTTTACGGAGACAATAATGAATTCGCTACAACAACGGTCAACCGCCTTAGAACTCACATCATTACCTGATGGATTTGCTTTAACGTACCACCAGCGCCTGATTTTACGCCACAGCACAGAAAACCCCTGCCTGTGGATCGGCGCTGGTGTTGCCGACATTGACATGTTTCGCGGCAACTTCAGCATTAAAGACAAGCTCAATGAGAAAATTGCCCTGACCGACGCCACGGTCAGCGAGTCGCCTGACGGCTGGCGGGTGCATTTCAGCCGCGGTGATACCATCAACGCCACGCTGCATATTTCTACCGATGAACAAGGTCGCCTGAAGCTGGATCTGCACAACGGCGATCTCAACCATAACCGCATTTGGCTGCGACTGGCCGCTAATCCAGACGATCATATCTACGGCTGCGGCGAACAGTTCTCTTACTTCGACTTACGCGGTAAACCTTTCCCGCTGTGGACCAGCGAACAGGGCGTGGGCCGAAACAAAAACAGCTATGTCACCTGGCAAGCCGACTGTAAAGAGAACGCCGGCGGCGACTACTACTGGACCTTCTTCCCGCAACCGACCTTCGTCAGCACGCAGAAGTACTACTGCCACGTTGATAACAGTTGCTATATGAATTTCGACTTCAGCGCGCCGGAGTATCACGAACTGGCGCTGTGGGAGGACAAAACCACCCTGCGTTTTGAATGCGCTGATACCTACATCTCTCTGCTGGAAAAATTGACTGCACTGTTAGGACGCCAGCCGGAGCTGCCGGACTGGATCTACGATGGCGTCACGCTCGGTATTCAGGGCGGTACTGAGGTTTGCCAGAGCAAACTGGACACCATGCGTAACGCAGGCGTGAAAGTAAACGGCATCTGGGCGCAGGACTGGTCTGGCATCCGTATGACCTCCTTTGGCAAGCGCGTGATGTGGAACTGGAAATGGAACAGCGACAATTATCCGCAGTTGGATAGCCGTATTAAGCAGTGGAAAGAAGAAGGCGTGCAGTTCCTCTCCTACATCAACCCGTATGTTGCCAGCGATAAAGATCTCTGTGCCGAAGCGGCCAAACACGGTTATCTGGCGAAAGATGCATCCGGCGGCGATTACCTCGTAGAGTTTGGCGAGTTTTACGGCGGCGTGGTCGATCTGACCAACCCGGAAGCCTACGACTGGTTCAAAGAGGTCATCAAGAAAAACATGATCGAACTGGGCTGCGGCGGCTGGATGGCGGATTTTGGCGAATACCTGCCGACAGATACGTATCTGCACAACGGCGTCAGCGCCGAGATCATGCACAACGCCTGGCCCGCACTGTGGGCGAAATGTAACTACGAAGCGCTACAGGAGACCGGCAAACTCGGCGAGATCCTGTTCTTTATGCGTGCGGGTTACACCGGTAGCCAGAAATACTCCACCATGATGTGGGCGGGCGATCAGAACGTGGACTGGAGCCTTGACGACGGTCTGGCTTCCGTCGTTCCTGCGGCGCTGTCGCTGGCGATGACCGGTCACGGCCTGCACCACAGCGATATCGGCGGCTACACCACGTTGTTTGACATGAAACGCAGCAAAGAACTGCTGCTGCGCTGGTGTGACTTCAGCGCCTTCACGCCGATGATGCGCACCCACGAAGGTAACCGCCCAGGCGATAACTGGCAGTTTGATGGTGATGCTGAAACCATCGCCCACTTTGCACGAATGACCACCGTGTTTACCACCCTGAAACCGTATCTCAAACAGGCCGTCGCGCAAAACAGCGCTACCGGTCTGCCGGTGATGCGCCCGCTGTTCCTGCATTACGAAGACGATGCGCGGACCTATACCCTGAACTATCAGTACCTGCTGGGACAAGATCTGCTGGTTGCGCCGGTTCACGAGCAAGGCAAGTCCGACTGGACCCTGTATCTGCCGGAAGATAGCTGGATAAATGTCTGGACCGGGGAAACCTATCAGGGCGGTGAAATTACCGTGGATGCGCCTATTGGCAAGCCTCCGGTGTTTTATCGCGCGAAGAGTGAATGGGCGTCACTGTTTGCCACTTTACGCAACATCTAATACGGCTCGCCCGTGGGGAGACTCACGGGCACATGGAGAATAATAATGAGTCAGACCTCTTCTAATCCGGCAACCCTACGCTTGCCGTTCAAAGAAAAACTCGCCTATGGGATGGGTGATTTAGGTTCCAATATCCTGCTGGACATTGGTACGCTCTATTTACTCAAGTTTTATACCGATGTCCTTGGTTTACCTGGAACTTATGGCGGTATCATTTTCCTTATCGCCAAGTTTTTTACCGCGTTTACCGATATGGGGACTGGGATTATGCTCGACTCGCGCCGCAAAATCGGCCCGAAAGGCAAATTCCGCCCATTCGTTCTGTATGCCGCATTTCCAGTGACGCTGCTGGCGATTGCGAACTTTGTCGGTACACCATTTGAAGTCACCGGTAAAACGGTGATGGCAACGGTACTGTTTATGCTGTACGGACTGTTCTTCAGTATGATGAACTGCTCTTACGGTGCGATGGTCCCCGCGATCACCAAAAACCCGGACGAACGCGCCTCGCTGGCTGCCTGGCGACAGGGCGGAGCCACTCTTGGCCTGCTGCTGTGCACCGTCGGCTTTGTTCCAGTAATGAACCTGATCGAAGGCAACTCACAGTTGGGCTATATCTTCGCCGCCACCTTGTTCTCTCTGTTCGGCCTGCTGTTCATGTGGCTGTGCTATGCCGGGGTAAAAGAACGCTATGTGGAAGTGAAACCCGTTGATGCCGCGCAAAACCGGGATTGCTGCAATCCTTCCGCGCCATCGCAGGTAACCGCCCGCTGTTTATTCTGTGCGTTGCCAACCTTTGCACACTTGGCGCGTTTAACGTCAAGCTGGCGATTCAGGTCTATTACACCCAGTACGTACTGAACGACCCGATCCTCCTTTCCTGGATGGGCTTTTTCAGCATGGGCTGTATCTTCATCGGCGTCTTCTTAATGCCGGGAATGGTCAGGCGTTTCGGCAAGAAAAAGGTCTACATCGGCGGTTTGCTGATCTGGGTCGCGGGCGATCTGCTGAACTACTTCTTTGGCGGCGGCTCAGTCAGCTTTGTCGCCTTCTCCTGTCTGGCGTTCTTCGGCTCAGCATTCGTCAACAGCCTGAACTGGGCGCTGGTCTCCGACACGGTGGAATATGGCGAATGGCGTACCGGCGTTCGTTCGGAAGGAACGGTATACACCGGCTTCACTTTCTTTCGTAAAGTGTCACAAGCGCTGGCGGGATTCTTCCCCGGCTGGATGCTAACGCAAATCGGCTATGTCCCCAACGTGGTGCAATCTGCCAGTACGGTCGAAGGATTGCGTCAGCTGATCTTTATTTATCCCTGCGCGTTGGCGGTGATCACCATTGTAGCTATGGGCTGTTTCTACAACCTTAACGAGAAGATGTATGTCCGTATCGTTGAAGAGATAGAAGCGCGTAAACAAACCGTTTGATAATAATAATGAATAGCGCTCTACGGGGCGCTATTGAGGAGCGATTATGTCTTTTCATGATCCGCTAACGCTAAAACTGAGCCTGCGTGAAAAATTCGCCTACGGAGTGGGTGACTTCGGCTCAAATTTGATGCTGTGTATCGGCACGCTGTATCTGCTTAAATTTTATACCGATGAACTAGGGATGCCGGCCTGGTACGGTGGGATTATCTTTTTAGTAGCGAAGTTCTTCACCGCCTTCACCGATATTCTGACCGGCGTGTTGCTGGACTCAAGGCGTAATATTGGCGCAAAGGGGAAATTCAGACCCTTTATTTTGTATGCGTCATTTCCTGTCGCCGTCGTCGCCAGCGCGCAGTTTTTAGCGACAGGCTTTACGCTAACGGTGAAAACGGGGCTGGCAACGGTGTTGTTCATGCTGTTCGGCCTGTTCTATAGCCTGATGAACTGTTCCTACGGCGCGATGGTGCCTGCAATTACTAAAAATCCACATGAACGCGCTCAGCTCGCCGCCTGGCGTCAGGGCGGCGCTACCGTGGGCCTGTTACTGTGTACCGTTGGCTTTATGCCGATTCAGGCGCTATTTGTCAGTTCACCTTCGCTGGGTTATCTGATTGCCGCACTGCTCTTCTCTGTCTGCGGACTGTTCAGTATGTGGTGGTGCTTTAGCGGTGTGAAGGAACGCTATATCGAAATCGTGCCGGACCATCATAAGCCCAGTATTCTCAAATCGTTCTGCGCCATTTTCCGTAACCCCCCACTACTGGTGCTATGTGTTGCCAACTTGTGCACGCTGGCGGCATTCAACATTAAGCTTGCGATTCAGGTGTATTACACCCAGTACGTGCTCAACGATATACATCTACTATCGTGGATGGGTTTCTTCAGCATGGGGTGCATTCTGCTTGGGGTACTGCTGGTTCCCACAGCTGTAAAACGCTTCGGTAAAAAACAGGTTTACCTCGGCGGTCTGGCGCTATGGGCAATCGGCGATGTGCTGAACTTTTTCTGGGGCAGCACGTCATTTTTATTCGTGATGTTTTCTTGCATGGCCTTCTTCGGAACCGCTTTTGTTAACAGCCTGAACTGGGCGCTGGTTCCGGATACGGTCGATTATGGCGAATGGAAGACGGGGATCCGTGCGGAAGGCTCGGTATATACGGGTTATACCTTTTCGCGCAAAATTTCCGCGGCGCTCGCAGGCTTCCTGCCGGGTATTATGCTGACGCAAATCGGTTATATCCCCAACATTGCCCAGAGCGATGCTACCCTGCTCGGTTTGCGTCAACTCATTTTTCTCTGGCCTTGCGGACTTGCAATTATTGCAGCACTCACAATGGGCTTCTTTTATAAGCTCAACGAAACACGTTTTGCTTTTATTATTGAGGAAATCAGCCAACGGAAGAAAAACAACATCCAACCGGACCCGGTTGCCAATAAAAAGAATACCTCTGCTGTAAACGTATAAAAATAATAGCCGCCTATTCCATCTCAAGGGATGGCGGCCTCCCTACGCTTAAAAAATGGATTTATCATGAAAAAATTAACGACAATAATTTTCTTATCCTCTGTGGTATCAACCTCTGCTTTCGCTGGAGCCTATGTAGAAAACCGCGAAGCATATAACCTGGCGTCAGATCAAATAGAGGTCATGATGCGCGTCGGCTATAACTCTGATATGGGCGCAGGTATCATGCTCACCAACACCTACACGATGCAACGCAAGGATGAGCTAAAACACGGCTATAACGAAATAGAGGGCTGGTATCCGTTATTTAAACCGACAGATAAATTAACAATCCAACCTGGCGGGCTAATAAACGATAAGAGTATTGGTTCTGGCGGTGCTGTTTATCTGGATGTTAACTATAAATTTACACCATGGTTTAATCTTACCGTGCGTAATCGATATAACCATAATAACTACAGTTCAACCGACCTGAACGGCGACCTGGATAATAATGATACCTATGAAATAGGTAACTACTGGAACTTTGCCATTACCGATAAATTTTCCTATACCTTTGAACCGCACTATTTTATGCGAGTTAATGACTTCAATAGCAGCAACGGAAAAGATCATCACTGGGAAATTACCAATACCTTTAAGTATCGGATCAATGAACACTGGTTGCCCTACCTGGAATTACGCTGGTTAGATCGCAATGTTGAACCCTATCATCGCGAACAAAACCAGATTCGTGTTGGGGCAAAGTATTTCTTCTGATACTGCTGATGATAAAAAAAGCCGCTGATAATCAGCGGCTTTTTTATGCTTACCTGAGAAAGAGCGTTAATTACTCTTCTTTCGCGCCACGCATTGCACGGCGACGATCGTTTTCAGTCAGGTGACGCTTACGAATACGGATAGAGGTTGGAGTAACTTCTACCAGTTCGTCGTCATCGATGAATTCCAGAGCCTGCTCCAGAGTCATCTTAACCGGCGGAACCAGAACCGTCGCTTCGTCAGTACCGGACGCACGCATGTTGGTCAGTTTCTTACCGGTCAGGCAGTTTACAGTCAGGTCGTTAGAGCGGCTGTGAATACCGATGATCTGGCCTTCGTAAACTTCAGCACCGTGACCCAGGAACAGCTTACCGCGGTCCTGCAGGCTGAACAGTGCGAACGCAACTGCTTTACCCTGGCCGTTGGAGATCAGTACGCCGTTCTGACGCTGACCCACATCACCCGCACGAACATCGTCGTAGTGGCTGAAGGTGGAGTACAGCAGACCGGTACCGGAAGTCATGGTCATGAATTCTGAACGGAAGCCGATCAGACCACGGCTTGGGATCACGTAGTCAAGACGTACGCGGCCTTTGCCATCTGGATTCATGTTTTTCAGGTCGCCTTTACGCTCACCCAGAGCCTGCATGACAGAACCCTGGTGCTGCTCTTCGACGTCCAGCGTTACGTTTTCGAATGGCTCTTGTTTACGGCCATCGATTTCGCGGAAGATTACTTTCGGACGGGAAACCGCCATTTCGAAACCTTCACGACGCATGTTTTCAATCAGAACAGACAGGTGCAGCTCACCACGACCGGATACACGGAACGCATCCGCATCTTCGGTTTCTTCAACGCGCAGCGCAACGTTGTGCACCAGCTCTTTGTTCAGGCGGTCAAGGATCTGACGAGAGGTAACATATTTACCTTCTTTACCACAGAACGGAGAGGTGTTTACGCAGAAGAACATGGTTACGGTCGGTTCATCAACGGACAGAGCCGGCAGCGCTTCGACGTTCTGCGGATCGCAGATGGTGTCGGAGATGTTCAGTTCGCCCAGACCGGTGATCGCGATGATATCGCCTGCTTCGGCAATATCACTCTCGATACGTTCCAGACCCAGATGAGTCAGAACTTTACCGACTTTACCGTTACGGGTTTTGCCTTCGCTATCAATGATAGTGATCTGCTGGTTCGGTTTAACTTTACCGCGTTTAATGCGGCCGATGCCGATTACGCCAACGTAGTTGTTGTAGTCCAGCTGAGAGATTTGCATCTGCAGCGGGCCATCAAGGTCTACGTTCGGAGCCGGTACACGATCAACAATAGTCTGATACAGCGGAGTCATGTCTTCAGCCATATCTTCGTGATCCAGACCTGCGATACCGTTCAGCGCGGAAGCGTAAACGATCGGGAAGTCCAGCTGTTCGTCGGTAGCGTCGAGGTTAACGAACAGGTCGAATACCTGATCAACAACCCAGTCAGGACGCGCGCCAGGACGGTCAACTTTGTTGATAACAACAATTGGCTTCAGGCCATGGGCAAAGGCTTTTTTGGTCACGAAGCGCGTCTGCGGCATCGGACCATCCATTGCATCCACCACCAGCAGCACGGAGTCGACCATGGACATTACACGTTCAACTTCACCACCGAAGTCGGCGTGCCCCGGGGTATCAACGATGTTGATACGGTAGTCATTCCATTTGATAGCGGTGTTTTTAGCGAGGATGGTAATCCCACGCTCTTTCTCCAAATCGTTGGAGTCCATCACGCGCTCTTGGGTTTCAGCACGTGCATCGAACGTACCGGATTGTTGGAGCAGCTTGTCTACCAGGGTCGTTTTACCATGGTCTACGTGCGCGATGATGGCGATGTTACGCAAATTTTCGATCACAACTTTGCCTCAGGCATTTTAGAAATAGCGCGTTATTGTACACGGATTAATCGCAGTACAAAACAGGATCACAAACATCCTCCGCAAACAAGTATTGCAGAGTTTCTTTGTGATCACATTCACGGAGCGTTAAAAGGGGTAATCTGACATGCTTTGCACCAATATGGTGCTTAATGTTCACATTAAAGCACTATAATGGTGCAATACAACCTTCATGGTGCAGCCCCTTTGCACGATAGTGCGCATGATAACGCCTTTTAGGGGCAATTTAAAAGTTGGCACAGATTTCGCTTTATATTTTTTACGGCGACACGGCCAATTTTTGCAGAATTGAAGACTTCGTTACCACGACGACCATGACCAATCCGGGAGAGTAAGTATGTCCGCTGAACACGTTTTGACGATGCTGAACGAACACGAAGTGAAGTTTGTTGATTTGCGCTTCACTGATACCAAAGGTAAAGAACAGCACGTCACTATTCCTGCTCATCAGGTAAATGCCGAATTCTTTGAAGAAGGCAAAATGTTTGACGGCTCCTCAATCGGTGGCTGGAAAGGCATTAACGAATCAGACATGGTTCTGATGCCAGATGCGTCTACTGCACTCATCGACCCGTTCTATGAAGAGTCTACCCTGATCATCCGTTGCGATATCCTGGAACCCGGTACGCTGCAGGGCTATGACCGCGACCCGCGCTCCATCGCTAAACGCGCTGAAGAGTATCTGCGTTCTACCGGCATCGCAGACACCGTTCTGTTCGGGCCAGAGCCAGAATTCTTCCTGTTTGACGACATCCGTTTCGGCGCGTCTATTTCCGGTTCCCACGTGGCTATCGATGACATCGAAGGCGCATGGAACTCCTCCACCAAATACGAAGGTGGTAACAAAGGCCACCGTCCTGGTGTGAAAGGCGGTTACTTCCCGGTTCCTCCGGTAGATTCTTCTCAGGACATCCGTTCTACCATGTGTCTGATCATGGAAGAAATGGGCCTGGTTGTTGAAGCGCATCACCACGAAGTGGCGACCGCTGGCCAGAACGAAATCGCGACCCGCTTTAACACCATGACCAAAAAAGCGGACGAAATTCAGATCTACAAATACGTTGTGCACAACGTTGCGCACCGTTTCGGTAAAACCGCGACCTTTATGCCAAAACCGATGTTTGGCGATAACGGTTCCGGCATGCACTGCCACATGTCTCTGTCCAAGAACGGCGTAAACCTGTTCTCCGGTGACAAGTATGCGGGTCTGTCTGAGCAGGCGCTGTTCTACATCGGCGGCGTAATCAAACACGCTAAAGCGATCAACGCCCTGGCGAACCCGACCACTAACTCTTATAAGCGTCTGGTCCCAGGCTACGAAGCGCCGGTAATGCTGGCTTACTCTGCCCGTAACCGTTCTGCTTCCATCCGTATTCCGGTGGTTGCTTCTCCGAAAGCGCGTCGTATTGAAGTGCGTTTCCCGGACCCGGCTGCTAACCCGTACCTGTGCTTCGCAGCGCTGCTGATGGCTGGTCTTGACGGTATCAAGAACAAGATCCACCCGGGCGAAGCCATGGACAAAAACCTGTATGACCTGCCGCCGGAAGAAGCGAAAGAGATCCCACAGGTTGCAGGTTCTCTGGAAGAAGCACTGAAAGAACTGGATCTGGACCGTGAGTTCCTGACTGCAGGCGGCGTGTTCACCAATGAAGCGATTGATGCGTACATTACGCTGCGTCGCGAAGAAGATGACCGTGTGCGTATGACTCCGCACCCGGTAGAGTTTGAGCTGTACTACAGCGTTTAATTTAACTTTTACACTCTCACATAAAAACGTGCAGAGGATGTAATAACCAATGGATTTCTTGCTACAGCAAGGCAGCAATTGAGTGAATCCCCGGGAGCTTACATAAGTAAGTGACTAGGGTGAGCGAAAGCAGCCAACACAGCTGTCGGGAGAAAGACGAAGGTTTTAGTTGCCGTGGAACTTTTAGCCCATCCCAGGATGGGCTTTTTTCTCCACTAACAACCTGCTTTCTCGCGCTTTTTTGATGTAAAAAGCTATAATGCACTAAATTGGTGCAACACTTTTCAGGAGACTGCTGAATGGCAACCGGCACGCTGCCCGATGCTGGGCAGATCCTCAATTCTTTAATCAACAGCATTTTGCTCGTCGACGATGAGCTGGCGGTACATTACGCCAACCCGGCGGCACAGCAGCTGCTCGCCCAAAGCTCCCGCAAACTGTTTGGGACACCGCTTCCCGATCTGTTGAGTTATTTCTCCTTAAACATCGGACTGATGCGAGAGAGCCTGGAAGCAGGCCAGGGCTTTACGGATAACGAAGTGACGCTGGTGATAGACAGCCACTCACATATCCTCTCAGTGACCGCTCAGAGGCTGCCTGATGGCCTTATCCTGCTGGAGATGGCGCCAATGGATAACCAGCGCCGTCTGAGTCAGGAGCAGCTCCAGCACGCCCAGCAGATTGCCGCCCGCGATCTGGTGCGCGGTCTGGCGCACGAAATCAAGAACCCTTTAGGTGGATTACGCGGCGCAGCGCAGCTACTCAGCAAAGCGCTTCCGGACCCGGCGCTGACCGAATATACCAAAGTCATTATTGAGCAGGCCGACCGCCTGCGTAATCTGGTCGACCGTCTGCTGGGACCACAACAGCCTGGCATGCATGTCACGGAAAGTATTCACAAGGTGGCGGAGCGCGTGGTGGCGCTGGTCTCAATGGAGCTCCCGGAAAACGTCACGCTGATTCGTGATTACGACCCGAGTCTGCCCGAATTACTGCACGATCCGGACCAGATCGAGCAGGTTCTGTTAAACATCGTGCGCAATGCTTTACAGGCGTTGGGACCGGAAGGCGGCGAGATCATTCTGCGTACCCGCACCGCGTTTCAGCTCACGCTGCACGGCGTACGTTATCGCCTGGCGGCACGGATTGATGTTGAGGATAACGGTCCGGGTATTCCCTCGCATTTGCAGGACACGCTGTTCTACCCAATGGTCAGCGGTCGCGAAGGCGGTACCGGGCTTGGATTATCCATCGCCCGTAATTTAATTGATCAACATTCCGGCAAAATTGAATTTACCAGTTGGCCGGGTCATACCGAGTTCTCGGTTTACCTGCCTATCAGGAAATAAGGTGACGTTTATGCAACGAGGAATAGTCTGGGTCGTTGATGACGATAGTTCCATCCGTTGGGTGCTTGAACGTGCGCTCGCAGGGGCAGGGCTAAGCTGTACCACATTTGAAAGTGGTAAAGAGGTGCTGGACGCGCTGGCCAGCAAAACGCCTGACGTACTGTTGTCGGATATTCGCATGCCGGGCATGGACGGTCTGACGCTGTTAAAACAGATTAAACAGCGGCATCCGATGCTTCCGGTCATCATAATGACCGCACACTCCGATCTGGATGCTGCCGTCAGCGCCTACCAGCAAGGGGCGTTTGATTATCTGCCCAAACCTTTTGATATCGATGAAGCCGTGGCACTGGTCGAACGTGCCATCAGCCATTATCAGGAACAGCAGCAACCGCGCAATATTCAGATCAACGGCCCAACAACTGACATCATCGGCGAAGCGCCGGCAATGCAGGATGTCTTTCGCATAATTGGCCGACTGTCCCGGTCGTCAATCAGCGTATTGATTAACGGAGAGTCCGGGACCGGTAAAGAGCTGGTCGCCCATGCGTTGCATCGTCATAGCCCGCGCGTCAAAGCGCCCTTTATCGCGCTGAACATGGCGGCTATTCCGAAAGATTTGATCGAGTCTGAGCTGTTTGGCCATGAAAAAGGGGCGTTTACCGGGGCAAATACGATTCGCCAGGGGCGCTTTGAACAGGCTGACGGCGGTACGCTATTTCTCGATGAAATAGGTGATATGCCGCTGGACGTGCAAACGCGTTTACTGCGCGTATTAGCCGACGGGCAATTTTATCGCGTTGGCGGCTATGCGCCCGTGAAGGTGGACGTACGTATCATCGCCGCCACGCACCAGAATCTGGAACTGCGCGTACAGGAAGGCAAATTCCGCGAAGACTTATTCCATCGTCTGAACGTCATCCGCGTGCATCTGCCGCCGCTGCGTGAACGTCGGGAAGATATCCCCCGTCTGGCACGTCATTTCCTGCAGGAGGCCGCGCGCGAACTGGGCGTTGAAGCCAAACAATTACACCCGGAAACCGAGGCGGCGCTGACCCGTCTGGCCTGGCCGGGTAACGTGCGTCAGCTTGAGAACACCTGCCGCTGGTTAACCGTCATGGCCGCCGGGCAGGAAGTGCTGATTCAGGACTTACCGGCCGAACTGTTTGAAGCCAGCGTGCCCAATGCGCCTTCACACATGCAGCCGGACAGCTGGGCAACCCTGTTGGCACAGTGGGCAGACCGGGCCTTGCGTTCCGGTCATCAAAACCTGCTTTCTGAGGCTCAACCGGAGATGGAGCGCACGCTGTTGACCACCGCGCTACGTCATACCCAGGGGCACAAACAGGAAGCCGCACGCCTGCTTGGCTGGGGCCGTAATACCTTGACGCGTAAGTTAAAAGAACTCGGAATGGAGTGACGATTCGTCACTGTGTAAAGATTGATCATTGAGCGCAAACTGCTGCTATTTTGCGCTTTACTGTTCCGATGAGTTAAGTATGATCGTGCCCGGCAAACGGGGGGAAGTCATCATGCTGGAATCAATCATTAATCTGCTATCGAGCGGCTCAGTCGACAGCCACACGCCACAAACTGCGGTTGCCGCAGTGCTGTGTGCGGCGCTGGTTGGGCTGTTTAGCTGAAGGCGCGCCGGATGGCGCTAACGCTTATCCGGCCTACAGATTATCGCGACGTGTAGGCCCGGTAAGCGTAGCGCCACCGGGCAACCTGGTTAAATGACCCGTGAGAACTGCTGCATGCGTGCTTTCTGCCGCAGATAGGCATCAAAGCACATACAAATATTGCGGATCAGCAGGCGCCCCTTAGGCGTAACCTGAATCCCCTTCTCATCCACATCCACCAGCCCATCTTTCGCCAGTGGTGCCAGCAGTTTCAGGTCTTCGGCAAAATAATCAGCGAAGTTGAGATCCCATTGCTGTTCCACGGCGGCATAGTCGAGACGGAAGTTGCAGATCAAAAGCTTAATAACATCCCGACGAATGCAGTCGTCGCGGTTCAGCGTAATTCCGCGCCACAGTGCGTTCCCTTGCTCGTCGACCTGCTGGTAATAGTGCTTCAGCTCTTTCTGGTTCTGCGCGTAGCTGTCGCCAATCATGCTGATAGCCGATACGCCCATCCCCAGTAAATCAGTATCGCCCTGGGTGGTATAACCCTGGAAATTACGGTGCAGCACACCTTTGCGTTGAGCAATGGCCAGTTCATCATCCGGGCGGGCAAAGTGATCCATCCCAATGAACTGATAACCCGTTTCGGTCAGTGAAGAGATGGTCTCCTGCAGAATATCCAGCTTCTGCTGCGCGCTGGGCAGGTCAGCATCTTTAATCTTGCGTTGGGCAGCAAACAGCGTTGGCAGGTGCGCGTAGTTAAAGACGCTCAGACGGTCTGGATTCAGCTCAGACACGCGTTTCAGGGTGAAGGCGAAGCTTTCCGGTGTCTGTTTTGGCAGGCCATAAATCAGATCAATATTTGTTGAGGTAAAGCCAATCTCCCGCGCATGATTCAGCAGCGCAAAGATAAACTCCTCATCCTGCTCACGGTTCACCAGGCGCTGAACTTCTTTGTTGAAGTCCTGTACCCCCATGCTCAGGCGGTTAAAACCTTCAGCACGTAAATGATCGAGCACATCCAGCTCAATTTCGCGCGGATCAACTTCGATCGAGATTTCGGCGTCATCGTTAAAGTTGAAGTTACCACGCAGCAGCGACATCAAACGGCTGATTTGCGCTTTATTTAAGTAAGTTGGCGTACCGCCGCCCCAATGCAGTTGGCTGACATGGCGTCCGACGAACAGCGGAGCGCGGTGAATGATTTCTTGTTCCAGGGCATCGAGGTATTGATCGGCTTTATGCTGCTGGCGAGTCACAATCTTGTTGCAGCCACAGAAGTAGCACAGTTTGTGGCAGAACGGGATGTGAACGTATAGCGAGAGCGGACGCTCAGGATAACGCGCCACGGCCTTTAGAAATGCTTCTGTGCCGTAGTCTTCAGAAAACTCCAGCGCGGTCGGGTACGAGGTATATCGTGGCCCGGAATAGTTATATTTCTGGATCAGGGCCAGGTCCCAGTCTATTAGCTGCTCTGACATGCTCACTCCTTCCGATGGCGTCTCTGGCGGGTACGGCGTACCGGCTTAACCCCAGTGCGGGTGATGAGCCGGTTGCGCAGCCACTTCTGTCGCCGCGACAACCGCTGTAGTTTAACGAATAACCACACCAGATAACATATAACCGGAAGGGTTATAAGCAGGACGGGAAGACCCACGGTGTAAAATCGTTAGTTGCCGCCTTTCAGCAGGCGCATCATGTCTTCCTGCTTTTCTTCCTCTTCCTCTTCTTCCTCGTCATCGTAAGAAAGACCCAGCTTTTGCATCAGCTCATCGATGCGGTCCAGCTTGGCATCAACCCAGGCCTGATCTTCCGCGCTCAGGGTTTCTCCTGCTTCAAGACGCTCCAGCAGCGCATCCAGGCGCTCATCCGTTTCCAGTAAATCCAACTCAGCCTGTGGTGAAAGCATAGGTTTCTCACTCTTCGGTTTGTGCTGTTTGGTGACTTTTTCGGTCACGCCCAATGGAATGGGGTTTTTGCTGCCAATACGAGGATCTTTTTGCTTGTTTTGGTTTCCGCCACCAGAACCGCCTTCGCTACCGGACGCACGGCTACCCGCCGCATGACCACGGTGTTTTTTCTGGCGCTTACGGTCGCGAGCTTCCTGGTTAATTTCTTCGCGTGTTTTACGACGCGCTTTTGCAGGACCTTTACCGCGTGGTGTAGAAGTTGGTTTCATCATGATTCGTCTTTGGCTGTATTTATTCAGTATATAATTGCGCCGGAATCTAGCAGAAATAAAGAAAAAAGGCGACAGAGTAATCTGTCGCCTTTTTTCCTGACTCTCAACCCTTACGGGCTCTACTATCCCTGTTGGCTATCAACACACCCTGTTTTTCCCTTAGCCTGCAACATTCCGTGTTGTTTCCATTTCCTTTTACTAACGTCTCCGGACGTTTGTCTTCCTGACAATCCTGTGTCTTCGCCTCCTGGCGCTCCTGACCCTCATCCTGAGTCGTTTATCCTGTCAGCTTCCTCGCTATGGACGCTACTTTACCGTTTTGGTTTAAACGTACAAGTAACCTGGGTAACAATTTCTGATTTTAAGAATAGCGCCCAAATGTAACTCTATGATTTATTTTAGTTCTGCCATTTTTTACTCTGTCATCTCGTATAGAAACTGTCGGCAATGTCTCACAAAGCGCGTGGTTTTTACTCACACAGCCCACTCGTCGAAAAACCAGCCTTTTGCTGGGGTTCAGGTATAATCGCTGCAAAGCCCTGATTGATGGAGAGGACTGCTTTGACTAACTTGAATTATCAACAGACGCACTTTGTGATGAGTGCGCCTGATATTCGCCACTTACCTTCCGACACCGGTATAGAAGTGGCTTTTGCTGGCCGTTCCAACGCAGGCAAATCCAGTGCGCTAAATACCCTGACGAATCAAAAGGGTCTGGCGCGTACATCTAAAACTCCAGGCCGTACTCAGCTCATCAACCTGTTTGAAGTTGTGGACGGTAAACGCCTGGTCGACCTGCCTGGTTATGGTTATGCCGAAGTCCCGGAAGAGATGAAACGTAAATGGCAGCGCGCACTGGCCGAATACCTGGAAAAACGCCAGAGCCTGCAAGGTCTGGTGGTATTGATGGATATTCGCCACCCGCTAAAAGATCTCGACCAGCAGATGATCCTGTGGGCTGTGGAGAGCAACGTTCAGGTTCTGGTGCTGCTGACTAAAGCAGACAAGCTGGCCAGCGGCGCGCGCAAAGCGCAGCTGAATATGGTACGTGAAGCCGTACTGGCATTTAACGGTGATGTGCAGGTAGAAGCATTTTCATCACTGAAAAAGCTGGGTGTGGACAAACTGCGGCAGAAGCTGGATAGCTGGTTTAGTGAGCTGGCGCCGATTGAAGAGATGCAGGACGGGGAATAACCCACCGTATTGCCGGATGGCGCCGCTGCGCGTCTTATCCGGCCTACAGCATGTACAAAACTTTTCTTTCGCACAATAAAAAACGCCCCAGTCATTACTGACTGGGGCGGCTAAAATATTCAGCCAAATCCGATTACGTGAAGTAAAAGGTCTGAAAGATAGAACATCTTACCTCTGTACCCTACGTGAATAACTTTACTCTTTTTTAAGCAGCTCAGAAAGCACTTTTTGTAATTTTTTTTCATTCCTTACATAGGGAATTCTAATGGACATCACAAAAAGCTCTATCTTATGTTGCTTAGTTACGAAAAAGAGCCGTTATTCAGTAAACCCTTAGTGCGCCTGATCCCAGTTCTCACCACTACCGACTTCCACCAGCAATGGCACATCAATTTGCGTCTCGTTTTCCATCAGCTGATGGATCTTTTTCGAGACGCTTTCGAGGTCATCTTTATGCACTTCAAACACCAGTTCATCGTGCACCTGCATAATCATACGCACACGCGGTTGCTCGGTTTGCAGCCATCTGTCCACCGCAATCATCGCTCGTTTGATAATGTCTGCGGCAGTACCCTGCATCGGGGCGTTAATTGCCGCGCGTTCTGCACCTGCACGGCGAGCGCCATTACTGGATTTAATATCCGGTAAATAGAGACGGCGACCTTCCAGCGTTTCTACATAACCCTGCTCTTTCGCCTGCGCGCGGGTGCGTTCCATATATTCCAACACGCCTGGGTAGCGTTCGAAGTAGAGATCCATGTACTTCTGTGCTTCTTTACGCGGAATATTCAGCTGACGCGCCAGACCGAAGGCGCTCATGCCATAGATCAGACCAAAGTTAATGGCTTTTGCGCTGCGGCGTTGTTCACCAGTCACGGAATCCAGCGGTAAACCAAAAACTTCTGCCGCCGTTGCACGGTGAATATCTTTCCCTTCGGCAAACGCGGTAAGCAGGCCTTTATCGCGCGAGAGATGCGCCATAATACGCAGCTCGATCTGCGAGTAGTCCGCAGAGACAATCACGTAGTCTTCTGGTGCGATAAATGCCTGGCGAATACGACGACCTTCATCGTTACGTACCGGGATGTTTTGCAGGTTAGGATCGGTTGAAGACAAACGTCCGGTCGCCGTAACCGCCTGATGATAGGAGGTATGTACGCGTCCGGTTTTTGGGTTGATCATCAACGGAAGCTTATCCGTGTAGGTCGACTTCAGTTTTGCTAACCCACGATATTCCAGGATAACTTTCGGCAACGGATAATCCAGCGCGAGCTCTTCCAGCACCTCTTCTGACGTTGATGGCGCGCCGCCAGGGGTTTTCTTCAGCGGCTTAATACCTTGCTTTTCAAACAAGATAGTTTGCAGCTGCTTGGTGGAAGAAAGGTTAAACGCTTCTCCGGCAATCTCGTGCGCTTTTTGCTCCAGCTCGTTCAAACGCAGCGTCAGCTCTTCTGAATGCTTGTGCAGAACAGCCGGATCGATTTTCACACCATTGCGCTCAACGCGGGACAGAACCGGGACCAGCGGCATATCAATATTTTCGAAAACATTTAGCGGCCCTTTGTGCTTCTGCAGTTCTGGCCACATCTTCAGATGCAACTGAAGCGTAACATCGGCATCCTCTGCGGCATAGCGCCCGGCCTCTTCCAGTGCTATCTGGTTAAAGGTCAGCTGGTTTTTACCTTTCCCGGCAATCTCTTCAAAGGTGATGGTTTTATGTTTCAGCCAGCGATCTGACAGGCTGTCCATATCGTGTCGGCCTGCAACACTGTTAAGAATGTAGGATTCGAGCATGGTGTCAAAGGTGATGCCGCGAAGCTCGATGCCATAGTTCGCCAGGATACCGCGATCGTACTTCAGGTTTTGCCCAACTTTATGCGCGTTCTCATCTTCCAGCAGCGGCTTCAGGAGCGCCAGCGCGCGGTCGCGAGAGATCTGATCGGGGGCATCCAGGTAATCATGAGCGACAGGAACATACGCAGCCACACCTGGCTCAATGGCAAAAGACAGGCCAACCAGATTCGCGGAGATGTTGTCCAGGCTGTCAGTTTCAGTATCAAAGGCAAAGACGGGCGCTTTCTTCAGCTTTGCAATCCACTCTTCCAGCGTTGCTTCGTCCAGAATCGTCACATAATTGTCGTAGGAAAGCACCGTGGCAGGTTCCTCAGGCGTTTCATCGACAACGATGGTCTCCTGCGGTTTAGCTGCCGGTTTCGTCCCTTTCGCCTGTAGCCATTTACCGGCTTCAACGTCAGTAACCCAACGCTTGAATTCATACTGTTTAAACAAGCCCAGCAGTTCTTCTGCTGCTGGTTGGCGCACTTCCAGCTGCTCGCAGGTTAATTCCAGCTCAACATCCGTTTTGATGGTAGCCAGCTTATACGAGAGATACGCCACTTCTTTATTCTGCTCGAGTTTGCCTGCCATGGTTTTGGCACCACGGAAGCTCAGCCCTGCTATTTTGTCGGATTCCGCATAGAGAGTATCCAACCCACCCAGCCCCTGCAGCAACGCCTGAGCCGTTTTTTCACCCACGCCTGGTACACCTGGAATGTTATCTGAGGAGTCCCCCATCAGCGCCAGGAAATCGATGATCAATTCAGGCGGAACACCGTACTTATTTACGACCTCATCCGGACCAAGGATCGTATTAGTCATAGTGTTGATGAGGGTGATATTCGGCGTCACCAGTTGAGCCATATCTTTATCGCCGGTGCTAATCAGTACCGGACGCCCCACCTTCTCTGCCTCACGTGCCAGCGTACCGATGACATCGTCCGCTTCCACGCCTGAAACCGCCAGCAATGGCAGCCCCATCGCTTTTACCATCGCATGCAGAGGTTCAATCTGCGCACGTAAATCGTCCGGCATTGGCGGGCGGTGCGACTTGTAGTGTTCGAATAATTCATCACGGAAGGTTTTACCCTTAGCGTCGAATACCACCGCTGCATGCGTAGGTTGATATTGCAGAATCAAGCTACGCAACATGTTGAGGACGCCGTACATCGCACCAGTAGGCTCTCCTGCGCTGTTCGTCAGCGGCGGGAACGCGTGGTATGCGCGATACAGGTAAGATGAACCGTCTACAAGGATAAGTGGGTTTTCTGGGATCTGAACCATAATGTCCGTGCCTGTTTATCAGATTATGGGTAAAGGATGCCACAGACAGGATGAAAACATGAGTTTTTCGCCGCATTTGTCGAAAATCTTTTGCAGATCTTCTGCGTTGCTCGCAAAGCGTGCTGTGGATAACTTTGTGAATAAATAATTTTCAGCTCTTTAAATGTAGCAACAAAATTATCACTTCATAATATTTTTATATAAATTTCAAAGCATTAAATAAATACACAGCATTTTATTCCATTTTTACAGCTTATATCCTGATGTGGATAGATATTCCTGTTTTTTCTATTCAGCGAAGATCCATCATTTGGTTCGTTTTCTGATAAAATCTGCCCCTTGCGCCTCATTTAGCGCACTATCTATGGCTAACCTTTTGAATAATTTAATTATGACGAGAATACTCGCTGCGATAACGCTGTTGCTGAGTATCGTATTGACCATATTGGTCACGATTTTTTGTTCTGTGCCGATCATCCTTGCAGGGGTTGTAAAACTCCTTTTGCCCATTCCTGTCGTCTGGCGCAAGGTTTCTGTCTTCTGTAATTTCATGATGTATTGCTGGTGTGAAGGTCTGGCGCTACTGCTGCACCTTAATCCACGATTAAAGTGGGATATCGAGGGGCTGGAAGGTCTTAGCAAGAAAAATTGGTATCTGCTCATTTGTAACCATTACAGCTGGGCTGATATCGTTGTGCTTTGCGTTCTGTTCCGTAAGCACATCCCGATGAACAAATACTTCCTCAAGCAGCAGTTAGCCTGGGTACCCTTTATTGGCCTGGCCTGCTGGGCGCTGGATATGCCGTTTATGAAACGCTATTCGCGTGGTTATCTGCTTCGCCACCCGGAACGGCGCGGTAAAGATGTCGAAACAACGCGTCGTTCCTGCGAGAAATTTCGTGCGCATCCAACAACCATTGTGAATTTTGTTGAGGGTTCACGGTTTACCAAAGAAAAACGCGAGCAAACCCGTTCACCCTATCAAAACCTGCTTCCTCCCAAGGCGGCCGGTATTGCGATGGCCTTGAACGTCCTGGGGTCACAGTTCGATAAAATGTTGAACGTCACGTTGTGCTATCCGGAAAACAGCAGCCGACCGTTCTACGATATGCTGAGCGGTAAGTTAACGCGGATTGTCGTGCGGGTGAATCTGGAGCCAATCCATGAAGAGTTGCACGGTGATTACGTAAACGATAAGGGATTCAAGCGTCGGTTTCAGCTATGGCTAAATACGCTGTGGAGTGAGAAAGACGCGCAGCTCGATGCAATTAAAGCCTCAAATAAAAAAGCCGGTCAGTGACCGGCTTTTCTTTTACTTCTGACCGACCAGATACTTCACGGTATCCGCATACTGTTGTACAAAGATATCCATGCTGCTGGTGTCCATACCCTGCGGGTTGACCTGATATTTGCCATTAACAAACATCGCCGGCACGCCCTGCAGCTGCAAGTCAGCCGCCGCTTTTTCCTGCTGCGCCACGAGTGATTTCACCACGAAGCTGTTCCATGCCGCATCATAGTCTTCGCCTTTAATACCTGCGTCGACAAACACTTTGCGGATATCTGCAACAGATTGAACGGTCTGAGTTTTCTGAACCCCTTCAAACAGCGGAACAGTGACCTGATCTTCAACGCCCAGCGCCATAGCAACCGCCCATGCCTGCGTCAGATCTTTACCCAAAGGCCCCAGAAATTCGACGTGGTATTTGGTCATCTTGGTGCCTTCCGGCAGCTTTTTCTTCACGTTATCAGACACGTGAAGCACTTCTTCAAACTGGTAGCAATGTGGGCAGTAGAAGGAGAAAAACTCCAACACCTGCGGTTCACCCGCAACAGGCTTTTCCAGTGTGATGTACTGCTTACCATCCTGGAACTGCGCTGCCGATGCGCTAAAAGCTAAAACCATACCAGCCAGCGCCAGCCATATTTTTTTCATGTTCAAGTTTCTCCGATTAATACATTGGCGTTAATTGTAAGGGGGGCTCTTGCAGAATTTTTGCCTGCTCAATAAAGGTCGCAGTCTGACGATGCCAGTAATCTTCCCCGGTTAACCACGGGAAGTTTTTTGGAAACGCAGGGTCAGCCCAACGTCGAATTAGCCAGGCAAGATAATAAACTAAACGCATAGCGCGTAAAGGTTCTATCAGTCCGATTTCAGAAGTATCGAACTCACTAAACTCTTCATAAGCTTCGATAATGGTTTCAAGCTGCATGCGTTGTTCAGCTTTATCGCCATTGAGAAGCATCCATAAATCCTGAACAGCCGGACCATTACGAGCATCATCTAAATCGACAAACATCGGGCCATCGCGCCACAAAATATTACCGGCATGGCAATCACCGTGCAGGCGTAATGTGTTAAAACGCGTATGCCAGCGATCGGTAACGAGTGCGATCAGCGCATCCGTTGCCTTAAGGAAGGCCGCTTTTTGCCCTGATGGGATCAGCGGTGCGTGTTCAAAAACGTTACGTGGCTCAGTCAGATACTCTTCAAGGCCAATCGTTGGGCGAAAGGCAAAAGTACGCTTGCAGCCGGTCTGATGCATACGCCCCAGATAGCGACCCACCGCCTCCATCTGATCGATGTTGTCGGCCTCAAACTGTCGCCCGCCGACGCTGGGGAAGATCGCATAATGAAAACCCTGATGACTTAACAGCGTTTGGCCGTTTAGTACTAGCGGCGCAGCGACCGGGACTTCATCGCTCACCAGTTCCAGAGCAAACTGGTGTTCTTCCTGGATCTGATCGACAGACCAACGTTCAGGGCGATAAAACTTAACGACAAAACGTCGACGGTCTTCGTCCTGGAATTGATAGACACGGTTTTCATAGCTGTTAAGCGGGGTAAGCCCGGAATCCACCCGGATCCCCTGCTCAAACAGTGCATCCATGATGGTATCCGGGTGTAGCGTCTGGAAATTAAAAGCGTTGTCGTTCATCCCATCATCCGGAAAATACTACGAATGATTCAGGATATCATTTCGCAGCGCTTTCGGTGGTGGCGATTACAAGCTTTTACTCTTTAATTACGCCACGTGCGCGGAGTAGTGCAGTTTTAAAATCTTCTTCATAATCTTTCTGAATACCTGGGATGACCGCGTCTTTCGCCGAGTCACGCATTTTCAGGTGATAGATCAGAATGTCATCAGTTAAATCCGCCAGTTCGCCGTCAAAACCTGACTCTTGCGCCAGTTTCTGTAAAAATTGCATCAGGTTTAGATCGGGTTCTTTCTGCCAGGCTGGCTGGAGGAGTTCAATAACTTCATTCAGACGTTTACATTTCATGGTTGTGCTCCTTAGGCTCAATACGGATACGTTAGCAGGGTCAATCCCACATTAAAAGAGGCGATATCAGTGATTCTGGATAGTGCAATAACAGGGGTTGTGCTGGCAGGTGGTAAGGCCAGACGGATGGGCGGAACCGATAAAGGTTTGCTTGAGCTGGACGGAAAACCTCTTTGGCGACATGTGGCAGATACCCTCGCTTTGCAGGTCGAAACCGTGGTGGTCAATGCTAATCGCCACCGGGAGATTTACCAGCAAAGCGGCCTGAAAGTGATCCCCGATTCATTGGCCGATTTCCCTGGCCCACTGGCCGGGATGCTATCGGTATTCCTGCAGCAAACGGGGGAATGGTTTTTGTTCTGCCCGTGTGATATGCCCTATATTCCTCACGATCTGGTCGCTCGTTTAAAAGAGCAGCGCAAAGCTGCACCGGTTGTCTGGGTGCATGATGGTGAAAGAGATCACCCAACCATTGCGCTGATGCACCGCTCTATGCAGCCTTTGCTGCAGGATTATCTTCAGTCCGGTGAAAGACGCGTCATGGTCTTTATGCGTCTGGCTGGCGGTCATGCTGTCGATTTCAGCGATCATAAAGATGCGTTCGTAAACGTGAACACCCCCGAAGAGCTCGCAAAATGGCAGGAAAAATCATGATCCCATTACTCGCCATTGCGGCATGGAGCGGCACGGGAAAAACCACGCTGCTCAAAAAATTGATCCCGGAACTACGTGCCAGAGGTATACGTCCCGGATTGATTAAGCATACTCATCACAAGATGGATGTCGACAAGCCCGGTAAAGATAGCTATGAGCTACGTAAAGCCGGAGCGGCGCAAACGCTGGTTGCCAGTAAGCAACGTTGGGCGTTAATGGTTGAAACACCTGAAGAGCCCGAACTGGACCTGGCCTATCTGGTTAGCCGGATGGATGCTTCGACGTTAGATATGGTGCTTGTTGAAGGCTTTAAGCATGAACCTGTCGCGAAGATATTGCTGTTTCGTGAAGCGGCAGGGCACAGCATTGCTGAGTTGTCTATTGATGAGCACACTATTGCGGTGGCCAGCGACGCTGCGCTGGATGTAGGTGTGCCGGTTCTGGACCTCAATGATCTAAACAGCATCGTCGAGTTTATTGTTAGTTGGCTGCGTACCCACCCGTAGGCCGGATAAGGCGAAACCGCCATCCGGCAATGTGCACCGGGCGTGCCTGACGGCGTTGCGCTTATCAGGCCTACAACAGCCTGGTTATCCGGAAATACAGACGCAAAAAAGCCCATCCGTCAGGATGGGCTTCTTC
>NZ_JAOWIG010000076.1:0-4770 GCF_030332245.1 Citrobacter sp. Cy070
GGCTTTGTTGAATAAATCGAACTTTTGCTGAGTTGAAGGATCAGATCACGTATCTTCCCGACAACGCAGACCGTTCCGTGGCAAAGCAAAAGTTCAAAATCACCAACTGGCCCACCTACAATAAAGCCCTCATCAACCGTGGCTCCATAACTTTCTGGCTGGATGATGAAGCTATTCAGGCCTGGTATGAGTCAGCAACACCTTCTTCACGAGGCAGACCTCAGCGCTATTCTGACCTTGCCATCACTACTGTGCTGGTCATTAAACGCGTATTCAGGCTGACCCTGCGGGCTGCGCAGGGCTTTATTGATTCCATTTTTTCTCTGATGAACGTTCCGCTACGCTGCCCGGATTACAGCTGTGTCAGCAGGCGGGCAAAGTCGGTTAATGTCAGTTTCAAAACGCCCACCCGGGGTGAAATCGCACACCTGGTAATTGATTCCACCGGGCTGAAGGTCTTCGGTGAAGGCGAGTGGAAAGTCAAAAAGCATGGCCAGGAACGCCGCCGTATCTGGCGTAAGCTGCATCTCGCCGTTGACAGTAAAACACATGAAATCATCTGCGCTGACCTGTCGCTGAACAACGTTACGGACTCAGAGGCCTTCCCCGGGTTAATCCGGCAAACCCACCGGAAAATCAGGTCAGCCGCCGCCGATGGCGCTTACGATACCCGGCTATGTCACGATGAACTGCGGCGTAAGAAAATCAGCGCGCTTATCCCTCCCCGAAAAGGTGCGGGTTACTGGCCCGGTGAATATGCAGACCGTAACCGTGCAGTGGCTAATCAGCGAATGACCGGGAGTAATGCGCGGTGGAAATGGACAACAGATTACAACCGTCGCTCGATAGCGGAAACGGCGATGTACCGGGTAAAACAGCTGTTCGGGGGTTCACTGACGCTGCGTGACTACGATGGTCAGGTTGCGGAGGCTATGGCCCTGGTACGAGCGCTGAACAAAATGACGAAAGCAGGTATGCCTGAAAGCGTGCGTATTGCCTGAAAACACAACCCGCTACGGGGGAGACTTACCCGAAATCTGATTTATTCAACAAAGCCCTATGACGGTTATGGCTGAAGCAGTACAAGCAACCTCGATTAAAAAGGTGTTTGAAGTTGCATGTCGGTTATATGACCTCGCAGTAGATGCATTTAACGAAACTAATGAGCAAGAAGAACCTCCGCAGGATGATAATCAGGGCGCTGATTATGGTGACAGCAAAGGCGATGACAGTTCGTCAGAGCCGGGCCAGTCATCCGACAGTTCTGACAAAAATGGGGATGGCCAGACTGTAAGTTCAGGCGGTAATGGCGGCTCGCCGTCATCGTCAGCCGGTCAGAATGGGCCTTCTTCAGATCCTGATGGTAATACCGGTGGCGCACCAGATAAAGAACATGGGCAAAACGATAGCGATGATGAAAACGATAACTCATCGTCAACGTCAGCTAATCGTAATACTCCTGCTTCCGACTCTGGTGACAACAAAGCCGGAGCTTCCCAACCGGGCTCAAATGCTTCGGGTGAAGCTTCTGTCGTTAACATGTCCCAGGGCGGTAAAGACCCTTTCGAAGGAACCACATCGAATGACCTTGGCCGTACTGGACAGAACACTTCAGATAAGCTCAATCAGTTAATCAAAGACAAAGTACCCCCGCATCAACGTATCGTTTCACCTACTCCATATTCAGTAGCACCTGCGAAGCGGCACGATACCGGTAATGCATCCGTAAGTTTAGGGGTGCAGATGGCTACCGGGTTACGCCAATCACTTCATGGGTTGTTACAGGGTGTAAGAGCGGTGAGAAGAACACATCGTGAAACTGGTCGTAAGCTTGATTCTCGACTGGTTACCAGTGCCATGCTGGGCAATACGCGTCTTTTTAAACATAAGTCCAAGGCAGTAGATGTCAGTTCTGCTTTTACTATCCTGCTGGACTCTAGCGGGTCAATGAGCCGGTCGGTTAAAGAGGCTGAAGCCGCTGTTGTATCAATGTTGTATGCGCTCGATGGTATTCAGGGGGTAACTACCTCGGCATACCATTTCCCACACGCCGCACATAATAGCGTAGGTCTGTTAAAAGGACGGGAGCAAACTTTACGGACAGCTATAGGAACTCATCAGTTTGGTATTGGTACGCAAGGCTGTACTCCTCTTTGCGAATCGTTATGGCCTGCACTTGCAGACCTGACGTCAGCTAAAGCGGATCGCCATGTATTGGTTATAGCAACTGATGGCCAGCCTGATGATATGGCTTCTGCGCGAGCGATGATACAAAGCGCTAAAGATGATGACATCATCGTTATTGGCATCGGTTTCGGTGATGCCAGTGACCGCATGATGAAAAGTCTTTTTGGTGATACCGGTGTTTCTGTCGGTTCTGTTTCTGCCTTACGTAGCAAACTCTTTGAAGTAACCCGTAAAGCTCTCATGTCTTAATCTGTATTTTAATTTCCGTTTTAGCTTTCTAAATTAATTTAATTTATTTTAAAGGTGATCATTATGTCTGCAACCGCAAAATCTAAAGTGGTTCACGAAAATCAACTCTCATTCATGAGTATTTTCGATGCCACTGAAAGTGAATATGATCTGATATCAGCCGATTCAGAACATAATTATGAACTTCGTTTTTCATCAAAGATGGCTTACGAAATAATTCGGGATAGTATATATATCATGACTGCATACCGTAGTACTGGTGAGCAGCGTGTGGATGAAATCCTCTGGATTTGTTCGGAAGAAAATCAGGAAGACTTATGTTCATTTACGAGTTGCTGCAAAATAGCGGGTCTTGATCCATTCGAAACCCGGATGGAAATCCTGCACGAGTGGTCAAGTGAATTGGCAAAACAAGCAAGACTGATTGCGTGTCATCACTTTACTGCTCCCACTAATATGGAACATGTTGCATCCCAACGTATTGGATACGAAAAATACAGAAAAGCGTTTTATCACACTTATCCTAAAGAGGCTGCGAAGCCGCTTAAGAATAAACCTCTGTAATAATACAAACGCTGACTTCGGTCAGCGTTTTTTTCGTGCCACGCTGGAGACTAACATGAATATTTTAAAACATGACTTCGATAGTTCCTCTGAACTGCTACAAGCGGGTTTATTGCTTAATCAATTGGAGGATCTAATAGGGTTTATTTCCACGAATGAGTTCAGGAAAACCTCAATCAATCAGTTCATTGAGGTTGAGGCATCTGAACTTATGGTTTTTAACCTATGGCATCCGATGTGTCCCGATATCACTGAGGTTCATTTCTTCCGTGATATGGATTCAAATTGGTGGCCATACAAGATTTATGAACTCATGTCTGATATAACCACCCAAACCCAATTCATTCCTCGGGTAAATCAATAAAGGTGACATCATGATTCATTATTGGGTTAAAGTGAGACCCGGTGAAACAGATATCCTCGCACCTCTTCGTCATGGGGTTCTCGCCATAAAATATTTGGATGGAGCGCCATTGCTTTTCCAATGGCCTCCTGAAGAAGGATGGACGTTCGAAACCCTGGATAAAGTACAGCCTTGTGGTGTTGAGTTTGGGGCCGATGCATATATTAATGATGTATGGATTGGTACTACAGAATTTTAATCTTTAAAGACTGAATGTCTGGAGTCTCATTTAATGGATATCCCATGCATTTTGTTTATATCAAATAGTCGGCATTATGTAATTACTGAAGACTCTGTTATCGCTTCATGGCCATCACGTTCTGATAAAGAAAGTGAGATCATTCAGCTTAATGACGGTCGGATTATTACTGCAAACAATGTACGACGATTTAACTTCATCGACATTTCAAAGATCGAAAGCCTGACGGCGATTGATGATGGAATTGTCTTTTAACTATATAGATTAATAACTGGAGTCTGTATGAGTGGCTGCGCGTTGATAGAGTATAACAACCGCACCGCCAGAATACGCGGTGAAGTTGCACAAGGCGATAAGCATTATATTCAGTATGCTCTCGCTCACTGGGCTGTCATTGCAATCAGGATTCGCAATACAGACCATCATTTTACCCGATTGCCGGTTGATGAGTGGATTGAAGGAATTGCAAAACAAGTAAATCCTTCTGAGGCTCGTGAGCAGATATTTAATGCTCTATTGCGGTGTAAGCCGGGTATCTTCTAATTCATTTAATTTATCGAGGTATATATGTTTCATTCTGAAACCGAGGATATCTATGGTTTTGTGTCTGGCGATATGTCATTGCGACCTCATTCAATCGATAGAGATTTGCAGGACTTAAGGTTACTACTCGCCGATATGGATACCATTAATATTCTGAACGAACGAGGGATAGGAACTCAGAAAACCATCTTTCATGTAACACAAAATGAGTCGAAGGCATTAATGCTGGTTACTCGTTTAACTTACTGCCAAGGTGGTGGACGATTTACTCACCCTGAATGTGCTCTTCTTGTTGAACAGATAACTGATCTAGGACGTAAGTTGGGTAATAAACATTTCGATGCGGCGATGAATGAAGCAAAACGCTTTATAGCGAATGAGGCTGACTTCATGAAAGAACAAACTGTCTGGTAGAAAATTTCTAAGGAGTCACTCATGTATACTTCAACTACTGCTAAATCAGATCATATTGATAGCTTTAATAACGCACAAAACCGTATGTTGATGAATTACGAACGTGATGAGTTTGAACAAGCTCCCGCTGCCGGGTAATGACTCCAACTTATTGATAGTGTTTTATGTTCAGATAATGCCCGATGACTTTGTCATGCAGCTCCACCGATTT
>NZ_JAOWIG010000077.1:0-188623 GCF_030332245.1 Citrobacter sp. Cy070
GGCTTTGTTGAATAAATCGAACTTTTGCTGAGTTGAAGGATCAGATCACGTATCTTCCCGACAACGCAGACCGTTCCGTGGCAAAGCAAAAGTTCAAAATCACCAACTGGCCCACCTACAATAAAGCCCTCATCAACCGTGGCTCCATAACTTTCTGGCTGGATGATGAAGCTATTCAGGCCTGGTATGAGTCAGCAACACCTTCTTCACGAGGCAGACCTCAGCGCTATTCTGACCTTGCCATCACTACTGTGCTGGTCATTAAACGCGTATTCAGGCTGACCCTGCGGGCTGCGCAGGGCTTTATTGATTCCATTTTTTCTCTGATGAACGTTCCGCTACGCTGCCCGGATTACAGCTGTGTCAGCAGGCGGGCAAAGTCGGTTAATGTCAGTTTCAAAACGCCCACCCGGGGTGAAATCGCACACCTGGTAATTGATTCCACCGGGCTGAAGGTCTTCGGTGAAGGCGAGTGGAAAGTCAAAAAGCATGGCCAGGAACGCCGCCGTATCTGGCGTAAGCTGCATCTCGCCGTTGACAGTAAAACACATGAAATCATCTGCGCTGACCTGTCGCTGAACAACGTTACGGACTCAGAGGCCTTCCCCGGGTTAATCCGGCAAACCCACCGGAAAATCAGGTCAGCCGCCGCCGATGGCGCTTACGATACCCGGCTATGTCACGATGAACTGCGGCGTAAGAAAATCAGCGCGCTTATCCCTCCCCGAAAAGGTGCGGGTTACTGGCCCGGTGAATATGCAGACCGTAACCGTGCAGTGGCTAATCAGCGAATGACCGGGAGTAATGCGCGGTGGAAATGGACAACAGATTACAACCGTCGCTCGATAGCGGAAACGGCGATGTACCGGGTAAAACAGCTGTTCGGGGGTTCACTGACGCTGCGTGACTACGATGGTCAGGTTGCGGAGGCTATGGCCCTGGTACGAGCGCTGAACAAAATGACGAAAGCAGGTATGCCTGAAAGCGTGCGTATTGCCTGAAAACACAACCCGCTACGGGGGAGACTTACCCGAAATCTGATTTATTCAACAAAGCCGTTTTCTCCATGACCGCGTAGTCAACGGACTCATCCGGACAAGCGATAAACAGATCGCGATCGATCTTGATAAATTCATCGCTATCTTTGCAACCACGGATCGCCGCCTTACAGGACTCAAGAATATCGGGTCTGAATTTTTCCAGTTCTTCAAGATATTTCTTGGCACGGAACATAAACATTCCGCTGTTCCAGTAATATTCGCCCGACGCTAAATAACTTTCCGCAGTTTCTTTGTTCGGTTTTTCCACGAAACGGTTGACCTGGTAAGCGATATTATCACCAAGGACTTCTTCCTTACCGCGGTGAATATAGCCATAACCTGTTTCTGCACCGGTTGGTACAATCCCAAATGTAACAAGGCGCCCCTGCATGGCAAATTTAAATGCTGACTTTACCGCCTGGTGAAATGCCGGTTTATTGTTAATGATATGATCTGCGGCTAATACCAGAAGAATTGGGTCATCACCATTCTCTATTGCACTTAATGCTGCCAGCGCTATTGCTGGCGCGGTATTACGACCAACGGGTTCAAGAATGATATTATGCGAGAGCTTGTTAATTTGTCTTAGTTGCTCAGCAACAAGAAATCTATGTTCCTGATTGCAAATGACTACCGGTTCCCGTGCATCGACATCATCCAGACGGAGCACTGTTTCTTGCAGCATTGAACGCTGTCCATACAAACGAAGAAACTGTTTTGGGTAGAGCTCGCGCGACATCGGCCATAAACGACTACCGGTACCACCGGCCATTATCACAGGAAGTAACATCTTAGGTCCTTAAATATCAATGCGTTATACTAAACCAACGAAAGAGTTTCATCGTCGCTCAATGACAAATGGGCACGCTACCGCACTGGCTCTACAGCTACCAGGACACTGCTCATTTTATGTTGGGCAAACAAATTGCTGATAACCCTCAACGAATTAAGGAATATCTCGACCGAATATTCTCTTATTTATTCACTGTGTAGACAAGAAAAATGTCCTACGGCGGACCGGTAATTTCTTACCGATCTACCTTTTTTAGTATTTGAAATTTATAAAAAAAACAGTTATAGCAGCATGCTGCGGGTATCAGACAAATCATTACTCTTTACATATACTGCTGCGATACTTGGTTCAAATCGTGGGCAACGAGGGGAGCAATGGCACTAGCTCAGCAGTTTTAAAATTTGATCCCTGAATTTCGGCCCTTCTTTCAGGTTGCGCAGTCCGTACTTCACAAATGCCTGCATGTAGCCCATTTTCTTACCACAATCGTAGCTATCGCCGGTCATCAACATGGCATCAACAGACTGTTTTTTCGCCAGCTCAGCGATAGCATCCGTAAGCTGAATACGCCCCCACGCACCAGGCTGCGTACGCTCAATTTCCGCCCAAATATCAGCAGAAAGCACATAGCGCCCTACGGCCATCAGGTCCGAATCAAGGGTTTGCGGCTGGTCGGGTTTTTCAATGAATTCAACGATGCGGCTGACCTTACCTTCGTTGTCTAAAGGCTCTTTGGTCTGAATAACGGAATACTCGGAAAGATCGCCAGCCATACGTTTTGCCAGTACCTGACTACGCCCGGTCTCATTAAAGCGTGCCACCATTGCGGCCAGGTTGTAGCGCAGTGGATCCGCACTCGCCGTGTCAAGAATGACGTCAGGTAACACCACCACGAAAGGGTTGTCCCCGATTACCGGGCGTGCACAAAGAATTGAGTGGCCCAGACCAAGCAATTGTGCCTGACGGACGTTCATGATAGTCACACCTGGAGGGCAGATGGACTGCACTTCGGCCAGTAACTGGCGCTTAACACGCTGTTCAAGCAGCGATTCAAGTTCATAAGATGTGTCGAAGTGGTTCTCAACCGCGTTCTTAGACGCATGTGTTACCAGAACGATTTCTTTGATACCTGCAGCTACAATCTCGTCGACAATGTATTGAATCATCGGCTTATCAACGATCGGTAGCATCTCTTTTGGGATGGCCTTTGTGGCAGGCAACATGTGCATCCCGAGGCCCGCTACCGGAATAACTGCTTTCAAATTAATCATTAAGTCATTCACCTATTCAATAGTTGCTGAATTATAGCTTTTTAGCTTGTTTTAGCCAGTATGAATTACATTGCTCAGTTAGGACGCATGTTACGCCGCTTATCGGCAGAATGCAGTAATCATAATCTTAGCCGGGTAGGTTTTTAGCCAGGAATGGTCGTAAAATTACCGACCCGGTAGTCGAAAATTCACTGCCGCGACATTCACAACCTGGTGGGTTACGCTGTCAATATCAACCGAGCTTTGTCCTGCTTCATTAACTGCATGAACGTTGGCCAGCGAGAGCAAGGTACCCTGTTTGGCCATAAACTTACCGCGGACATCTTTGCGCAGATCAAAGTGCATCTTTAATGCTGGACCTGTAGTGGATTGTTGCATCACCTTAATATTTCGCAAGAAAAGATGCTGAGGTTTGTTATGCAGCTCCAGCGTCGCGCGCTTCATCTCAACGTTGGTAATGGCCACAAATGAAGTTGCATTACCTGAGGAAATTTGAATACCACGTAATTTATAATCGAGATGTGTGTTATCCAGTTGAATATTATCTAACTTAAAGTTTTGTGGGATGGACAAATATTGTCCTTTGATCACACCGTAACCAATCAGCATCCCTGCGCTATTTTTCATATTGATATTATCGATAACGAAATTATCACATCCATAAATAGCGACTGTAGCATTATCGATACCCGCTTTCTTGCTGAAATCCGGGGTGATATTTCGCGCGGTAATATTACGAATGATAAAATGTTTGCCGTTCTCGACATGGACCAACTGCCGACAATCCGATCCCGTTATATTTGCGACCACAAATCTTTTCACCGCCAGTTCATCTGGATAGGTGTTGTCGTACGTACTACCTGCCAGCCCAATACCGATACCCCAGTTAACATTTCCGTTCGTACAATTGATGCGTTCTATAACATGGTCTGAAATCACGATGTCACTGTCGTTTATCGCGACATTCCACTCGATGGCGTCCCCCTGTAAATCACTAAAACGACTGTTGGTTATCCGTACGCCATCCATCTGGTTATGAAACCCCTGACGTAGGATCCCGTAATTCGCATCAGTGACGGTAATGTCATCAATGGTGAGGTTACGCATCGCCCTGGGCGTTTTCCCCCCGATATAAATTTGTGCCACGGGGGCGAAACCGCTCATGGCTATGCCTTTTATCACACAGTCGGAGCCCCGAACATCAAGGGTAATATTTCGCAAACGCCCCCCCTGCCCCCCTGTCACGCTACAGCCATCCTGCAGAATAAATCGCCCGCGACTGCTGCTACTCACACTGCCTTGCAGATGCAACATCTTACCTGGTGGGATCACGATTGCGGTATTGATATTCTTGCACTCCAGACCAGCAGGCACGACGACGGTTTGCGCGTCTATAAATGCCTGCCGGAAGGAAGCTACCCAATCCTGGGGATTGTAATCCTCGATATTGACGCTGCGTCTTGCTTCAAACGCTCTGGCGACGGGAGTATGGAGAACGGCAAGCGCAGAGCCTGCCGTCAGAAAAGTACGTCGGGAGAGTTTTTTCTCTGGCATACAACCTCGATTTACATCGTTTGCAGCAGACTGGCTAGCTGTTTGTTGATCGCAAGCTGGTTAAAATCAGCGGCTATTTTTTCGCGGGCGCACTCCACCACCGGCTTCACTTGCTCAGTGTCGAGCACACTGACCGTCGCCAATCGCTCCGCCAGGGCCTGAGCATCATTCTCTGGTGCCAGCCAGCCGGACCTTCCAGACTCTACCAGCTCAGGGATCCCACTGTGCACGGTAGAGACGACCGGTATCCCTACGGCCATGGCCTCCATCAATGCCACCGGGATCCCCTCCATGTCACCATCAATTCCCGTGACGGAGGGCAACAGGAAGACATCCGCTTGCTCAAGCATCTCTTTGACCTGATGGCTGGGTTTAAATCCTGACATTTCAATCACGTCATCCAGTTGATATTGTTCGATAAGCGTACGTAACCGACGCTCCCAAGGGCCAATTCCCAGAATGCGATAACGAAATGAGATACCCCGCTCCTTCAACTGACGGCACGCTTCGATAGCGACATGCAGCCCTTTTTTCTCGGTTAACCGTGCAACGGAAAGAATTTCTAGCGGCGTGCCCGGCGCTTTCACCTCACGGGGTGTAAAACGCGTCATATCAATCCCCATACGCGATACCGCTATTTTATGCGGTGGGCATCCCATATTCCGCAAACGTCCGGCCCAGAGATTGCTGATGGGCAACATCAAATCACCGCGCTGAAACAGCTTCTGATATTCGGGGGTATAGCGGGAAAGGATGTCCCGATGTGAAACGTCAATACCATGGAAGACAGTGGCTATTTTGCCGCGGAGCACGCCGAGTTCACGTAGTTTGGCCGCCGTTACGCCAGCGGGTCCAAAGTGCGCAATAAAGACATCGGCCTGGAATGCTCGTGGGGTTAGCGCACAGATGGACGCTAAAATCAGATTACGCGCCTCATCACCATAGCGTGGAACATTGAGCGCTTTCCAGGTCGCTGTCCGGGTGATGCCTTGTAAAACCGTCGTGGTGCGATATTTCAGCTTTGCCAACCTGTCAGCCGGTTCTTTCAATAACCATCGTGTTTTTTCGCCCAGGCGGTAGTCCATATAGGATGCATGGGTGTTATCAAGATCGCCCTGATATAACGCGATAATTTCAACATCATGCCCCATATCGATAAACGCGGTGATCTGATTCAGCACAAAGGTTTCAGAGGACAGCGGAAATTTAAGCAGGAAAAAGCTGACTTTCATTTCCCCTCCTGAATACGCGTTAATACCGATTGCACCATACGCCTACCGTGTTCACGTTCACGCTTAACCGCCTCCGCCACCCTGACGTTAAGTTCAGCGAGCCGTCCCAGGTTATCGGCAACCTTGCCTTCAAGACTACCATCCAGCAGATGGCGGATATCAACCGCCATTTCCGCTAACCCCAGTTGCTGCATAATTCCCGCCGATTTGTGCTCATAATTAATGGCTATCGCCGGCGTCATAAAGTTCATCGAGATAATGGCAGAGTGCAGGCGTGTGCCCACCGTCAGGTCACATGCGCCTAATATTTTTCCCATTTCGAGATCGTTTAGTTCATCCATGACCACGTGATAACGGGCCGGATCGTTAACGTACTGACGCAGGTTCAGTGCAACCATGCGATCATCTTTGTTGTAACTATCAATACCGGTACAGGTTGAGAGCGCCATCACCTGGTAACCTTCATCAAGGATCCGATTAACCACGCCGGCAAAGGCTTGCTCATAGGCCTGTTGTGTGGTTCCAAGACGCTTATCAAACGGCGCCAGTTCACGTAATGTAATGGCGACAGTCTTCTGCTTTGCAGCCGTTTGTAGCCAGTGCTGTACGGCATAACCCGGGTCAAAGTCATCGTGATGGTTATCTACCAGCCAGGCGGTATCCACACCCGACTCGACTTTCTCTGTCGTTATTTCACTGCGTTTCATCAGTTCCAGACTGACCGATTCGCGTAAAATTAACGCATTGCAGTGCCCAAAAACGTAGTTCGCCAACTGATTGAACTGTGCATCCTGAAATGGCCCTACGCTGTGACCAATCATGTACAGCGGTTTTTTAGCCATAAACGAACACAAGGCATGTTCAAACTGCGTCACGCCATACAGATCGACAAAAAACGATCCGCCGACCTGGATAATGGCGTCATAACGCGACAACAAGCGGACAAAGTCAGTAAACCCCTGAGCGATAGCGATATTGCGCAGATTCCCGGAATCGGTGACGCGCGAGAGCAGCACCTGATGCTGATAGCGACGACGCAGCACTTTCTTTACGCGGCCCATAACGCCTGCAGCATTGTTATGCTGCTTCATCTGTGAATACAGTGGATCGCCCATCACCGGTCGGTTTAGTAACCAGGAGGAACTCACCGGGTAGCGGCTCATCACATCCACTTCAGTCTCTGGCTGGAGCGTATGAATGGCATCCAGCAAACCGCGCAAAATGGCGCTGTCCCCGCGATTACCGCAGGTGTGGTTGCCCAGAATCAGTAATTTCATCATGACCTCTTAAAATCAGTGCGGATGACGGTTTTCCCGTCTCCGGACGACAACAAACGCAATTCACTCTGCGCGGAACAAGGCTTTCATTTTTTCACCACGGCAGAACTGGCGTTTGATTTCCACCACCAGCGGATGACGCGACAGCACAATCATCACGACAAACACCAGCGCGCCAGCGGTTATCTGTAGGCTCAGCAACGCACTTAACGGCAATTTATTTTGCAATGTCATTCCCAGCGCGTAGCTCACCACCAGCGTGGGTAAAGAGAGATAGAACGGTAGCCACAGGCTGAGCATGTACTGCCGATAGCTCGGTCCCAGTACCGGTTTGATCATCACGAAATAGCTCAGGATGGTGTTTATGACCTGTACCAGTAAAAAGCCCAGCGTGACGCCAATCACACCCGCCATATTTCCGCCAACCAGGATGGCGGGGATAAACAAAAAGGTTTTGAAAATATTGAATTTGAAGCTGATATCAACCCGGGCTTTGGCCATCAGCAGTGAGCCTATCGGATTACCGACTGAGCGCAGCAGACCCACAATGCACAGCAGTTGCAGCACCGGAACAATACTGTTCCACTTTTCGCCAAACACCAGCGGTACGACGTTATTTGATACCACCATCAGTCCCAGTAGGGCCGGAAAATTGATAATGCCAACAACAGATAGCAGCTTGTAAAAATTGACCCGTAGTTTTTCGGTATCGTCCTGAATTTTGGCAAACGCAGGAAACAGTACTCGGGTAATTATCGGATTCAGTTTGATTGGCGGTACAACTGCCACGTTCCAGGCAAGATTGAAGCCTCCCGCCACGCCAGCACCCAGGGTTCTGGCCAGCACCAGCGTCGAAAGGTTGGTGTTCACATAATTGATAATGCTGTCCGCCGTCAGCCACGCCCCAAAGCGCAGATTTTGCGACACGGATGAAAGTGAAAAACATAGCCCTGGTCGATATATTTTGCGACCAAAATAGCCAAATAGCAGTGTACGTAGCGTACTATTCACCAGATACCCAACAATGGCAGTCATAGCGATCGGCCAAAAATGCGCGCTAACCACGGTAAAAGTAAAACCGGCCAGTACTGAACTGGTTTCAATCATGCCAATTTTGTTGAAGGCCAGTTCTTTTTGCATCAGCGCACGGAACTGCTGCCCATGCGGGATCACCACAAACGCCAGCGCTAAGGTTTTAATCAGTGGCACCAGCTCAGGGTTATTAAGCGCATTGGCAATGGTTTCGCTGAGCGCAAACATAGCAATACATACGACTATCCCCAGCCCAACGTTTAACCAGTACAAGGTGGTTAGTTCAAGATAACCTATCTCTTTGCGCTGAATAATCGAGTTGGCGATGCCAAAATCAGACAGCGTATCGGCCAGCGCTATAATCACCAGCGACACGGTTAATAACCCGAACTGATGATTATCAATAATCCGTGCCATAACCGTCATCTGAATGAGCCCCAGACCGATGATGATTACCGTAGCAATGGCTGACCATTTGGCACCGTTGAGGGTTTTTTCTCGTAAACTCATATTAATATGCCGCTTTATTGACGAAGCCTTTAAACACCGTCAGAAAAACGATTTTAATATCGAACCACACGCTCCATTCGCGAATGTATTCGAGGTCAAACTCTACGCGTTTTTCCATTTTTTCCAGCGTATCGGTTTCACCACGCCAGCCGTTGATTTGCGCCCAGCCGGTAATGCCTGGCTTCACCTTATGGCGCAACATGTACCCTTCTATCAGCTGACGATACTGTTCGTTATGCGCCACCGCATGTGGACGCGGCCCGACAATAGACATCCCGCCTGTCAGCACATTTATAAACTGTGGTAATTCATCCAGAGACGTCCGCCGCAGGAAGTTACCCACGCGGGTCACTCGCGGATCGTTCTGCGTGGCCTGGGTAACCACCGTATCGTTTTCCATTACCTTCATGGAACGAAACTTCCAGACTTTGATCGGTTTCCCGTCCATCCCATAGCGGGTCTGACGAAAAATTACCGGCCCCTTTGAGGTCAGCTTCACCATCAGCGCAATGGCGCATAGCACAGGAGAAATAAGCAGCAAGATTAGCGATGCCAGCACAATATCCTCCGCGCGCTTCAGCAGACGATTAATGCCTGAAAGCGGTGTGTCATACAGCGGTACCACAGGAACACCGTTCATTTCTTCAATCCGCGAGTGCAGAATATTGAAGGTAAAGACATCAGGAATCAGGAGCACTGAACAGGTGGTATCAGCCAGTTCGCGTACCAGTTTTTTTACCCGCGCCCCATCGCTCATCGACATAGCGATATAGACGTTATGAATGCGTGAAGCTTTGGCATCATCCACAAGTTGCTGCAGATTTCCCGCCCAATCCCGGGCGTTTTTCCCCGGTATGGGGTCGTGATAAACACCCGCGACCTCAAACCCCAACCACTGCTCATGGCGAAAGCTGTCCAGCAGCACCTGTCCGGCAGGAAGGTCCCCTGCTACCGCTACCCGACGCGTGTTATAACCACGATTTCGCAACCATCCCGCCCCGTAGCGAATAAACGCACGGCATAGCACCAGGCCAATGCTTGAAAGCAGATACCATGCCAGCCATAGAGCAAACCGGTTATCAAAATCGTTATTAAAGGTAATCAGACCCGCGCAAAAAATCAGACTCAGCGTCCAGTTTTGCAGCAGCAGCACCAACTCAGTTGAAATTTTTACCCCGCGCCAGGAGCGGTAAAAATCCGTTATCCCGCCCAGCATCTGAAAAACGACCAGCGTGATTAACGCGACCAGCAGGTGCATATACAGGAAAGGCAAACCGCTCAGTTCGCAGACTATCCATAATCCACCAAACATGATGGTGATATCTGAAAAGCGTTGCACCATCGATATTAACGACGCATTGGTTTTGGCTCGTTCGCGCTTTTTTAGATGTGTCATCGTGGTTCCTGTTAGTCACCACTTGCCCTTATCGGGCAAGGGAAATACCAGCATTACTGATTTAGCAATACCAGGAGAGTGCGCGTTCGCACGTTCAGGCGTACATCACCAACTGACCCGTAACAAATATCACAAGTGGTAACGCGGATTATTTGGCTCATGTTATCTCCTTCTTCAGGCAACAGTTAGCCCGGGCCTGATTGCCTAAATAAATAAGTAACAAAGTCCAGATTCTGTTATTTTTATTTCATAAAAGATCGCAGAGAGTCAGTTAACAGAAATGAATAATAGATTTCTATATATGTTCATGATGTGTGCCAAATCTTACAATATCATCTTCTTCAAGGTAGACTCCGGAACGAACTTCAATCATCTCCAGCGGAACCTTTCCTGGGTTTTCAAGACAATGAATAGTACCCTGAGGAATATACACTGATTGATTTTCACTTAATAATTGGACCTCATCACAGATCGTGACCTTTGCCGTTCCCGCAACAATAATCCAGTGTTCAGCGCGATGATGGTGCATACGTAATGCAAAGCCCTGCCCGGGTTTTACGGTTATCCTTTTAACCTGATAACGATCACCTTCATCAATAGAATCATATTTTCCCCAGGGTCTAAAAACCTCACGGTGAATATGATGTTCCGAGCGACCATCCGCCTGAATTTGCGCAACGATTTTTTTTACATCTTGTACATCCGTTTTATTTGCGATTAATACTGCATCTTTAGTTTGGACGACAATCAGATCTTTTACGCCGACGGTTGCTACCAATCCCGACTCGGCGTAGACGTAACTGTTCTCTGTATTATGGTCAATGACATCGCCATGATAAACATTGCCCTCGTCGTTACGATCGCTGATTTCCCAAAGTGATGACCATGACCCCACATCGCTCCAGCCAACGTTCATCGGCAGGACTACGGCATCCGTGGTTTTCTCCATCACGGCATAGTCGATCGATTCCTCTGGGCAAGCCTGGAAATCGTCCCGACTGACACGGATAAAATCATTGTCCAGTTCAGCGTTATCCATCGCTAACAAGCAGGCCTGTAGAATATCCGGGCGATATTTTTCAAGCTCTTCAAGATAGCGTCGGGCCTGGAATAAAAACATACCGCTATTCCAGTAATATTCACCAGCAGAAATATATTTTTCGGCTGTTTCAAGGTCAGGTTTTTCCACAAAAGCATCAACATTGAAAGCAACAGAATCAACTTGAATCTGGGTACTACTGACTTCACCGCGTCGAATATAACCGTACCCTGTTTCCGGTGCATCCGGGACGATACCAAATGTTACCAGCTTGCCATTTTCGGCTAACGGAATAGCTGAGGTCACTGCATCGTGGAAGAATTTATTTTCTTCGATAATATGATCAGCTGCCAGGACCAGCAACAACGGGTTATGATCGGAATTATTGTTACATGCTGCGATTGCTGCCAGCGCGATTGCTGGTGCGGTATTCCTGGCTTGTGGCTCAAGAATAATATTCCCCGTTAGTTTATCGATTTCTTGCAATTGTTCAGCAACAATAAATCGATGCTTTTCATTACATATTACCAGCGGTGGTGAACAATCCAATCCATCAAGGCGACAAATTGTCGATTGCAACATTGTATTTTGCCCATCCAGACACAAGAACTGCTTTGGATATAATGTTCTGGATAATGGCCACAAACGGCTACCGGACCCACCTGCAATAATTACCGGATGAATGTTATTCTGACTCATAAGTCAACCCTTCAAATGATTAATAAATTGATTTAAGACATTATCTTTTTCAAGTGCAGACTCTGCATAGGAACGTGCAATCATATTGTATTCAGGCATAGTGATTGCATCAGTAATTCCGGCCACAAGCATCTCAACTGATTCTGGCTCAATACAGATAGCAATACCGGGATGTTTCTGACAAAGCTGCCCCAGTTCGGTGTGGATCTCTGCTGTAATCACGGCATTTCCCCCGACCGCCAATATGTTCGTTAACTTCGAAGGAAGGACCGCATCTGCAGCGCCACGTCTTTGGATGACTAAATGGCAATCTGCCAACCTTAATAACGCTGGCAACATTTCGTATGGTTGCAAGGGATAGAACTTAACATTCGTTAGGGCTCGTTCCTTGACCATTTGTTCCATCCTGGATTTCCCCCCTCCCTGACCCACAATAACGTATATCCATGGTTTATCCTGAGTCTGGCTTGCAGCCTCAACGATATTTTCAACGCCTTGTTTCTCACCAATATTGCCGGAATACAGAATAATTGTTTTATCGGTTGGCAAATCAAACTGCTGACGAATTTGCTCTATATCAGCACTATCCACCTTGCTAAATCTTTCCACTTCGGACCAGTTCGGGAAAAAGATAAGTTTTTCTGCAGCAACACCTTTCTCCTGCGCTTTTTGCATCATAGAGCGGGAGATCGTGGAAACATTATCCACATTCAACAAACTGCTACGCTCAAATGCTTTGGCTATTCGCGCAATCATTGTGGAATTTCCGGTTGCCGCCAATCCCAGCCCCAACATCGCATCAACTTCATAATCCTGAATATGCAGCACGGTGCGAGAGCCAGACAGTTTTGCCAGCAAACGCATCCCTGGTGTACAGAATAGCGTGGGTACCACGCCGATAATGTATTCAGGCTTCCACCGATACTGAGCCAATAGGGGAAAAAGACTGCTCAGGGCAAAACTGCCCAAATGTAACAACCGCTTTAACGTTGAAGGTTGAGTTGGTACATATAATGGACAGCGCCAGACAGTGGTGATACCAACTTCCCGACGATAGCGCCAGGAAGAATAAGGTTCGCCTACTTGCCACTGCGGATAATAAGGGGGTGCCGTGACCACCCGAACCTCATGCCCCTGGCTCGCCATCCACTCCACCATCTCTCCCGTGTATTTACCAATTCCGGTCAATTCGGGAGAGTAATTGATGCCATAAACCAGAATTCTCATATCCCGGGCACCCGATCTTTCGTCGCTGGGTTGAAATATGCCTGCGTATTCTTATGCACATTCCCATCGGCAATCAGCTCATCTGTTTTAGCCCAACGCCAGGTATCATGCTGTTTTGACGGCAACATTGATGTACTGGTATTAATCTTCAGTCGAAAACCCAGCACCACATAATGCGTTGAAAATGAAGAACCAGAAAAATTATCCTCATAAAAGTGCTGCCAGACACCAAAAAACTGACCGTGTGTTATGGGAAACTGCTGACCTAATTCTTCTTCCGTTAAACGCATAAATGCTTGTTCCAGCGTTTCATCTTTTAATACTCTGCCGCCGGGCACAAACCAATATCCTTGAGCAGGCCTGTTAGTTCTTTTCCCAACTAAAAACTCCCCAAACTCATTCTCAATGATAAAATCCAGAGAGATCAGCGGCGTCGTGCGCACCGCATTAGCGAAGTCTTCATTATTGAGAAACATTACTCACCCCGATACCGCTGCTGATTATCAAGGAACCAGCGATAAGTATTAACCAACCCCTGTTCAAGTCCTATTTCATGATGCCAACCGAGTCTTCTCAGGCGACTGACATCAAGCAGTTTTCGTGGTGTCCCATCAGGTTTAGAAGCATCAAAAATAATATCACCGCGAAAACCAACAACTTTTGCAATGGCGTCGGATAGTTCACGAATAGTGCAATCTTCACCCGTGCCTACATTGACATGAGAAAGCATTGGCTCTGTATTTTCCTGCCAAACTTCATTGTCTAACTCCATCACATGGATGCTTGCTGCCGCCATATCATCGACATGCAAAAATTCACGCATGGGTTTTCCACTGCCCCAAACCTCAACATACTTGTCATCCCGTTGGGTGGCTTCATGAAAACGACGCAATAGCGCAGGGATCACATGGGAATTATCTTTATGGAAATTGTCGTTAGGTCCATACAGGTTCGTCGGCATCACTGAACGGTAATCCCGGCGATGCTGCCGGTTATAGGACTCACACAGTTTTATTCCTGCAATTTTAGCGATGGCATAGGGCTCATTTGTCGGCTCCAGTGATCCCTGCAACAACTCGCTCTCTTTGATTGGTTGCTGCGCAAACTTAGGATAAATACATGATGAGCCTAAAAATAATAACTTCCCGACATTTGAATTATGAGCCGCATGAAGGATATTACTTTCCATCATCATGTTTTCATAAATGAAATCAGATGGATAATTATTATTAGCCATAATCCCGCCAACTTTTGCCGCGGCAAGATAAACCTGGTCAATATTTTCACTGGTAAAAAAATCATTAACCGCCGTTGTGTCTAATAAATTGAGCTGTTCACGGTTACGGATGATTAACTCGACATCTTCACGTTGTGCAAGTTGTCGGTAAATAGCAGAGCCCACCATTCCCCGATGTCCCGCAATATAAACACGTTTCTTCTTCATCATCATTAGCTCTCCAGTGCAATAACAACATCGTAACCATGGGACTTCAGCAGTGAATGTTTCTTCGCTGCTTCCAGATCGTGAGCAACCATTTCAGAAACCATCTGGCGCAATGTGATCTCCGGTTTCCAGCCCAGTTTTTCGTGTGCCTTTGTCGGATCGCCCAACAGCGTTTCAACCTCTGCAGGACGAAAATAGCGCGGGTCGACGGCGATCATCACATCCCCCGGTTTCACCCCTGGCGCATCATGCCCAGTCACCGAAACCACAATGCCTTTTTCATTCACGCCCTCACCTTCAAAGCGCAGCTTAATACCGAGTTGGGCAGCAGCCATTTCCACAAACTGACGGACGGAATACTGCACGCCAGTGGCGATCACGAAGTCTTCCGGCTGTTCCTGCTGCAGCATCATCCACTGCATCCTGACGTAGTCTTTGGCATGTCCCCAGTCACGCAACGAATCCATATTGCCGAGGTACAGACAGGACTCCAGCCCCTGGGCGATGTTGGCAATTGCACGGGTAATTTTGCGTGTGACGAAGGTTTCGCCACGACGCGGAGATTCATGGTTAAACAGAATGCCGTTACAGGCATATATGCCATAAGATTCACGGTAATTGACGGTGATCCAGTAGGCATACAGTTTGGCGACAGCATAGGGCGATCGCGGATAGAACGGCGTCGTTTCTTTCTGTGGGATCTCCTGAACCAGACCGTACAGTTCAGAGGTGGAGGCCTGATAGAAACGGGTTTTCTTTTCCAGACCCAGGAAGCGAATCGCTTCCAGCAAACGCAGCGTGCCGATCCCATCAACATCAGCAGTATATTCTGGCGAATCAAACGACACCGCCACGTGGCTCATTGCGCCCAGGTTATAGACTTCATCCGGCTGAATCTCTTGCAAAATGCGGGTCAGATTAGAGGAGTCCGTCAAATCACCATAATGCAGATGGAATTTGGGATTACCCGCATGTGGATCCTGGTAAATATGGTCTACCCGTTCGGTATTAAATGACGAGGCCCGGCGCTTAATACCATGAACTTCATAACCTTTTTCCAGCAGAAACTCTGCCAGGTAAGAACCATCCTGCCCGGTTACGCCAGTAATGAGAGCGACTTTTGACATGTTATTACCTCTTAAAATTTCCCTTCAGGGAGTAACGTTCTCGACGCGTTTACGCGTAACTACTGCGGGGTTACCCCGACATATGGCATTGGCCGGCAACGATTTAAAAACGCTGCTACGTGCACCCACGACGGTGCCGTCGCCTATCGTCACGCCAGGCGCGACAAAAACATCTGTCGCCAGCCAGCATTTCTCGCCAATCACAATTGGCGTGGCACTAATATCAAAGTGTTGGCTGGCATAATCATGACTTCCGGTGCATAAATAGCTTTTCTGCGAAATAACCGTATGAGCCCCAATCGTAATATTACCCAGCGTATATAAAACCGCGTCATCCCCTACCCAGGCGTAATCACCCAGTGTTAATTTCCACGGATAAGTAATTTTTACTGAAGGCCGAATAACTACGTTTTTTCCTATTTTTGCGCCAAATATCCTTAATAAAAAAACACGCCAGCGGTACATCACCTGTGGTGACCAGTGAAATAATGTTGCTTGTACCGCCCACCATAATTGCACTTTAATTGCACCACCGCCGCGAAAACCTTTCGGCACCGCGAAGCTGTTTAAATCCTGCATAGTGTGACCTTACGTTTTACCATATAAGTGTTTTGTCTTACCGGTTGTACGCAGACGTATGTATTCAGAAAATTCAGCCCAAAAGCCGGGCATACGCAATATTTGACGTTGGACTCTTTTGGCATCCCGACACAATTCCAGATTATTCGTAGTCGATACGCCGCCCATGGAAAACTCCGACACTAAACCAGTCAGTTTTTTAAACGCGAACCCGGACTTGTATAATTTTGCTGCCAGCGCATAATCCGATGATATTTTATATTGCAAATCATAATGCCAGGTTTGCAGCCCCGTCAGCGGAAAAAATATTGCCTGATGACTGGCTGGCAAACTGTGGTAGATATACCAACCCGGTTTAGCCCGGCGCGTCATTTTTTTACCATTACCAAAATCCAGCAAAGCATCGCCAATCACCATCGCTTTATCACTCTGCGTTTTTAACTGGCGGATAAAATGTGCAGAATCGGCATGCAGAATATCTCCAGAGTTGAGAAAGAGTGCAAAGCGCCCGCGCGCCATAGCGATACCTTTGTTCATTGCATCGTAGAGACCGTTATCAGGCTCGCTGACAAAACGTAACTGGTGCTCTCCATTGAGATTTTCCAGGAACGCCGGTGTACCGTCTGTTGACCCCCCATCGATAACAATCCACTCAAAGCGGATATCGCTCGCCTGCGCAAGATGCGCCAGTGACGCATGGGTTTTGACGATCCCGTCCAGATTGCGAAAAGCGACGGTGATAATACTCAGCAGCATGTAAATTACCTCGCGATATTCAGCGCCTTGCGCAAAATAAACGGACATACAATTAAAAATGCATATTCCGGACTAAATACTGAACCGGTGAAAAACAGCGACAACGGTGTAAAAAGATAAAGCTGCACCCGATAATTCTGATTATCACCAAACGCATTCATCATCATTTTCGTTACTTTTCCCATGTACCACAGGGATAATATTACGGCGAACCACGAAAAATAGATAATTAACAAATACAAACCATTGTCTATCGTTTTACCTACATCTGCACCGTTAAAGATTCCGAATGATGCAACATATTCATAAAGTGAGCCAAATCTCACTACACCATCGACATTCAGTAATGAATAGCCAACCATGACCAACGGTCCTACTATGCGATAATAAGATGAAGAGCCTTCAGTACCTAAATCACCAAGACGCGTCGTGATGTAGGGGAAGGCAAATATCACGCCCACCATAAACACACTCAGCGAGATAATTGCCAAGGGTAACTTCTTTTTTATCGCATCCTTATTCAGATACTGAAACGCCCACTCCAGCAGGTAAAACAAAATAAATGTCATCACCCCTGAAAACGATCCTGACAATATCACCCCTGCCAGAATCATAGCATCGGTCTTGGGCGTTTTGATACCAAACTGTTTGATGCTGAGCCAAATTGAGATTAACGCCAGAGCGAAAAATGCAGGCTCAAAATAGAGTGCGGTGGTACGCTTCCCACCAAATTTAATAAAGTTCAGCACATAGCTATTGCTGTAAATAAGATATTTCGAAATAGCTTCCATTATACTGCTGCCACCGCTGAGAATGATCTGTGCCATTTCAATGGCAGCCAGACCGACCACTAACCCCACCACCAGCCAGAATAAACGCAAAATTTTAGGATAGTTATGTGGCGAAATGGTTTTAAAGCGAATACTCCACACCATGCCAATAATGATCACGGTATAGATAAACAACATGGCAGATGTTACATACTTGCTGGCATCCAGCGATTGGCCAAACAGGTAGTTAAACACCGCCAGCCCCCCACCCACTCCCAACGCAATCAACAGCTTTTTAATATTGATACGGTCAACAAACAGCAGTAGCAACAGTGGTAAGAAAGTGACAACGGTGACAGGGAAACTTTCACCCAGTTGCGCAAGCTTGACGTTAACCAGCAGATAAAGCAGCGGCAACACCAGATAGCTACAGACCCTGATAGTACGAGACATATTCCTCCAGCATCTGTTGTCCGCTGTATGCTGTCCGGCTCTGCTGGCTAAAGGTAGCCAGCGAGGTGTCAAATACCGCCTGTGCAATTTCTGATTTTTTCAGTTGTACCAGATGCAGAACATCCGCTTCACTGAATGTTTTGCCGCCTGATTTTGCCAGCACTTCCTGTGCCGCCTCACTGTGCGTGGCGATAACCGGTACACCGATAGAAAGCGCTTCGCACAAGATTAGCGGATAGTTATCAACCCGCGAACTGAACACCAGCCCATCCATCTGATTTAGCGCCCCCATCAAGGTTCGTTTGTCACTTTCAAACCCATGGTTGATGACGTTTGCTCCGGCAAACGGGGAAAACTTACCGAAGGTATGCAGCTCTATTTTGTCACCGAGCGCGATAAGCGCCTGGACCAGTTGCTGGCTGGTTTTGCCGTCATAGCGCAAATCATGGGCCACCACGGCAATTTTCGGTCTGCCCAGCGGCTCATGCTGAACCGGCAAGTCAGCAAGAATCGCTTCCGTCGCCACATCGATACCGTTATTGATGATGTGACAACACCCGGCACCGTACAGGCTGTTAAATGCTTCCGCCACATGTTGACTGGGCGAGATAAACTGGCAGCCAAGTGCCAGCATCGTACGAAACATTTGACGTTTCCCGGGCAGTTGCTGATGCGCTTTATCAACGTTAACCGGGGGATAGTTGCTTAACGTTGGACATTTCTGGCAGCCCGTTTTCCAGCCTTCGCAGCCATCGGTAAAGGCGCAGCGTCCGGTAACACTCCAGTGATCGTGCAGCGTCCACACAAAGGTGATATCGGGCTTATGTGCCTTCACCTTTTGGCAAAACGCCACTACCTCTTCGAGGTTCAGCCAGTAACTGTGCAGCACATGGAAATGCAGAACCAGCGGGCCCGCGGTGCGGATGATTGTGCGATACATACTGTCGAGGTTGCCAAACAGATCGCGGTTTGCGAGGCGAAACAGGGCAATATTCGCCGCCGACGTCAAACGCGGCGCATGTTTAATCACGTGCGGATAATTTCCGTGACTGGCGCTTCTCTTGCCTCCTTTGCCATAACCGTATACAAACCGCGACACCCACCCTTTTTCCAGCGAGCGCAGGTGTAAATCCAGCGCGACCCCGGCCGCCCCGCCTTCGGCAAGCCGAACATTAAATTGCAGAATATTCATTGCATTACCTTTGCTCTCACATGTTGACTCAGCATACTTAACGTCCTCGCAGACCGTCAGCCAGGCGTTTGCCGTTACGGATGGAAAGCAACGTCAGCAATGTGCGCCAGTTCATCCGCTTGTTACGGATCTGATAAAGAGTAAACAGCTGATATTTTTTACTCGCCCGGTCAAATTTACCTTTGTGTTTGCGATAGAACTGGAAGTAACCGGAGAACTTATGTGGGGATGAGGTAATACGCATCTCGCCGTGATTCACATGCAGGATCTGCGTCGCCTCTTTTACCTTCCAGGGTTTACCGTAGGCCACGACCATGCGCAGAAAAATGTCGTAATCCTGCGCGGCTTTTAACGTCGTATCAAACAGGCATGCTTTGAAACGCCAGGCCCAGCTAAAGACCTGATTACCAATGATATTGCGTTTATAAAATCGGCGACGTGAGTACATCGATTTTGGATACAGCGGCAGACTGGCTGGCTGTGAATAAACCTCACCTTCACAGACATAATCATCAGCGTATAGAAAAGCATGCGTTACCAGTTGATGACGAGACTGAAGGAATGAGCTCAGGCGATTCGGCGTCCACTCATCGTCATCATCAATCCCCGTAATGTACTGCCCACTGGCCTGCATGATGGCCTGATTGCGTACTACGCACGCGCCGGAGTTCATCTCGTTATGCGTATAGTTCACGCGTGGATCGTTTAACGCCTCAACAAACTGTTGCAGCTGCTCATACTCGGCAGAGCAATCATCGACAATGATCATTTCCCAGTGACTATAGTCCTGGCGCAGCACCGATTTAATCGCCCGGATAGCCAACTGCTGGCGGTTCCAGGTGGGCATATAAATAGAAATTAGCGGGTTGTCTGTCGTCATTTTTTTGTCCCAGATAAAGTTGCCAGATGGCGCTACGCTTATCAGGCCTACATTCGATATGCGTTGCTGTTAGTTATCTATTTCGAATCCGACGTGTATTCGTATTCGTAGTAACCGTAATCCTGATACCCGCTGGCGCGCCGGAAAATGGAGTTGAGGATCACCCCTTTCACCTGAATTCCGTTTTGCCCGAAACGACTCAGACTGGTTTCCACCTCTTTCAGCGTATTGACCGCGTAACGCGCCACCATCAGCGTGGTTCCGACGTGGCGACCAACGATAGCCGCATCGGTCACGGCCAGTATTGGCGGCGTATCGATCAGCACCAGGTCATAGTTCGCACTGGCCCAGGTCATCAACTCGCCAAAGCGCTCGCTCATCAGCAGTTCTGAAGGATTAGGGGGAACCTGCCCGCGAGGGACCAGGTCAAAATGTGCAATTGAAGTTGGTTTTGCGCAGGAGGGAATGTCACCCTTGCCGCTAAGGATCTCAGACAGACCGTTGACGTTATTGGTCCCGAGCAGCTCATGGGTATAGCCTTTACGCATATCGCAGTCGATCAGCAGTACGCGCTTGTCGGTCTGACTGATAACCGCAGCCAGGTTGGCACAGACAAATGTTTTGCCGATCGACGGGCTGACCCCGGTAAGCATCAGCACATTATTACGTGATTGCATCATGGCAAAGTGCAGGCTGGTACGCAGGCTGCGCACCGCTTCTATCGCGAGATCGGTCGGATTCCCCACAGCCAGTAACTGACTTTGCTTGTAGCGTTTCACACCTTTGATGGTCTGAACGTTATCACGCGCTTTTTGCCATTCTGACAGGGGAATGCTGGCATACACGCTGATGCCGTGCTCTTCAAGCACCTGCGGGCTTTCAATACCGCGATTGAACAGCGACCGTAGCAGCACGCCAACCACTGAAAGCATCAAACCAAGTAGGATACTGCCGAGAATAATCAGCGCCGTTTTCGGTTTCAGGACACCAGGCTGGGCAATGGCAGGATCGACAATGCGCACATCGCCAACCGTACTGGCTTCCGTGATCTTCAGCTCCTGCTGTTTATTCAGCAGTTGCATATAGACCTGCTGGCCGGACTCCACGTCACGCGTCAGGCGGACAATTTCCTGCTGCGTTTTCGGCATCGCCGTCACGCGCCCGTTAAGCTTGTTTTTTTCATCTTCCAGCGCCTGGCGTTTTTCCAGCAACGTGCGATACGCCGGGTGCGCTTTGGTGAACAGTTTGGAGATTTCAGCTTCTTTAAAGGTCAGTTCATTTAACTGAGCATCAATATTTACCATCGAGTCCAGCACCGCTTTGGCCTCCAGCGGTAAATCGACGGAGTCTTTATCCTGACGAAATGCATTCAGTTTGTTTTCGGCAACGTCCAGACGGTTGCGCACCTCCGGTAATTGTTTTGCCAGAAACGCCAGGCTTTTAGCGGCCTCTTCAGATTTACGCTCCACGTTCTGTTGCAGATAGTTGCGGGTAATACTGTCAAGGATCTGGCGGATTTGTTCACGATCTTCCCCCGTGAAGGTCAGACTCAACACCCCGGTATCTTTACCTGTTTCCGTCACCATCAGGTTATTTTGCAGATTGTTGATCGTGCCAAGCGTGGAGAACTTACTGACGGTAAATTCGCTACCCGGACTGGCATGAATCGCCTCAACCAGCATCGTTACACCGTCATGGTTCAGTAACTGCCCAACCTGGCCACGAGCGCTAAAGCCGCCGTCACTCACCAGTTGATAACTTTTGTCGTTCAGTACGTTCAACGTGAAGGTCTGTTCATTCATTGACGTTGGCAAGGCGAAAGTCGTTACATTGACCGTTTCATTCTGGCGGCCCATCAGACGGTCCCAGCCGGCACCAAAAAGAGGAAATGAATCTTTAGTGACGGAAATATCCAGATTAAGATCGTCTACCGTTTTGCCCAATACCCGCCGTGACTGAATAAGCTGAATTTCCGCTTCAGAAGCAGGTGGCTTGTTGGATAACGCCGAGCCAATATCCTGAACTAACGAGCTGCCGGTGTTTTGCTCTATTTGTACCAGCGCATCGGCACTGTAGATCGGCGTGGCAAACAGGGTGTAGAGCGCCGCACATAGCGCAAATGCAGCGGTTATGCCCAGTACCCACCAGCGTGCTTCGACTACGGTCCCCACCAGACGTCCGATATCGATTTCATCGCTGCCTGTTGCCGACGTGGCAGACTGTTTTTCTTTTTCTGTCATTGTTTTCCCTGCTCCGCATTCAGTGCCTGAGCCCATTGGTGGGCAGACCGCTCAAGTAGTGCATACACCGCATCAAACGCATCACGGCTTTTACGATACGGGTCAGGTATTTCGCGTTCGCTGTCCCAATGGCCAAACAGCATTACTTTGCCGCGCATCTCCGGCACCATTTCACACAACGCCGTAATATGGCGTTTTTCCATGGTCAGGATCAGGTCATACTCCCGACACATCCGTCCCGAGATTTGCCGTGCACAATGATTTTCCAGCGACAAGTTATGTGCCTGCGCCACACTGATAGCGCACGGATCGGCGCCCTTGCCTACCAGCGCGCCGAGACCAGCGGAAGACACCGTCAACGCCGGATGAAATTGCCTTAACAAGCGCTCTGCCGTCGGAGAACGGCAAATGTTCCCCACACAGACAACTAAGATTTTGTTAAACATGGCGATTACCAGTTGTGAAGGTCGCTGGCCGTATCCGTCATATAACGAACACCGCTAATGGTCGGCAGCAACTGATTGATCAAACGGTTCCAGCGAGCAACCGGCGCGGTCGTGACATACACCACATCGTAAGGCTGGAGTCGGAAAGAGGTCGCCATCACCAACGATGTCGCGTCAGACATATCAAGCTGGTAGATATTGGCTATCTTGCCGTTATGTCCACCCTCGCCTTTTAATGGACGAATAACAAAGATGCCACTGGCATTGGAGGTGGTCAGGTCGATGCCCTCCGCATTACCCAGCGCTTCGGTGAGTGTCATACCGCTGAAGTCCATCTTGAGGGTGCTCTGTTTTTTCACCTCACCCATCACGAACACTTTCAGGTCGTCATTTCGTGGGACAAACAGAATATCGCCAGGATAGAGCAGACGGTTCTGGCTCAGATCGCCATTTTGCATTAGCGCTTGCAGTGAAATGCGTTGCTCCTGCCCTTTGTGAGTCAGCACAACGTTGCGCCAGTCGGCCGCTTCTGTGAGGCCGCCTGCGGCATTAATAGCATCAAGGATAGTAAGAGGTACGTTGGTGATGGCCTGCTGACCGGATTTATTCACCTGCCCGGAGACATATGCCTTTTGCGAGCGGAATGCGGCGATATTAACGTCCACCTGCGGGTCTGCGATGTACTTCGCTAAGCGCCCGGTAATATCACTACGAATTTCTGCCAACGTTTTTCCCACCACGCTAACTTTGCCAATGTAGGGATAAAACATGGTGCCATCAGGTTGCACCCAGTTTCCTGTATCGCTTGAGCTACGATACTGTCCCGCAGGCGTGGTGAGTTCGGGATGATCCCAGACGGTGACATTCAGGACATCGCCGGGTCCGACCCGGTACTGATACCCGGAGATCTCCTGATCCAGCGACATATTAGGTTGAGCAACATTCGGTCGCGGACGCAATTGTTCAACCAGTCGAGGGGTAAGCGGATAAACATTCACCATCCGGTTGATATCAAAATCGGCATCCTGCTGCTTAATCACATCTTTGCCCATGGTAGACATATTGCTGCCCGGAAACACGGTACAACCGTTGATCAATATTACCGACACCAATACTGGCATCAATTTAAGTTTGGATTTCATCATTGATTATTTATCACTTTGGCAGAGTCATTATCACGTGCGTTTTAAATAGCGATTACGCCTGTTTGCATTCACCTTGCCGTTAATCGAATAGAAATTTAACTGGCATCAGTCCTAAAAAAAATGAATCCATCTGCAGTCTCTTGACAGAATAATTTAGGTTTATCATCAGGCGACCAGGCACGCTACCGCCCCTGGCTTTATTGGCTACCAATGCACTGATTAATTTATATTTTTACCATCCTCGCTGTTGTCATCATATTCATAGCGCCTGCCCATCAGTAATAGCATGGTGCGATACTGGCAACATATTTCTCTTTTGATTATTACGGGAAGAATTGTTGCAGCTAACCGAATAGCAGGCAAGATAACAAGCCCTGAAACGTAGCCTTTTAAGATTAATATTAAGCATAAGGTATGTATATTTTTAGGATTTTATTGATGTTGACAATGTTAATATATAAATATCCAGCCTGCGATATTTCCTAAATATAACTGCATAAATAAAGCCATTTCTTGCAGTTACCTTCCGACTATTCTCTCGCCTCTGTCTTGATATAAAGGGCAGAGAAATCCCTTCTCGCCATTGCATTTTTCGTCGGTTTTACCCATGATCGAATTGTGACAATTGTCATATAACTATGGGTATAGCATTTACTATGGAATGGATTGCCGATCCGTCAATCTGGGCCGGACTCGTCACGCTAATCGTGATAGAACTCGTTCTTGGCATTGATAATCTTGTTTTTATTGCCATCCTCGCGGAGAAACTCCCGCCATCCCAGCGGGATAAGGCGCGTATTACCGGGCTACTGCTGGCGATGGTTATGCGCCTGCTGCTGCTGGCATCAATATCATGGCTGGTGACGCTGACCACACCTCTGTTCAGCATTCGGGACTTCAGCTTCAGCGCCCGCGACCTGATCATGCTGTTCGGCGGTTTCTTCCTGCTGTTTAAAGCGACGATGGAGCTCAACGAACGGCTGGAAGGGAAAGACAGCGACAATCCCACCCAACGTCGGGGTGCGAAATTTTGGGGCGTGGTCGCGCAAATTGTGGTACTTGATGCCATTTTCTCACTGGACTCGGTGATCACCGCTGTTGGTATGGTTGATCATCTGGCGGTCATGATGGCGGCGGTGATCATTGCCATCAGCCTGATGATGCTGGCCAGTAAATCGTTGACCCGCTTTGTTAACAGCCACCCAACTATTGTTATTCTGTGCCTGAGCTTCCTGTTGATGATTGGTTTCAGCCTGGTCGCGGAAGGCTTTGGTTTTCGCATACCGAAAGGCTATCTGTACGCGGCTATCGGCTTCTCGGTCATGATAGAAGCCCTGAACCAGTTGGCTATTTTTAACCGTCGTCGCTTCCTGTCGGCTAACCACACGTTACGCCAGCGTACCGCCGAGGCGGTGATGCGTCTGATAAGCGGTCAAAAAGAAGATGCCGAGCTGGATGCCGAAACTGCCGCTATGTTGGCGGATCATCATGAAGGCCAGATTTTTGCACCACAAGAACGGCGGATGATTGAGCGCGTACTGAACCTTAATCAGCGAACCGTCAGCAGTATCATGACGTCACGCCATGATATCGAGCATATTGATCTCAATGCTCCGGAAGCAGAAATTCGCACACTACTGGAGAAAAACCAGCATACGCGCCTGGTCGTAACCGGAGAAGATGAACAGGAAGAACTGCTCGGTGTGGTGCATGTAATTGACCTTCTGCAACAGTCGCTGCGTGGCGAACCGCTCGATTTGCGCGTCTTACTTCGCCAGCCGTTGGTATTCCCGGAAACCCTGCCGCTTCTTCCTGCGCTGGAGCAGTTCCGTAATGCCCGTACACACTTCGCTTTTGTGGCCGATGAGTTTGGTTCGGTGGAAGGAATTGTGACGCTCAGCGACGTGATGGAAACCATCGCGGGTAACTTGCCAAATGAAGTCGAAGAGATCGACGCTCGTCATGATATTCAGAAAAATGCCGATGGGTCGTGGACGGCAAACGGCCATATGCCGCTGGAAGACCTGGTGCAGTATGTCCCGATCCCATTAGATGAGAAACGTGAGTACCACACCATTGCCGGGCTGTTAATGGAGTATCTGCAGCGCATCCCGAAAACCGGAGAGGAAGTACAGGTTGGCGACTATTTGCTGAAAACCTTGCAAGTAGAAAACCATCGAGTGCAGAAAGTCCAGTTGATACCACTGCGCAGTGAAGAAGAGATGGATTACGAGGTATAAGCGACATGCCGGATGGGGCTGAAGCCGCCATCCGGACCAGGGTTCAAAGTTTATCCAGCAGCTTTTTAACGTCTTTGCCGTTGCGAGAGTCTTTGTTGCGATCGGCCCAGTCGTTCAATCGGCGTTTCGCTTCATCCTGCATATGCTTACGCAAGAGTTGGTCCACCTGCAGGTTATAGTTCAACGACTGCCACTTACCATAGACCCTGAGCGGAACTGGGGTCGCTTTGAGGAAATCGATCAATTTACTTTCCCCATTCCATCCGCCCAGCACGCGCACGTTAAACTGAGTATCACAATTTTGCTCAACCAGATCTAACGTGCCCTTACCCGAAAGCGCCAACATGGCAGACTGCCCTTCCATGTTATCCAGCGTAACCTTGCCGTTATCCAGCGTCAGATCGGTCACAAAGCGATCCAGCCGCGTCGCATTATCCAAATCCTGTTGTGAGCCTGCATTACCGCCGCTACGTTCAACCGCCTGTTGCACCAGTTGCTGGAAGTTCATGCCTTCCATACGCGTGCCGCTCATCTCAACATTGGCCTGTCCTTGCCAGCTGTGGCGAAATGCCTGCGCATCAATGTCAGAGCCCGAAAAATCGCCAGCCAGTGACAGCTTGCCAGTAAGGGCTATCGGATAGTCAAAAGCTTTCAGGATAGTGCCGATTTCTACGCCTTCCAGCCGTGGGTGAAAGACTGCCCGTGGTGAGCCTTTTCTGGCATCCAGCGAACCTGGAAGTGAGATCAATCCACCGTCACTTTTCCCCTGCAACTCATTGATATTCAACAAGCCAGCCTGGTTGACGATTTTTGCAGAAACATGATCAAATGCCATTTTCCGCCAGAGAACTTTATCCGCCTGTAGTGCAATGTTGGCGGAAAATCCTTGCAGCCCCTGATAAGAGACGGCATCAACCTGCGAGGAAATGACTGGTCGCGCCAACGTCGACTGGCTCTGACTCTGCTGTGCCCCGGTATCTGTCGCCGCCAGAGCATCATGCTGTACAATCAGGTTATCCAGATTGAGCTGGCCGAATTTCAGATTGACGTCCCATGCGGGTTTCTCCGCCAGCGTCACCTGGGCTTGCCCGGCGAGTGAACTGTCATTAGCAGTTAAGTTAATCTGCGTAAAGTTGAGCTGTTTTTTCTCTTCCTGCCACCGAGCCTGAAGCTGCCCCTGGCCGCGGATCCCCTGCGGCGGCAAGTCAGCGCCCAGTAACTGCCAGCTCAGTTGCTCAATATTGGCGACTAAATCATGCGGATAGTCAGACGCATCGACAGCGCCGCTGATGGACAACGTCAGGTCGCGCTGGTCACGGTTAACGCGGCCGGTGAAATCGAACGTTCCACGATGCTGGGCATCCTGTTCCATATTCAGGTGAATATCACGAACCGTTATCTGTTCATCGTCTTCATGCTGGAATACCAGAACGCTGTCAGCCACGCGCAGGCGAGCGATATCAAACGACCATCCACGATCCTCTGCCAGATCCGGCAGTGTATTATCTTTTGGCGCAACAGGGGCATCGACTCCGCGCACAGCCTCGGTTTCAGGTATGAGTTGAATCACCGCGCCTTTGAGCATGACTTGCTTTACGCTGAGTTGGTGACTCAACAACGGCCACAAGGCGACGTCCAGACGCATATTGTCGGCACGAACCAGCGGTTCGCTGGCACCTTCGGCCGTTAGCACCATGCGCCCGGAGAGAATGCTCAACTGGGGCCATACGTGCCAGCGCAGAGGACCATCCAACTGCAGTTGATATCCGCTACGCGCAGCAACTTGCTTCACCATGTATGCGCGGAAATCATTCGGATTAACCAACAATACTAACGCAGAGAAACCGGCCACCAGCACGACCAGAATAATCATCAGCGTCGTCAGAAATCGTCTCATGCTATCCCCAATGGACTGAAAACACTCAGTCTTTATCGATCCGGCTGGCTACCGCGCCCTGCTGATCGCGATACTTCGCATCCTGGCGACGGTTGTAAGGTCGCGCTGCCGGGCCGGAAAGCGGTTCGAAGCTCAGTGCCCCTATCGGCATACCGGGGCGCAGAGCCAACGGTAATTTTCCTGAGTTGTAAAATTCCAGGACGATGCACCCCGACCAGCCCGGATCAATACGGTGTGCCGTAACGTGTACCATCAGGCCCAGACGTGCCAGCGAAGAACGGCCGTCTAACCAGCCAACAAGGTCGGAAGGTAGCGTAACGGATTCGAAAGTTACCGCCAGCGCTAATTCACCCGGATGCAGGAAAAACGCCTCACCGTCTTTGAGGACAATTTCATCACTCATTACGCGGTCAAGCGCAGCACTGACTTCATCCTTCGGTCCGCTCAAATCGATATACGCCGCCGTATGACCGCGGAACGTACGAAATTTGTTACCAAGACGCACATCTACCGTTGCGCCATTGATACGCTCGACAGGAGGACGTGGATTGATCGACAGACGACCTTCATCCAACCAGGCTTCAATATCTCGGTCACATAAACGCATGGCACTTTCTCCTTTCGTGCTTCAAACCCTTAATGCCAGGCGCGTTAAGGGTGAACCAGGTTATCACTGAACGGTACACAATTCGCTGAACTTATTCAAAGAACTGACTGATTTTCGCCTTCAGAATATCGATAGCAATGCGGTTTTTACCCCCGCGAGGCACGATGATATCGGCGTATTGTTTTGAAGGCTCAATAAATTGCAGGAACATCGGACGTACGGTTTTTTGGTATTGCGCCATCACCGAATCCATTGAACGACCACGTTCATTCACATCCCGCTTGATACGGCGCATCAGGCAAATATCCAACGGCGTATCAACAAAAATAGAGAAGTTCATTTCATCACGCAAACGTGCATCCGTCAGCAACAAAATGCCTTCCAGAATAATGACTTTCTTAGGTTCAATATGAATAGTTTCTTGTGTGCGCGTGTGTTCAACATAGCTATAAACGGGCAATTCAATGGCGGAACCACGTTTAAGTGTTTGCAGATGCTGAAACAGCAAACTGTGATCCATCGCGTTCGGATGGTCGTAGTTCGTTTTTACGCGTTCTTCCATCGACAGATGGCTTTGATCCTTGTAATAGCTGTCTTCGGGAATAACGCCAATATGTTCGTCACCGACTTGTTCACGCAATTCGCGATAAAGGGTACTGGCAATAAGACTCTTGCCGGAAGCCGATGCGCCGGCAATGCCGATAATGACGCACTGATGGGACTGATCAGTCATAAATTTAGCGACCTGATTAACCTGGATGTAAGGAAGGGCGGCGTCGAAACGCCAAACGCGGCAATTATAGGGATTTCAGCAGCGCGATGCCAGCCCAGGCTGCACCAATGCTTTCCCTGTCGCAAATTAAAACGGTTAATTTTAAAGCAGGCTCAAATTTTATTCACCCGCCTTAGGAATTAATGGCTTGGGCGTGTTAATTTATGAGCAACTGGCGTATAAATTGTAAATTATTTGTACTAGCATAAACGAAGATTAAACGTGATGCGGCCGGTAACTCTGCTGGCCGACATCGGCTATTTGGGTAAAGTGGTAATGAGTAAACAATTCCAACATGTTTTAGTTACCCTACCCCATCCTCTGCTGCGCCTGGCCAGTTTAGGTCTGGTAGCATTTATCTTTACGCTATTTTCGCTGGAGCTGTCGCGCTTCGGTACCCAACTGGCACCGCTTTGGTTTCCAACCTCAATCATGATGGTGGCGTTTTACCGCCATGCAGGAAAAATGTGGCCCGGGATAGCGCTGGCTTGCTCATTCGGCAGCATCGGCGCGTCTTTGCTGTTTTTTCCTGGAGGTTCGCTTAACTATACTTATACGACCATCAATATTATTGAAGCGGTCGCCGGCGCGATGTTATTGCGCAAACTGCTCCCCTGGTATAACCCTTTACAGAATCTGAATGACTGGGCGCGTTTGGCCTTGGGTAGCGCCGTCATCCCTCCGCTGTTAGGTGGTGTGCTGATGTGGCTACTGCTCCCGGAGGGAACCTCGTTAAATACATTTCTCATTTGGGTGCTTTCCGAATCCATCGGCGCGTTGGCGCTGGTGCCATTAGGTCTGTTATTCAAGCCTCATTATCTGCTGCGCCACCGCGATCCACGTTTACTGCTTGAGACCCTCATCACGCTGCTCGTCACCTTAACGTTCAGCTGGCTTTCCATGATGTACGTGCCGTGGCCGTTTACCTGCGTCATTGTGTTGCTGATGTGGAGCGCCGTCCGTTTGCCGCGTATGGAAGCATTTTTAATTTTCCTCAGCACCGTCCTGATGGTCTCTCTGATGCTGGCGGCCAACCCATCGCTGCTCTACACCCCGAAAGCGAATGTGATGACAAGTATTCCGTGGCTGCCGTTTTTGATGATTCTGTTGCCAGCCAACATGATGACTATGGTGATGTACGCATTTCGGGCCGAGCGAAAACACATCTCGGAAAGCGAATCGCGTTTTCGTAATGCTATGGAATATTCCGCGATTGGCATGGCGCTGGTCGGTACCGAAGGGCAGTGGTTACAGGCAAACAAGGCGTTGTGTCAGTTTCTTGGCTACAGTCAGGAAGAGCTGAGAGCGCTGACCTTCCAGCAGCTCACCTGGCCGGAAGATCTGAATAACGACCTCGAACAACTCGGCATGTTGGTCCGTGGTGAAATCAACAGTTACTCCATGGAAAAGCGCTATTACACGCGCGCGGGCGACGTTGTCTGGGCATTGCTGGCCGTTTCGCTGGTACGCCACAGCGACAACACCCCGCTCTACTTTATTGCACAGGTTGAAGACATAAACGACCTGAAGCACACCGAGTGGATGAATAAGCGGCTGATGGAACGCATTACCCTCGCCAACGAAGCGGGCGGTATCGGTATCTGGGAGTGGGAACTGCAACCCGACGTGATCAGTTGGGATAAGCGCATGTTCGATCTCTATGAAGTCCCGCTACATATCAAACCCAGTTGGCAAGTCTGGTACGAGTGCGTCGTACCGGAAGATCGCGAGCATGCTGAAAATGTGATTCGCGACTCTCTGGCCGCACGAATTCCCTTTAAGCTCGAATTTCGTATTGCAGTACGTGACGGCGTACGCCATATCCGCTCGTTGGCTAACCGGGTACTGAATAAAGACGGAGAAGTTGAACGCTTACTCGGTATCAATTTGGATATGACCGAAGTGAAGCAGCTTAACGAAGCGCTGTACCAGGAAAAAGAGCGCCTGCACATCACGCTGGACTCAATCGGCGAAGCGGTGATTTGCATTGATGTCGACATGAACGTGACCTTCATGAACCCGGTTGCCGAGAAGATGAGCGGCTGGCAGCAGGACGACGCGATAGGTATTCCGTTACTGACAGTGCTGCGAATTACCTTTGGCGATAACGGCCCATTGATGGAAAACATCTACAGTGCCGATATGTCGCGTACTGCCATAGAGCAGGAGGTGGTTCTGCATTGCCGTAACGGCAGCAGTTACGACATTCAGTACAGCATTACGCCACTCAGTACCCTTGACGGTGGTAGCATTGGCTCCGTACTGGTCATTCAGGATGTCACCGAGTCGCGTAAGATGTTACGCCAACTGAGCTACAGCGCGTCGCATGATGACCTCACCCATCTTGCTAACCGGGTCAGCTTCGAGAACCATCTGAAACAATTGCTACAAGCCGTACACAATACGCATCAGCGCCATGTTCTGGTCTTTATCGATCTGGATAGGTTTAAAGCCGTGAACGATAGCGCGGGCCATGCTGCAGGCGATGCCCTGCTGCGCGAACTTGCTTCTCTGATGCTCAGCATGCTGCGTACCAGCGATGTACTGGCTCGTCTCGGTGGCGATGAATTCGGCCTGTTGCTGCCGGATTGCAACATCGAAAGCGCTCGCTTTATCTCAGGCCGTATTATCAGCGCCATCAACGAGTATCAGTTCAGGTGGGAAGGCCGTCTGCACCGCATAGGCGCCAGTGCGGGTATTACGCTGATCGATGAGAAAAATCATGTCGCGACTGAGGTCATGTCTCAGGCAGATATCGCCTGTTATGCCGCCAAAAATAGTGGGCGTGGCCGGGTCTGCGTGTATGAACCCCAGCAAAGTCAGACGCACGCCTCACGGGAACTGCTGTCGTTTGATGAACAGAAGCACATTATTGCGCACAACCCGATGCTCATGATCGCCCGGGGAGTGGCCTCTCCACGCATTCCTGAGACATTCAGCTTCTGGCTACTCTCACTGCGCCTGGGAACAGAGGACGGTGATGTTATCGAAGAGCATATTTTCCGTACCGGACTCGTTGACCCCACGCTTAATCATGCGCTTGACCGCCGGGTTTTTAACGAATTTTTCCAGCATGCAGCGACGGCGATTGCCAGTAAGGGGCTCAGTATTGCCCTGCCCCTTTCTGCCGCCGGACTGTTGAGTACCGAACTTGTGGATGAACTTCTGGCGCAGTTGCAGCATAGTCCGCTACCACCACGCTTATTACACCTGACCATTCCAGCCGGAGTGATGAAATCGCATCCAGCTCAGAGCCTATCGGCCATTCAGCGACTTCGTCACGCGGGTTGTCGGATTATTTTAAGCCAGGTCGGACGCGACTTAGAGATTGTTGAAAACCTGAAGTTTCACACCGTCGATTACCTGTTACTCGACAGCGAGATCAGCGCCAGTGTTCACGGCAACCTGATGGATGAAATGTGGGTTTCTATTATCCAGGGTCATGCACAGCGACTGGATATCAAAACGATCGCCGGCCCCGTGCAAATGCCGCTTATTATGGACGCACTTTCTGGTATCGGTATTGATATGATCTACGGCGACATCATTGCTGATGCTCAGCCGTTGGATCTGCTACTCAATACCAGCAACTTCGCTATCAACTGACGGCTGCCACCCTTCCGTATACCAGATATGTAATAACGCATAGGAGCGCCACGGCTTCCAGCGCTCGGCATAGCGCCGGATCTGGGCTGGTGTCATGCCCGGAAAGCGTTGTTTGATCAAATAATCGTCAGGAAGAAAAACATCTTTCGCCTGCCAACCGCGTAGCGCGAAATAATTGGCAGTCCAGCGCCCTATACCGGGAAACGTTTGTAAGTGCTTTACGCCTTGCTCAATATCAACTGGTGCAACCGATGCAAGCCTTCCGGTAAGCATTGCTCGTGCCAGATGAATGAGCGCTTCGGCGCGTTTGAGCGGCATCCCTAAGGCTTTCAGATGCAAAGGCTCAGCTGCAGCCAGCGCTTGTGGTGTGGGAAAACAAACATACTCAGGCGCGTCATCAAGCCTGTCACCGTAGGCGCGTACAACTTTCGCGGTCAGTTTTGCCGCCATTGCAACGCTAACTAACTGGCCTAATATCGCCCTCACACCTTGTTCAAAGGCATCGACAGAGCCAGGCAGCCGCAGTCCAGGACGCGCTGCGCCCAGGCTGCCCAGCGCGTTAGCAATATGCTGTGGGCAACAGCGAAGATCGAACAACCGCTCAATTTTGGCGAGGCATTCTGGCGCAACGGGCTGTAACCCCGGACTTAGCCTGACCTGCAGCTGGTGTGTCTTCAGGTCAGGCACTACGCTCACCAGTCCACGATATTCACCGATAACCAGGCTTCTGGTGTAATACAGCTCCCCGACGGTTTCGACGCCATCCACCGCACGGGCGGCAAGAAACCCTAGCATCCAGGACCAGTCATAAGGCGGCTGCCAGCTCAGTGTTAACATTCAGGTGTCCTTTTTAGTTAAACCTACAGCATAAACAGTATTCAATCGATACGCCTTGCTTTCATATTCCAGTTGTCGGGGCGGCGACATTTCGCTAAAGTCACGCCCCTTCTTCACTGGCATGGGGATTTCTACGGTGTTTATTGGTTTTGACTACGGTACGGCAAACTGTTCAGTAGCCGTAATGCGTGACGGGCAGCCACACTTGCTCAAAATGGAAAACAACAGCACGTTACTGCCCTCCATGCTTTGTGCGCCTACGCGCGAAGCGGTGAGCGAATGGTTGTATCGCCATCATGATGTCCCCACGACGGATGCCGAAACACAGGCGCTACTGAGTCGTGCAATGCGTTATAACCGCGATGAAGACATCGATGTTAGCGCCAATAGCGTGCAGTTTGGTCTGGCGTCACTGGCGCAATACATTGACGACCCGGAAGAGGTGTACTTTGTTAAATCGCCAAAATCATTCCTGGGTGCCAGCGGTCTGAAGCCGCAGCAGGTTGCGCTGTTTGAGGATCTGGTCTGCGCGATGATGCTGCATATTCGCAATCAGGCGCAAAACCAGCTGCCGGAAGCGATCACCCAGGCCGTTATCGGTCGCCCGATCAACTTCCAGGGGTTAGGCGGTGATGACGCCAACGCCCAGGCGCAGGGTATTCTGGAACGTGCGGCCAAACGCGCCGGTTTTCAGGATGTCGTCTTCCAGTACGAGCCGGTAGCCGCGGGTCTGGATTTTGAAGCAACCTTGCAGGAAGAAAAACGCGTACTGGTGGTGGACATCGGCGGTGGCACCACTGACTGTTCGCTACTGCTGATGGGGCCGCAATGGCATCAGCGCGCCGATCGCGAAAACAGCCTGCTGGGACACAGCGGTTGCCGCGTGGGCGGTAACGATCTGGATATTGCGTTAGCCTTTAAACATCTGATGCCACTGCTGGGCATGGGCGGCGAAACGGAAAAAGGCATCGCATTGCCGATTTTACCTTGGTGGAATGCGGTCGCGATCAACGATGTTCCCGCGCAAAGTGATTTCTACAGTACCGCCAATGGACGTTTACTCAACGATCTTGTCCGCGACGCGCGTGAAGCAGACAAAGTCGCGCTGCTGCTTAAAGTCTGGCGTGAACGCCTGAGTTATCGCCTGGTACGCAGCGCAGAAGAGAGCAAAATTGCGCTTTCTGACCAGACAAATGTTACCGCGGCACTGCCGTTTATCAGCGATGCGCTGGCCACCGCTATCAGCCAGCAAGGACTGGAAATGGCGTTAAATCAACCGCTGGCACGTATTCTTGAGCAGGTTCACTTAGCGCTGGATAACGCGCAGGAAAAACCGGATGTCATTTATCTGACCGGCGGTAGCGCCCGTTCACCGCTGATCAAAAAAGCCCTTGCTGAACAGCTTCCGGGGATCCCTATCGCCGGTGGCGATGATTTCGGCTCTGTCACCGCCGGACTGGCCCGCTGGGCTGACGTTGTTTTCCGCTAAGCGGCTCGCAGGCTTAAAGGTGCGCGTATTGACATCATCGTTACTGTGGCTTATTTTCAGGAGTGAGGGTTAGGGAAGGTTTCCCCTCCCCCTGGTGTCTTAGTAAGCCGGTAAGCTAATGACTAAGAGTACCACCAGTATGATGACGTACTTCATCATAACCCTTTCCTTATTTTGGCCCCTTCCTCGGGAGGGGCTTTCCCGTTCCAGCATCCCGCTGAAATCTTTGGCTTACCTCCTTTTGCCTTGACCGCACTCTAACGCACAATGACGCATTCGCTATTTTCGCCGCAAATTGTTGCGTAATGCCTCGCAAAGCCGCGCCGTCATTCAGACGAATCCCGACAGTGTTTCATAATTCCTCCATTTTTCTCCCTTGTTCACTGGCTAAACTAGTATCATTCCGCGAAACGTTTCAGGATGAGAAACTCATAACAATGAAAGGCCGTAACAAATCCCGCTGGGTGATAGTAATCGTGATCGTCGTGGCCGCCATCGCCGCCTTCTGGTTCTGGCAAAGTCGCAGCGAGCCCCAGGGAACAGCCCCCGGCGCAACCCGTCAGACGCAACCCGCTCCGACAGCGGGACGGCGAGGAATGCGTTCCGGTCCGTTGGCTCCGGTTCAGGCGGCCACGGCAGTCGAACAAGCGGTTCCACGCTATCTGACCGGGCTGGGTACCATTACTGCCGCGAACACCGCGACGGTACGCAGTCGCGTGGACGGCCAACTCATCGCCATACACTTTCAGGAAGGGCAACAGGTGAAAGCCGGCGATCTGCTGGCTGAGATAGACCCCAGTCAGTTCAAAGTCGCACTGGCGCAGGCGCAGGGGCAACTGGCAAAAGATAAAGCCACGCTGGCCAATGCTCGTCGCGACCTCGCACGCTATCAGCAGTTGGTTAAAACCAATCTGGTCTCTCGTCAGGAACTGGATGCGCAACAGGCGCTGGTCAACGAAACACAAGGGACGATAAAAGCCGATGAAGCCAGCGTCGCCAGCGCGCAATTGCAGCTCGACTGGAGCCGGGTAACGGCACCTGTTGATGGTCGGGTGGGCCTGAAGCTTGTGGATGTGGGTAACCAGATATCCAGCAGCGATACCACCGGGATTGTCGTCATTACACAAACCCATCCTATTGATCTGGTTTTCACTTTGCCAGAGAACGATATCGCGACCGTAGTACAGGCACAGAAATCGGGGACGCCACTGAAAGTTGAGGCCTGGGACCGTACCAACTCACAAAAACTGAGCGAAGGCGTGCTGCTGAGCCTCGATAACCAGATTGACGCCACCACCGGCACCATCAAAGCAAAGGCCCGCTTTAACAACCAGGACGATGCCTTGTTCCCGAATCAGTTTGTTAACGCTCGCATGCTGGTCGACACGCAGCAAAATGCCGTTGTGATCCCAACAGCCGCCCTGCAGATGGGCAACGAAGGCCACTTTGTCTGGGTGCTGAACAGCGACAACAAAGTCAGCAAACATCTGGTTAAACCGGGTATTCAGGACAGCCAAAAAGTGGTGATCGCCGCAGGGTTGTCCGCGGGCGATCGCGTCGTCACCGACGGGATTGATCGTCTGACGGAAGGAGCTAAAGTCGAGGTCGTGGAGGCTCACGCCGCCACCACTAGCGACGACAAAGCCACACCGCGCGGCTATGGCAAAAAAGGAGCGAGCTCCTGATGCAGGTGTTACCTCCCGGCAATACAGGCGGCCCGTCCCGCCTGTTTATTCTGCGCCCCGTCGCCACCACGTTGCTGATGGTCGCGATTCTGCTTGCGGGTATCATCGGCTATCGTTTCCTGCCCATTGCGGCATTGCCGGAAGTGGATTACCCCACCATTCAGGTCATAACGCTCTATCCCGGAGCCAGCCCGGATGTCATGACGTCTGCGGTTACCGCGCCGCTTGAACGTCAGTTCGGTCAGATGTCTGGCTTAAAACAGATGTCATCACAAAGCTCCGGTGGCGCATCGGTCGTCACGTTGCAGTTTCAACTGACCCTGCCACTGGATGTTGCCGAGCAGGAAGTTCAGGCCGCAATCAATGCTGCTACCAATTTATTGCCGAGTGACCTACCTAACCCACCGGTCTACAGCAAAGTTAATCCAGCCGATCCGCCGATCATGACGCTGGCGGTCACTTCCAGCGCCATGCCGATGACGCAGGTGGAAGATATGGTCGAAACCCGCGTCGCGCAGAAAATATCTCAGGTTTCCGGCGTCGGTCTGGTAACACTTTCCGGTGGACAACGTCCGGCGGTCCGCGTGAAGCTTAACGCACAGGCCATTGCCGCACTCGGTCTGACCAGCGAAACCATCCGAGCGGCCATCACCGGTGCCAACGTCAATTCAGCAAAAGGGAGTCTTGATGGGCCTACGCGTGCCGTTACCCTTTCAGCTAACGACCAGATGCAGTCCGCAGATGAATATCGTCAGCTCATTATTGCCTATAAAAACGGTGCGCCGGTTCGTCTGGGCGATGTCGCTACCGTCGAACAAGGAGCAGAAAACAGCTGGCTGGGTGCATGGGCCAATAAGCAACAAGCTATAGTGATGAATGTGCAGCGCCAGCCTGGGGCGAACATTATCTCCACGGCAGACAGTATCCGCCAGATGCTGCCGCAGCTCACCGAAAGCCTGCCCAAATCGGTTAAGGTCAGCGTACTTTCCGATCGTACAACCAATATTCGTGCCTCTGTGGCAGACACCCAGTTCGAGCTGATGCTGGCGATAGCGCTGGTGGTGATGATTATCTACCTGTTTCTGCGCAATATTCCGGCGACGATTATTCCTGCAGTCGCCGTACCGTTGTCGTTAATCGGCACCTTCGCGGTGATGGTATTTCTTGATTTCTCCATCAACAACCTGACCTTAATGGCGCTCACCATCGCAACGGGCTTTGTGGTGGATGACGCTATCGTGGTTATCGAGAATATTTCGCGCTATATCGAAAAAGGGGAAAAACCGCTGACTGCCGCCCTGAAAGGTGCAGGCGAGATTGGTTTTACCATCATCTCCCTGACGTTTTCATTGATTGCGGTATTGATCCCACTGCTATTCATGGGCGATATCGTCGGGCGCTTGTTCCGTGAATTCGCCGTTACGCTGGCCGTGGCGATTCTGATTTCCGCCGTCGTTTCACTTACCCTCACGCCGATGATGTGCGCGCGTATGCTTAGTCAGGCCTCGTTGCGTAAGCAAAACCGCTTTTCCCGCGCCTCGGAGCGCATGTTCGATCGTGTGATTGCCGGGTACGGTCACTGGCTGGCAAAAGTGCTTAACCATCCGTGGCTGACGCTGAGCGTGGCGCTCGGCACGCTGGCATTGAGCGTCATGCTGTGGGTTTTCATCCCCAAAGGTTTCTTCCCAATTCAGGACAACGGCATTATTCAGGGCACGCTGCAGGCTCCACAATCCAGTTCATTTGCCAGCATGTCCGAGCGCCAGCGTCAGGTTTCAGATGTCATCCTTAAAGATCCGGCGGTAGAGAGCCTGACCGCGTTTGTTGGCGTAGATGGTACGAATCCGGCATTAAACAGCGCGCGTTTGCAAATCAACCTTAAACCGCTGGATGAACGTAACGATCGCGTGCAGAAAGTGATCGCCCGGTTACAGGACGCGGTTGACAGAGTCCCCGGCGTTGACCTCTACCTTCAGCCGACCCAGGACCTGACAATTGATACCCAGGTCAGCCGGACGCAATATCAGTTCACGCTGCAAGCAACTTCCCTGGATGCCCTCAGCACCTGGGTTCCGCAGCTGTTAGCAAAACTACAGCAGCTACCGCAACTATCCGATGTCAGCAGCGACTGGCAGGATCAAGGTCTGGTGGCGTATGTGAACGTCAATCGCGACAGCGCCAGCCGTTTAGGCATCAGCATGGCGGATGTCGATAACGCCCTGTACAACGCCTTCGGTCAGCGGCTGATTTCAACCATTTACACCCAGGCCAACCAGTATCGCGTGGTGTTAGAACATGACATCAACAATACCCCTGGGATTGCTGCGCTGGATACCATTCGTCTGACCAGTAGCGATGGCGGGATCGTACCGCTCAGCGCGATCGCCAGCATTGAGCAGCGCTTTGCACCGCTATCAATTAACCATCTTGATCAGTTCCCGGTGACGACTATCTCGTTCAATGTGCCAGATAATCAGTCATTGGGCGATGCAGTACAGGCGATTCTGGATACTGAAAAAACGCTTAACCTGCCTGCTAACATTACCACTCAGTTCCAGGGCAGTACGCTGGCCTTCCAGGCTGCGCTGGGCAATACCATCTGGCTGATTGTGGCGGCAGTGGTCGCGATGTATATCGTGCTCGGCGTATTGTACGAAAGCTTTATTCACCCGATTACGATTCTCTCTACACTCCCCACCGCGGGTGTCGGAGCGCTGCTGGCGCTCATGATTGCCGGCAGCGAACTGGACGTCATCGCGATTATCGGCATTATTTTGCTCATTGGGATCGTCAAGAAAAACGCCATCATGATGATCGACTTTGCCCTTGCCGCTGAACGCGAACAGGGTATGGCGCCACGCGACGCCATTTTCCAGGCGTGTTTACTGCGTTTTCGCCCGATCCTGATGACTACGCTGGCAGCACTGCTCGGCGCGTTGCCGCTGATGTTAAGTACCGGTGTGGGCGCAGAGTTACGCCGTCCGTTAGGCATTGGCATGGTCGGCGGTCTGTTGGTAAGTCAGGTATTAACTCTGTTTACCACGCCGGTGATTTATCTGCTGTTTGATCGACTGTCGCTGTACGTGAAAAGCCGCTTCCCACGTCAGGAAGAGGAAGCGTAAATGAACTTTTTCGCGCTTTTCATTCATCGTCCGGTAGCGACCATTCTCATCTCGGTGGCGATTACGCTGTGCGGCATTCTGGGCTTTCGTCTGCTGCCGGTCGCTCCACTGCCGCAGGTTGATTTCCCGGTGATTATGGTCAGCGCATCATTACCCGGTGCCTCCCCTGAAACGATGGCATCTTCGGTCGCAACTCCGCTGGAGCGCTCACTTGGGCGGATCGCGGGCGTAAATGAGATGACATCAAGCAGTTCGCTTGGCAGTACGCGCATTATTCTCGAATTTAAATTTGACCGCGACATCAACGGTGCAGCACGGGACGTACAGGCCGCCATTAACGCCGCGCAAAGCCTGCTGCCCAGCGGGATGCCCAGCCGCCCGACGTATCGGAAGGCCAACCCTTCTGATGCGCCAATCATGATCCTGACGCTCACGTCTGACACATACTCACAGGGTGAACTGTACGATTTCGCATCGACGCAACTGGCGCAGACCATCGCACAAATCAATGGCGTCGGTGATGTGGATGTCGGAGGAAGCTCTCTTCCCGCCGTGCGTGTGGGGCTTAATCCGCAGGCGCTGTTTAACCAGGGTGTATCACTGGACGCAGTGCGTAGCGCGATCGACAACGCTAATGTGCGTAAGCCACAGGGCGCTATCGAAGATGAAACCCATCGCTGGCAGGTACAAACTAACGATGAGCTGAAAACCGCCGCCGAATATCAACCTATTATCATCCACTATAACAACGGCGCAGCGGTGCGGCTGGGTGACGTTGCGTCTGTAACCGACTCAGTACAGGATGTTCGTAACGCGGGGATGACCAACGCCAAACCGGCCATTCTGCTGATGATCCGCAAACTGCCGGAAGCCAATATTATTCAGACAGTAGACAGCATTCGCGCCAAATTGCCGGAATTACAAACGCTGGTCCCGACCGCCATCGATCTGCAAATCGCCCAGGACCGTTCGCCGACTATTCGCGCCTCGCTGGAGGAAGTCGAACAGACGCTGATTATCTCCGTCGCGTTGGTTATCCTGGTGGTGTTTGTTTTCCTGCGCTCCGGGCGCGCGACCTTAATCCCCGCAGTAGCGGTTCCGGTCTCGCTGATTGGTACCTTTGCCGCCATGTATCTGTGCGGATTCAGCCTGAATAACCTGTCGTTGATGGCGTTAACCATTGCAACGGGATTTGTCGTCGATGATGCCATTGTGGTACTGGAAAATATTGCCCGCCACCTGGAAGCGGGAATGAAGCCACTCCAGGCGGCATTACAGGGTACGCGCGAAGTAGGATTCACGGTGCTCTCCATGAGCCTGTCGCTGGTGGCGGTTTTCCTGCCTCTGCTGTTAATGGGCGGGTTGCCTGGACGCCTGTTGCGCGAATTTGCCGTCACGCTGTCGGTTGCCATCGGTATTTCACTGCTGGTATCGCTAACGTTGACGCCGATGATGTGCGGCTGGATGCTCAAATCCAGCACGCCACGCGAACAATCGCGTAAGCGGGGATTTGGCCGTGTATTGGTGGCATTACAACAAAGCTACGCCACCTCGCTGAAGTGGGTGCTACGCCACACGCGCATGGTGGGCGTGGTGCTACTCGCAACCATTGCCCTGAACGTCTGGCTCTATATTTCAATCCCCAAAACCTTCTTCCCGGAGCAGGATACCGGCGTACTCATGGGCGGGATCCAGGCCGACCAGAGCATCTCTTTCCAGGCGATGCGCGGCAAACTGCAGGACTTTATGAAGATCATCCGCGACGATCCTGCGGTGAATAACGTTACCGGGTTTACCGGCGGATCACGCGTCAACAGCGGAATGATGTTTATCACCCTGAAGCCACGTGGCGAACGTCACGAAACGGCGCAACAGGTGATCGACCGCCTGCGTGTCGCGCTTGCCAAAGAACCCGGCGCAAACCTGTTTCTGATGGCGGTGCAGGATATTCGCGTCGGTGGTCGCCAGGCTAATGCCAGCTACCAATACACTCTGTTATCAGATGACCTCGCAGCACTACGCGAGTGGGAACCGAAAATCCGTAAGGCGCTTGCCGCCCTGCCCCAACTGGCTGACGTCAACTCCGATCAGCAGGACAATGGCGCGGAGATGAATCTTATCTACGATCGCGACACCATGTCTCGTCTGGGGATCGACGTCGCAGCCGCCAACAGCCTGCTGAATAACGCCTTTGGTCAGCGACAAATTTCAACCATCTATCAGCCGATGAACCAGTACAAAGTGGTGATGGAGGTCGACAGGCGTTACACCCAGGACATTAGCGCGCTGGACAAAATGTTCGTCATCAACAATGACGGTAAGGCGATCCCGTTATCGTACTTTGCCAAATGGCAACCGGCGAATGCGCCGCTATCGGTAAACCATCAGGGATTATCTGCCGCCTCAACCGTGTCGTTTAACCTGCCAACAGGTTCTTCTTTATCTGAGGCGACAGAGGCCATCAACCGAACCATGACCCAGCTCGGCGTTCCCTCGACGGTTCGCGGCAGCTTTGCCGGTACGGCGCAGGTATTTCAGGACACCATGAACTCACAGGTGATCCTGATCATCGCCGCTATTGCCACGGTCTACATCGTGCTGGGCATGCTGTATGAAAGCTATGTTCACCCGCTGACCATTCTCTCCACGCTACCTTCAGCGGGCGTTGGGGCTTTGCTGGCGCTGGAGCTGTTCAATGCCCCGTTCAGCCTAATCGCCCTGATAGGGATCATGCTATTAATTGGCATTGTGAAGAAAAACGCCATCATGATGGTCGATTTTGCGCTGGAAGCGCAGAGAAATGGCAATTTGCAGCCGGAAGAAGCGATTTTCCAGGCCTGCCTGCTGCGTTTTCGCCCAATAATGATGACCACGCTGGCGGCCCTGTTTGGTGCGCTGCCGCTGGTATTATCCGCAGGTGACGGCTCTGAACTGCGTCAACCACTGGGGATAACCATTGTTGGCGGGCTGGTTGTCAGTCAGCTCCTGACGCTGTACACCACGCCTGTGGTCTATCTCTTTTTCGACCGTCTGCGTCTGCGTTTTTCGCGTAAAAACAGCAAACCGGTAGCAGAGTTATGACAGAACTTCCCGACAGCACCCGCTGGCAACTTTGGATTGTGGCATTTGGCTTTTTTATGCAGTCGCTGGATACCACCATCGTCAACACCGCGCTTCCCTCGATGGCCAAAAGCCTCGGGGAAAGCCCACTGCATATGCACATGGTCATTGTGTCGTATGTGCTTACCGTTGCCGTAATGCTCCCCGCCAGCGGCTGGCTGGCTGATAAAATCGGTGTGCGCAATATATTCTTCACCGCTATCATTCTGTTTACGCTGGGATCGCTTTTTTGCGCCTGGTCCGGAACGCTGAATGAACTGGTGATGGCTCGCGTGTTACAAGGTGTAGGCGGCGCGATGATGGCGCCGGTCGGCAGATTGACGGTGATGAAAATCGTCCCACGCGAGCAATACATGGCGGCAATGACATTCGTCACCTTGCCCGGTCAGATTGGTCCACTTCTGGGCCCGGCATTAGGCGGTATTCTGGTTGAGTACGCCTCCTGGCACTGGATCTTTTTGATTAACATTCCGGTAGGCATTGTCGGGGCAATAGCGACGTTAATGCTGATGCCCAACTACACCATGCAAACTCGCCGTTTCGACCTTTCTGGATTCATGATGCTGGCTGTCGGCATGGCGGTACTCACCTTAGCGCTTGATGGTAGTAAGGGAACCGGCATTTCCCACATCACGCTGGCAGCACTGGTTATCTGTGGCGTACTGGCGATCCTGCTGTATCTGAAACACGCCCACAACAACCCTCGTGCACTGTTTAGCCTGCACCTGTTTCGTACACACACCTTCTCATTAGGCCTGTTTGGCAGCTTTGCCGGGCGGATTGGTAGCGGGATGTTACCGTTCATGACCCCGGTATTCCTGCAGATTGGATTGGGCTTTTCGCCATTTCATGCCGGTTTGATGATGATCCCGATGGTGCTGGGCAGTATGGGAATGAAACGCATCGTGGTGCAGGTCGTCAACCGGTTTGGTTACCGTCGCGTACTGGTCACCACCACGCTTGGCCTGTCGATGGTCAGCTTGTTGCTGATGAGCACCGCGTTACTCGGTTGGTATTACGCCCTGCCGTTCATACTGTTCTTACAGGGAATGGTCAATTCTACCCGCTTCTCCTCAATGAACACGCTGACGCTAAAAGACCTGCCGGATGACCTCGCGAGCAGCGGCAACAGCCTGCTGTCGATGATCATGCAACTGTCGATGAGTATCGGGGTAACCATCGCCGGTCTGTTGTTAGGCATGTTCGGGCAGCAACATATCGCCATCGACAGCGCGTCTACGCATACCGTCTTTATGTATACCTGGCTGTGCATTGCGTTCCTTATCGCACTGCCCGCCATCATTTTTGCCCGCGTGCCGGACGACACGCAGACCAACGCGGTGATTTCACGGCGCAAAAGGAGCACCTGATGAAGTTCTGGCGGCCCGGTATCACCGGCAAACTGTTTCTGGCGATTTTCGCCACCTGCATTGTGTTGCTGATCAGCATGCACTGGGCCGTACGCATAAGCTTCGAACGCGGTTTTATCGACTATATTAAGCACGGTAACGAACAGCGGCTGCAAATGTTGAGCGATGCGCTCGGCGAACAGTATGAACAACATGGCAACTGGCGATTTTTGCGCAATAACGATCGGTTTGTTTTTCAGATCCTACGTTCTTTTGAACACGACAACGACGATGATAAACCGGGTCCAGGTATGCCGCCGCACGGCTGGCGTACACAGTTTTGGGTTGTCGATCAAAATGCCCACGTACTGGTCGGCCCGCGGGCTCCGGTCCCCCGCGACGGTATGCGCCATCCCATCCGCGTCAACGGTAGCGAAGTGGGTGCTGTGATTGCCTCTCCGGTGGAGCGCTTAACGCGTAATACCGATATCAATTTCGACATGCAGCAAAGACGTTCCAGCTGGCTTATCGTTGCGCTCTCCACGATCCTGGCGGCGCTGGCAACGTTTACGCTGGCGCGTAGCCTGCTGGCCCCGGTCAAACGGCTGGTGGAAGGCACGCACAAACTTGCGGCTGGTGATTTCACCACTCGCGTTGCGCCGACCAGTACGGATGAGCTGGGTAAACTGGCGCTGGACTTTAACCAGCTCGCCAGTACGCTGGAAAAAAACCAGCAGATGCGCCGTGACTTTATGGCCGATATTTCTCATGAACTGCGCACGCCGCTGGCAGTTTTGCGCGGCGAACTCGAAGCCATCCAGGATGGTGTACGTCAGTTCACGCCGGATTCGGTAGCCTCACTGCAGGCCGAAGTCGGTACGCTCACCAAACTGGTAGACGATCTCCATCAGCTTTCTATGTCTGATGAAGGTGCGCTGGCCTATCAGAAAACCTCGCTGGACCTGATCCCTCTGCTGGAAGTGGCCAGCGGCGCGTTTCGTGAACGTTTTGCCAGCCGTGGACTGACGATCCAACTTTCACTCCCGGACAGCATGACAGTCTTTGGCGACAGGGATCGCCTGATGCAACTGTTTAACAACCTACTGGAAAACAGCCTGCGCTACACCGACAGCGGTGGCGGTCTGCATATCAGCGCCGAACAGCGCGAGCGGATGGTGTTATTAACCTTCGCCGATTCCGCCCCCGGCGTTAGCGACGAACAGCTACAGAAACTGTTTGAACGTTTTTACCGCACCGAAGGGTCCCGTAACCGGGCCAGCGGAGGGTCCGGGCTGGGGCTGGCAATTTGCGTCAACATCGTCCAGGCGCATAATGGTCTGATCCGCGCCGCCCATTCGCCTTTTGGCGGGGTTAGCATTACAGTAGAATTACCGCTGGAACGCGATTTACAGAGAGATGTATGACTGAGTTACCCATTGATGAAAACACGCCGCGTATTCTGATCGTGGAAGACGAACCCAAGCTGGGGCAACTGCTAATCGACTACCTGCGTGCGGCAAGCTATGCCCCTACGCTCATCAATCACGGTGATCTGGTGTTGCCTTACGTACGCCAGACGCCGCCCGATCTGATCTTGTTAGATCTGATGTTGCCAGGTACCGACGGTCTGACTCTGTGTCGGGAGATTCGTCGTTTCTCGGAAGTCCCCATCATGATGGTGACCGCCAAAATCGAAGAGATTGACCGCCTGCTGGGGCTGGAGATCGGCGCCGATGACTACATTTGTAAACCGTACAGCCCGCGGGAAGTCGTCGCGCGAGTGAAAACGATCCTGCGCCGTTGCAAGCCGCAGCGCGAACTGCAACAAATGGATGCAGACAGCCCGCTGATTGTCGATGAAGGTCGTTTTCAGGCGTCCTGGCGTGGGAAAATGCTCGACTTAACACCCGCCGAATTCCGCTTACTCAAAACGCTGTCGCATGAACCGGGAAAAGTGTTCTCCCGCGAACAGTTGCTTAATCATCTCTACGACGATTACCGCGTGGTTACCGACCGCACTATCGACAGCCATATCAAGAACCTGCGCCGTAAACTGGAATCGCTTGATACAGAGCAGTCGTTTATCCGCGCGGTCTATGGCGTAGGATATCGCTGGGAAGCCGATGCCTGCCGGATTGCTTAATCTGCCAGAAGTCAAAAAGGCCGGGTAAGGCGAAACGCCCACCCGGCACAATAACTTTACCTACCCGTCACGCAGCGATACAATGCCCGCCCTTAATATGGGGGCACTCCCCCAACCGCTTCATTCAGTGAAGCGAGTCTGACCTGTCATCAGAACGAGAAAACTATGTTTAAACCGGAACTCCTTTCCCCGGCGGGAACGCTGAAAAATATGCGTTACGCTTTCGCCTATGGCGCAGATGCTGTGTATGCGGGCCAACCGCGTTACTCTCTGCGTGTACGCAACAACGAATTCAACCACGAAAACCTGCAGCTCGGCATTAATGAAGCCCATGAACTGGGTAAAAAATTCTATGTGGTGGTGAACATTGCCCCGCACAACGCCAAGCTGAAAACCTTCATTCGTGACCTGAAACCCGTTGTGGAAATGGGGCCGGATGCGCTGATCATGTCCGATCCAGGGCTTATCATGCTGGTGCGCGAAAACTTCCCGGAGATGGACATTCACCTTTCGGTACAGGCTAACGCCGTAAACTGGGCAACGGTGAAATTCTGGAAACAAATGGGGCTGACCCGCGTGATCCTGTCTCGCGAACTGTCGCTGGAAGAAATTGAAGAGATCCGCACCCAGGTTCCGGATATGGAGCTTGAAATCTTCGTGCACGGTGCGCTGTGCATGGCCTACTCCGGCCGTTGCCTGCTCTCCGGCTACATCAACAAACGCGACCCTAACCAGGGTACCTGTACCAATGCCTGCCGCTGGGAATACAACGTGCAGGAAGGGAAAGAAGATGTAGTGGGTAATATCGTACACAAATATGAACCCATACCGGTACAAAACGTGGAACCGACGCTTGGGATCGGCGCGCCTACGGACAAAGTGTTTATGATTGAAGAAGCCCAGCGTCCGGGTGAATACATGACCGCGTTCGAAGACGAACACGGTACTTACATCATGAACTCAAAAGATTTACGCGCAATTGCCCACGTTGAACGCCTGACCCAGATGGGCGTGCATTCGCTGAAAATCGAAGGCCGTACCAAGTCTTACTATTACTGCGCCCGTACCGCACAGGTCTATCGTAAAGCCATTGACGATGCTGCAGCCGGTAAACCGTTCGATCCGCAACTGCTGGAAACACTGGAAGGCCTGGCGCACCGTGGTTATACCGAAGGATTCCTGCGCCGCCATACGCATGACGACTATCAGAACTACGAATACGGTTTTTCTGTTTCCGAACGTCAGCAGTTTGTCGGCGAATTCACCGGCGAACGCAAAGGCGATCTGGCCGCTGTACTGGTGAAAAACAAATTCACCGTCGGTGACAGTCTGGAGCTGATGACCCCACAGGGCAACATCAACTTTACTCTCGAGCAGATGGAAAACGCGAAAGGCGAAGCGATGCCAGTGGCACCAGGCGACGGCTACACCGTCTGGATGCCGGTCCCGGAAGATATCGACCTGAATTATGCATTGTTGATGCGTAATTTTGCCGGTGAGTCCACGCGCAACCCGCATGCTAAGTAGTTAATTACGGTTATTTTTCAGTGTTCGGAAGATTCTTAGAAATCGATCACATACCGTTTCGTTCATTAAGGGTATTATCCCACCCGCTGAAAAACATAACCCATAAATGCTAGCTGTACCAGGAACCACCTCCTTAGCCTGCGTAATCTCCCTTACGCAGGCTTATTTTTTGCCTGCCGTTTAAACTTTCCGAGTCCCCCCAATTCAAATCACTAATTTCAGGCGAAAAAAAACCGGGCATTACACCCGGTTTATCATGTAATTAGAAATTAATGGGCAGCTTCTGGCTTGTGCTTTTGCGCACTCTGGAAACCATAGGTCAGCTCATTTTTTTCTTTGTCCAGTGCGACGGTAACCTGACCGCCATCCACCAGCGAACCAAACAGCAATTCGTTGGCCAATGGTTTTTTCAGGTTGTCCTGAACCACTCGCGTCATCGGACGTGCGCCCATTGCGCGGTCGTAGCCTTTTTCCGCCAGCCAGTTACGTGCTTCCTGACTCACTTCCAGAGAGACACCTTTCTGATCCAGTTGAACCTGCAGCTCGACAATAAATTTATCCACCACCTGATGAATCACCTCAGTAGAGAGATGATCGAACCAGATAATGTTGTCGAGGCGGTTACGGAATTCCGGCGTAAACACTTTTTTGATTTCGCCCATCGCATCAGTACTGTTGTCCTGATGAATAAGCCCAATCGATTTACGCTCAGTTTCACGTACCCCGGCGTTGGTCGTCATCACCAGCACCACGTTGCGGAAATCCGCTTTACGCCCGTTATTGTCGGTCAGCGTACCGTTATCCATCACCTGCAGCAGCAGGTTGAAGACGTCCGGGTGCGCTTTTTCGATTTCATCCAGCAACAGTACCGCATGAGGATGTTTAATCACCGCATCGGTCAGTAAACCACCCTGATCAAAACCGACATAACCCGGAGGCGCACCAATCAGGCGGCTGACGGTGTGGCGCTCCATATATTCGGACATATCAAAACGCAGCAGCTCAATGCCGAGCGCTTTGGACAGTTGTACCGTGACCTCGGTCTTACCAACGCCAGTCGGCCCGGCAAACAGGAACGACCCGACCGGTTTATGCTCGTGTCCCAGACCAGCACGGCTCATTTTGATCGCTTCGGTCAGTGCTTCAATGGCTTTATCCTGCCCGAATACCAGCATTTTCAGACGGTTGCCCAGATTTTTCAGCGTATCACGATCGCTCTGCGAAACGCTCTTCTCCGGGATCCGCGCAATGCGGGCCACGACGGACTCGATATCTGCCACGTTGACGGTTTTCTTGCGCTTGCTGACCGGCATCAGACGCGCACGTGCGCCCGCTTCATCAATCACGTCAATCGCTTTATCCGGCAGATGACGATCGTTAATGTATTTCACCGCCAGTTCGACCGCTGCACGTACCGCTTTGGCGGTGTAGCGAACATCATGGTGCGCTTCGTACTTCGGTTTCAGACCGTTGATGATCTGCACGGTCTCTTCCACTGACGGCTCAGTGATATCGATTTTCTGGAAGCGACGCGCTAACGCACGGTCTTTCTCAAAGATATTGCTGAACTCCTGATAAGTGGTAGAACCTATCACACGGATTTTCCCGCTGGAGAGCAGCGGCTTGATCAGATTAGCCGCATCCACCTGGCCGCCCGATGCCGCACCCGCACCGATAATGGTGTGGATCTCATCGATAAACAGAATGCTGTTGGTATCCTGTTCCAGTTGTTTCAGCAGCGCCTTAAAGCGTTTTTCAAAATCGCCGCGGTACTTGGTACCAGCCAGCAGCGAACCGATATCCAGAGAGTAAAGGGTGCAATCAGCCATCACTTCCGGCACGTCGCCCTGGACGATACGCCAGGCGAGACCTTCGGCAATGGCGGTTTTACCGACACCAGACTCTCCCACCAGCAGCGGGTTGTTTTTTCTGCGACGGCACAGGACCTGAATGGCGCGCTCCAGCTCTTTGTCCCGGCCAATGAGCGGATCAATTCCGCCCACACGGGCAAGCTGGTTAAGGTTAGTCGTGAAGTTCTCCATACGGTCCTCCCCGCCAGCTTGCTCTTCGTTATTTGGCTGATTTCCTGAGTCAGAAGATTGACTCGGTTCGTCTTTACGCGTGCCATGAGAAATGAAATTCACCACGTCCAGGCGACTGACTTCATGCTTACGCAGCAGATAGGCCGCCTGTGACTCCTGCTCGCTAAAAATAGCGACCAGCACATTCGCGCCGGTCACTTCATTGCGCCCGGAAGACTGAACATGAAAGACAGCGCGTTGCAAAACACGCTGAAAACTCAACGTCGGCTGCGTGTCGCGCTCTTCTTCGCTGGCAGGCAATACGGGTGTGGTTTGTTCAATGAAGGCTTCGAGTTCCTGACGGAGCGCCACCAGATCCACAGAACACGCTTCCAGCGCTTCGCGGGCCGATGGGTTACTGAGCAACGCCAGTAACAAGTGCTCGACGGTCATAAACTCATGTCGGTGCTCGCGCGCTCTGGCGAAAGCCATGTTTAAACTGAGTTCCAGTTCTTGATTGAGCATAGGCACCTCCCCCAATATTTATGCCTGCATTCAGGCTTTTTCCAGCGTACACAGCAACGGATGCTCGTTTTCCCTCGCATATTTGTTCACCATCGCCACTTTGGTTTCAGCAACCTCGGCGGTAAATACGCCACAGATGGCTTTACCTTGATAGTGAACAGCAAGCATCAGTTGCGTTGCACGTTCTACATCATAAGAAAAGAATTTTTGTAACACGTCAATAACAAACTCCATCGGAGTGTAATCATCATTGACTAATATCACTTTATACATAGATGGCGGTTTTAGCGCGTCGCGCAATTTGTCTTCCGCCAGCTGTTCGAAATCCAGCCAGTCGTTCGTCTTACCCATTGTCAGTCGTCATCTTCAGTTACGGTTACCGGCAGAATAACTTGCCGCTGACAAGAGCCTATGCGCACAATCAATCTACCTCAAGTATTAGATAACTATCATCTATCAGTGCCATCCGCGACATCTGTCACATATCCGACAATAGCGTTAACTGCTTCAAATTTTGATGCATTTTTACCCTATTCCACCTGCCTGGCGCTTGACGCCTCGCCTGATTTCTCTAAATTGTAGTTTCGAGAGTTGGCGAGGTTTTGAACAGCCCCCACTCCGCCACCGGTTCATTCCATCTTACTTATATAAGATTTACGAAGGATGTCGAAGTATGGAAACGGGTACTGTTAAGTGGTTCAACAATGCCAAAGGGTTTGGTTTCATCTGCCCCGAAGGCGGTGGTGAAGATATCTTCGCCCATTACTCCACCATTCAGATGGATGGTTACAGAACGCTAAAAGCCGGACAGTCTGTCCAGTTTGATGTCCACCAGGGGCCAAAAGGCAATCATGCCAGTCTTATCGTGCCCGTCATTGAAGCAGAAGCTGTCGCATAGCTCTTCTGTCTCATTGTGTACATCCCGCAGACAAAATGCCAGCCCCTAAGGCTGGCATTTTTATTTCTTATGCAATACAACGCGTTATTCTCGTGCCAGAGCATCAACGGGATCCAGACGCGCTGCATTACGGGCCGGAAGCCAGCCAAACAAAATTCCGGTGGCGGTTGAACACAGGAAAGCCGTTAGCAGCGCGACAGGAGAGAAACCAATTTCCCACCCGGGCAGGAACAGCTGTAACGTAAAGGCAATTAACATCGACAAACTGATGCCGAGCGCGCCGCCCACCAGACACACCAGCACAGCCTCAATTAAGAACTGTTGTAACACATCGCTGGCCCGCGCACCCACGGCCATCCGAATACCGATTTCACGCGTACGCTCTGTCACCGATACGAGCATAATGTTCATCACACCGATCCCGCCCACCACCAGCGAAATCACCGCCACCAGCGTCAGAAAGAGCTGTAATGTACGTGTGGTTTTTTCGGCGGTTTTCAAGATGCCATCCATGTTCCAGGTGAAGAAATCTTTTTTGCCATGACGCAGCGATAACAGACGGGTGAGTTGCTGCTCGGCCTGGGCGCTATCAAAACCCTCTTTTACCCGCACGGTAATAGAGTTTAACCACGATTGCCCCATGATCCGCCCTGACATGGTGCTGTATGGCAGCCAGACGCGCAGGATCTTGCTGCTGCCAAACATCGATTGTTTTTCTTCCGCGACGCCAATAACGGTGGCTGGCATATTTCCCACCAGAATAACCTCACCCACCACTTTTGCTTTGCTGGGGAACAACTGACGTCGGGTATTGCTGTCGAGCACCACCACCTGCGCCCTCCCCGCCAGCTGTTCTGCATTAAAGGTGGCGCCTTCACTGAACGTCATGCCATAGACGTTGAAGTAATCACCGCTAACGCCGTTTGCGCTGGCGGCGACATCAATATTGCCATAGCGCAGGCGTAGGTTCTTCGATACCGCAGGCGTAACGGAACTGACCCAGGGTTGCTTCTGAATCGCGACTAAATCGTCATACTTCAGCGCCTGCTGATATTGTGGGTCGTCATCACCGAAATCTTTGCCCGGATAGATATCGATAGTATTCGTACCAATCGCCCGGATGTCTGCCAGCACCAGCTGTTTTGCCGCATCGCCCACCACCACAATCGACACCACCGAAGCGATACCGATGATAATACCCAGCATTGTGAGCAGTGTACGCATCTTGTTGGCGGCCATGGCCAGCCATGCCATGGTCAATGCTTCACGAAAACCGCTGACAAACTGGCTCCAGCCAGAAGCCGTCGTCACCGTTGGTTCATCAATATCACGTCCGGCAGTGGGCTTTTGTGGTGGTGGATTACGCACAATCTCGCCATCACGAATTTCAATGACACGTTCTGCCTGGGCGGCAACCTGGCTGTCGTGCGTGACGATAATTACCGTATGCCCGCGATCGCGTAGCTGATGCAGAATAGCCATCACCTCTTCGCCGGAGTGGCTGTCCAACGCGCCAGTGGGTTCATCGGCCAGAATAACCTGACCACCGTTCATCAACGCACGCGCAATACTGACACGTTGCTGCTGACCACCGGAAAGCTGGGAAGGCTGATAATCAACCCGGTCGCCCAATCCCAGGCGCTGAAGTAATTCCTGAGCACGCGCCAGACGCTGCTTACGTTCAGTCCCGGCATACACCGCCGGGACCTCTACGTTTTGTGCCGCCGTTAAATGTGACAGCAAATGATAACGCTGGAAGATAAAGCCGAAATGCTCACGCCGCAGTTGCGCTAACGCATCGCTATCCAGTGTAGAAACATCCCGCCCCGCAACCCGATAGGTTCCACTGGTCGCCTTGTCCAGGCATCCCAGAATGTTCATCAGCGTCGATTTACCCGAGCCTGACGCCCCGACAATCGCCACCATTTCACCGGCCTGGATGCGCAAGGAAACGTCCTTTAATACCTCGACCTGTCCCTCGCCTGACGGGTAACTGCGGCGGATATTGCTCAACTCAAGCAATGCCGTCATTGTGCTACTCCCGCTTTACCCTCACCGGTGATAACTTCATCACCCTCTTCCAACCCTTTCACAATCTCTACGTCGGTATCATTACGGGCACCGATGACCACCTCGCGCTCGCGGGTTTCACCATTGCGCAGCAGCCTGACGTTATAGCGGTTGTTGCCAATAGGATCGCCCAACGCCGACAGCGGGATCGTCAGTACATTTTTAACGTCTGTGAGCTGGATGTGCACCTGCGCGGTCATATCAAGGCGCAGGATACCTTTCGGGTTAGGCACTTCGAAGCGGGCGTAGTAGAAAATGGCGTCATTCACCTTCTCAGGCGTCGGAAGGACATCTTTGAGCACGCCTTCATACCGTGTCTGCGGATCGCCCAGCACAGTGAACCAGGCTTTTTGGCCTGGCTGCAGGTGAATAACATCTGCCTCGGAGACCTGCGCTTTTACCAGCATGGTGCCCATATCTGCCAACGTCAAAATGTTGGGCGCTTGCTGGGCGGCAATCACGGTTTGCCCCTGGAGGGTGGTGATTTGCGTCACTTCACCCGCCATTGGCGCGACGATTCGCGTGTAATCGAGGTTCGTTTTTGCCGTATCAAGGGAAGCCTGATTACGCTTAATTTGTGCATCAATAGTGCCAATCTGTGCCTGCTTGACCGCCATTTCGGTCGCTGCCGTGTCGAGATCCTGCTGCGAAACCGCCTGCGTTTTCGCCAGTTGTTGCTGACGAGAAAGCGTTACGCGCGCCAGTTTCCACTCAGCTTCGGCCTGTAAACGCTGAGCCCGCAGCTCCATGAGCGTCGCTTCTACTTCTTTGATTTGGTTTTGCGCCTGCTCAGGATCGATAACGCCGAGCAACTGATCTTTTTTAACTTTATCGCCGATGGCTACTGACAGCGTTTTTAACTGCCCACTCACTTGTGCACCAACATCAACTTTGCGTAACGCATCCAGTTTCCCGGTAGCCAGCACACTTTGCTGGAGATCGCCTGGACGTACAATTAACGTTTGATACTGTGGTAGTGGCGCATTAAGCGTTCGCCAAAGTGAAATCATCGCCACAATAATGATGATGGCGAGCAGAAAATAACGTTTTTTAATTTTTCCCTTGAGCTTCATAAATGTCCCAGTGTCCCCCAATACGCCTACCAGAGTGGAGTGATAACCATCAACGATAAATTAACAGACGTTGAAAAGTGCAAAGAATAACAGAGTTATTGATGAACCGTTAAGGTCCACTGTGCTGAAATTGGTATCAGAGTATCTATTGGATTGTTATTATGAGCCAGCTAACAGAAAGCACTTTTCATTCTTCCAGACCCGCCACAAGTTTTAGTCTTTTTTGTCGTCTGACAACCGGACAATGGCGGCCAGGTAAATTTTGGCATCAACGAAGCTTTCGCCGTAAGTTTGTATGGCGCTCATTGCTGATGCCACGATTAACACGTGAATGGATGGCTGAGCTGGCGCAATGGCCGGATCTCGAAAAAATTCTCGCGATCCAACCCCGTATACCGGTTCGCCTGCATCGCGCGTATCTCGCAGTAAACCTTGACCGTAAAACAAAACTCGATGCTGTGCGTTTTCATTACAATGTTATTCGCAACGCTTTTTCATCGACAGAATTTAATGATTATTTAAGTGCCGATGGGTTACAACTGGCACAAGTTGAAGGCAAAGACAGCGCAATATACACCATTATAATGTCATCATTTATTGCCCTGGATAAAGAAGGTGAAAGTACCATTCTTGTCCGTAATAGTGAGGGCGAGACATTAGCAGAAATGACCTTCACCCTGTGCAACTATGAAGGGCGCAGCGCGCTTTTTATTGGTGGCTTGCAGGGGGGTAACCGATTAATGCCGCACGAAGAAATTCAAAAAGCGACAAAATCATGCCATGGTTTGTTTCCTAAACGTATTGTAATGGAAGCTATTTGTCGTTTTGCAGAACAATTGAATATTGAACAAGTACTGGCCGTCAGCAATGACCAGCATATTTTTCGCAGCCAGCGTTACCATGATAAAAACAAGGTTATTCTTTCTGACTACAATTCATTTTGGGAGTCAGTTGGCGGCGAATGTGACAGCAATGGCTACTATCATATTCCGCGTACGCTGGCGCGTAAAAGCGAAACAGATATTGCCAGTAAGAAGCGCGCGGAATATCGCCGCCGCTATCAGTTACTCGACAGTATCCACTCGCAGTTATCAGTCATGTTCCGCCGCTAATCCGCTCGCCCGCGTGCTAACCACAGCACGCGGGAGAACATTTTCCGCAGCAACGTTGGCACCGCTTCAACACCGCGTCGCCCCGCTTCCATCGCCACTTCAATCGCCAGATCCGGTTTTGACGAGCGATGGATCGCCTTCGCTATAATTTTCCGCATATTCATCGGCACATTTTCCGGTATTTGCGCCACCCGATGAAAAACGTCCGAGAACCCCTGGCGGTACATAAAGTGTTCCATATCCAGCGCAGGTAACATGGTCAAATGCTCGCGCTCTTCCTCTTTGTCATCGTTCAGCAGGCTGCGTACCGTGGCCGCATACTTTTTCCCCGCCTCATCGCCATCGACCAACACATGCCACTCAATTCCCATCCGGCGGGCAAACTTCACCAGGGGTTTAAGCCCTGACTGGGCAAATTCAATGACTTTAATCCCTTCGGCATCAAAGTGATGCCCACACTGACGAGCCAGTTCGTTAATGACCCATGTTTCTGTTTCTCCCTCCACCAACAGCCAGCAACGGGCAAACAGTGAAGACGCCCGATTAAAACGGATATGGAAGGCAATGCGCCGCCCATCTTCCGCATTGAGTCCTCCCGGTCCCAGTCGCCAGGCCGCGACGCGGGAAGATTCTCGAACCAAACGGACCACATGTTCAACGGGCGTAAGCGATAACAGTTCACCAGAGTTGGTCGTCGTCACCCGCTGTAGGGGAAGCAGATTCAACAGTTGCCAGGCAACAGACAACATAATGGGGTGTAAGCGCGTTTCAGGATCCTCTACCAGTAGCAACGGACGAGCATCTTTATCCAGTCTTAGCGACCCTTTGGCCTGTAACAGCGTAGAAAACAGTCCCAGCAGAATCACACGGTGCGTGCGCCCTCCGGGTTTATCAATCATACGGTTGATAATATCCAGATAACGCCAGCTGCGTTGCTCGTTGTTGGAGCGTCGGCGCATCAGACGATAGCGGGATTGACCGGAACCTTGTTCTGAAAAGTAGTGCTCCAGCAGTTGAACCATCGCCGAAAGCCCCTGGCGAATCTGCCCATCTGTCAGATTCTGCGGTCGGGTGGCCAACTCACGTGCCATAAAATCCAGTTGACGCGCAGTCACTTCAACATCCGCGGAATCCGGCACCGTTCCATTACGGATGCGCCGCATAAAACGCGCATCACGTAAACGTAATACTGGCATCAAACGCACCAGATGACGCGCCTGATCGTTAATATTGTCGATGGGTAATGGGTGGCCTTCGCCATCAAGAAAACTGCGTAATGTCAGGACGCTGCCGTCATCAGCGCACTCGCCTTCCAGCCGATAAAATATACGGTGATAGTTATCATGGCACGGCGACCAGCACGCTTCTAACGGGCGATATCGACGCACACGATGGCGACCCGGTTGAGATTCACGAAATGTCAGGACAATATGCAGATGATGTTCCCGGCCCTGGATGTCACCCGGCGGGAACCAGAAATCTTCGCGGTTAAAGTGGTACAAATCCGACTCTGGCGACAACAGCAGGGTTAACGCATCCAGCAGGCTGGACTTACCCCACGCGTTTTCCCCAATCAGCACGTTGTTTTGCTCCAGCATCAACGACAGCCGATTAATACCACGAAACCCAACAATCTCAACGCGTTCGAGAATCATATAGCCTCCGGAAATGCTCACTTTTTCCTTCAAGTTATCAGGAGTATAACGGTAAGCGGGCGCTCAGAACACCCGATATCATCCGCAGATAAATCGAAAGAGTTAAGAATATTCTCTTTAAAAATTACTTTTGAATATAATTTCAGACGTCAATCATCAGACTTCTGATAACTGAACTATGCTTTATTCACCTGAACTCCAAAAAGGATTCGCATCACATTGCCTTAAATCAAATTTTTTTATTAATTTAAGTGGCGAAGGGATGAGATTTTTTTCTAGAATAAGCGCGTTTTAATCATCGTCCCTTTTAGCGATGAAATACCGGGATAGAAAAACTAACCCGGAACTTTTAATTGAGGTGGTTATGTTCAGGAAATTAGCAGCCGAATTCTTCGGCACGTTTTGGCTTGTTTTTGGCGGGTGTGGTAGTGCCGTTCTGGCCGCGGCTTTCCCGGAGTTAGGTATTGGGTTTGCCGGTGTCGCCCTGGCCTTTGGTCTGACAGTATTAACCATGGCATTCGCTGTGGGTCATATTTCAGGTGGCCATTTTAACCCAGCAGTGACATTCGGTTTATGGGCTGGTGGTCGCTTCCCGGCGAAAGACGTTATTGGTTATGTTATTGCTCAGGTTGTGGGCGGCATTGTAGCAGCAGCAGTACTTTATCTTATTGCCAGCGGCAAAGCCGGTTTTGATGCAGCAGCCAGTGGCTTCGCCTCAAACGGTTACGGTGAGCATTCACCTGGCGGGTATTCCATGCTTTCTGCCATCGTAATTGAAATCGTCCTGACCGCAGGTTTCTTATTAGTGATCCACGGTGCGACCGATAAACATGCTCCGGCAGGTTTTGCGCCAATTGCCATCGGTCTTGCATTAACGTTGATTCACCTGATCAGTATCCCGGTCACCAATACATCCGTAAACCCGGCTCGTAGTACTGCGGTTGCTATCTTCCAGGGTGGCTGGGCATTACAACAGCTTTGGTTATTCTGGGTTATGCCGATTATCGGCGGGATCGTCGGCGGTCTTATTTACCGCACCCTGCTGGAAAAACGCGATTAATCGCTAACAACAAGGCCTGATGAATTGTCAGGCCTTTTTTTCCTCGCTATATTTCCTTTTATTTGCAACTTTACTCCCCTCTTTGCTTTCAGTAGTGTGTATATCCGTCATACTTCAAGTTGCAGATGTGTTGACTGCGCTCGCTCCCCCCAGCTACGTACTTATGTACGCTCCCGGGGATTCACTCCCTTGCCGCCTTCCTGCAACTTGAATTATTTAGGTTATAGTTGTGCATTTCGTCTTACTTCTCAGCAAGGATCGGGGTTTCATGTTCTCAGGGCTGTTAATCATTCTGGTACCCCTTATTGTGGGTTACCTCATTCCGCTTCGACACAGAGCCGCATTAAAACTTATCAATCGGCTGTTGAGTTGGATCGTCTACCTTATTCTCTTTTTTATGGGGATCAGTCTGGCATTTCTGGATAATCTCGCCAGTAATCTGTTATCCATTCTTTATTATTCTGCCGTTAGTGTGACGGTCATTCTGCTGTGTAATATCGCAGCGCTGCTGTGGCTGGAGCGCTCACTCCCCTGGCGACACAGCCACCAGCAAGAGAAGCTCCCCTCCCGGATCGCGATGGCGCTTGAGTCGCTACAGCTTTGCGGCGTCGTGGTGCTGGGTTTTCTGTTGGGTCTTAGCGGATTGTCGATGCTGCAGCACGCGACCGAAGCCAGCGAATATACGCTGATCTTTTTATTATTCCTGGTCGGGATCCAACTGCGAAACAGCGGTATGACATTAAAGCAGATTGTACTGAACCGTCGGGGCATGATTGTTGCCGTGGTCGTGGTGGCCAGTTCTCTGCTGGGCGGCGTCATCAATGCGCTGATCCTCGGCCTGCCGTTGAAAACAGCACTGGCGATGGCATCGGGTTTTGGCTGGTATTCCCTGTCAGGCATTCTGTTGACCGAATCATTCGGTCCAGTAATTGGCAGCGCCGCCTTCTTTAACGACCTGGCGCGTGAGTTGATTGCCATTATGCTGATCCCTGGACTGGCGGTCCGCAGCCGTTCAACCGCATTGGGTCTTTGCGGGGCGACGTCAATGGATTTCACGCTGCCCGTGTTACAACGCAGTGGCGGTCTGGAGATGGTTCCCGCAGCCATTGTGCACGGCTTTATTCTGAGTCTGTTAGTGCCACTGTTAATGGCCTTTTTCTCCGCCTGATACACAGACAAATACCTCTCTGGCGGTAGTCAGCTACCGCCAAAATTGCGCTAAATCAATCTCCCTGCAAGTTGTAGCAGAAATCCCTTTAATCCCTTCGCGCGCAGGCATAACCTTAAACATGTATATCAAATATAACTTTAAAAGGTGTGACCATGTTTTGTGTGCAATGTGAACAAACCATCCGTACTCCGGCAGGAAACGGCTGCTCTTACGCGCAGGGTATGTGCGGTAAAACGGCTGAAACCTCCGATCTGCAGGATCTGCTGATTGCTGCCCTACAAGGTCTGTCTGCATGGGCTGTTAAAGCACGTGAATACGGCATCATCGACCATGAGGTTGATAACTTTGCGCCGCGTGCATTCTTCTCCACGCTGACCAACGTGAACTTCGATTCCCCGCGTATTGTTGGCTATGCTCGTGAAGCTATCGCCATGCGCGATGCACTGAAAGCGCAATGCCTGAACATTGATGCTAACGCAACTGTTGAAAACCCGATGGCCGACCTGCAACTGGTCAGCGACGATCTGGGCGACCTGCAACGTCAGGCCGCTGAATTCACCCCGAACAAAGACAAAGCGACCATCGGCGAGAATATCCTCGGCCTGCGTCTGCTGTGTCTGTACGGTCTGAAAGGTGCGGCAGCTTACATGGAGCACGCACACGTTCTCGGCCAGTACGACAACGATATCTACGCTCAGTACCACAAAATCATGGCGTGGCTGGGTACCTGGCCTTCCGATATGAATGCTCTGCTGGAGTGTTCAATGGAAATCGGCCAGATGAACTTTAAAGTGATGAGCATTCTGGACGCCGGTGAAACCACGAAATACGGTCACCCGACCCCAACTCAGGTCAACGTAAAAGCAACCGAAGGGAAGTGCATTCTGATCTCCGGTCACGACCTGAAAGATTTGTACAACCTGCTTGAGCAGACTGAAGGCACCGGTGTTAACGTTTATACCCACGGTGAAATGCTGCCGGCGCACGGCTACCCGGAGCTGCGTAAGTTCAAACACCTGATCGGTAACTACGGCAGCGGCTGGCAGAACCAGCAGGTTGAATTTGCTCGCTTCCCTGGCCCAATCGTCATGACCTCTAACTGCATCATCGACCCAACCGTTGGCGCATATGATGACCGCATCTGGACCCGTAGCATCGTCGGTTGGCCGGGTGTGAGCCACCTCGAAGGTGATGACTTCGGTCCGGTTATTGCTCAGGCGCAGCAGATGGCTGGCTTCCCGTACAGCGAAATTCCGCATCTGATCACCGTTGGTTTCGGTCGTCAGACGCTGCTGGGTGCAGCTGATACCCTGATTGACCTGGTGAGCCGTGAAAAACTGCGTCACATCTTCCTGGTTGGCGGCTGCGACGGCGCACGTGGTGAACGTAACTACTTCACCGATTTCGCCACCAGCGTACCGGACGACTGCCTGATCCTGACTCTGGCCTGTGGTAAATACCGTTTCAACAAACTGGAATTCGGCGATATCGAAGGTCTGCCGCGTCTGGTCGATGCCGGTCAGTGTAACGATGCCTACTCTGCCATTATCCTGGCGGTCACGCTGGCGGAGAAACTGGGTTGTGGCGTGAACGATCTGCCGCTGTCTCTGGTGCTCTCATGGTTCGAACAGAAAGCGATTGTTATTCTGCTGACCCTGCTGTCGCTGGGCGTGAAAAACATCGTGACTGGCCCGACTGCGCCTGGCTTCTTCACGCCAGATCTGCTGGCAGTTCTCAACGAGAAATTTGGTCTGCGTTCCGTGACCACCGTTGAAGAAGACATGAAGCAACTGCTGAGCGCGTAAGGAGTAAAGAATGACAATGCCAACTCATCAGTGCCCATGGCGGATGCAGGTTCATCACATCCATCAGGAAACGCCGGATGTATGGACAATTTCGTTGCTGTGCCACGACTATTATCCGTACCGCGCCGGGCAGTATGCACTGGTCAGCGTACGTAATTCAGCGGACACGCTGCGTGCTTACACCATTTCTTCAACGCCGGGCGTTAGCGAATACATTACGCTGACCATCCGCCGCATTGACGAGGGTGCAGGTTCGCAGTGGCTGACCCGTGACGTGAAGCGCGGCGACTACATCTGGCTGTCCGATGCCATGGGTGAATTTACCTGTGAAGATAAAGCAGAAGACAAGTTCCTGATGCTGGCTGCCGGCTGTGGCGTAACGCCAATCATGTCGATGCGTCGCTGGTTGGCGAAGTACCGTCCACAAGCCGACGTGCAGGTGATTTTCAACGTTCGCTCGCCAGAAGATGTCATCTTTGCCGATGAATGGCGTGAATATCCGGTGACATTAGTCGCTGAAAACAATGCCACTCAGGGTTTTGTTTCCGGCCGACTGACCACCGAACTGCTGAAGAACGTCCCGGATCTGACCTCACGTACCGTGATGACCTGTGGCCCGGCTCCGTATATGGATCTGGTCGAAAAAGAAGTGAAAGCGCTTGGCGTAACACGCTTCTTTAAAGAGCAGTTCTTCACACCTGTTGCCGAAGCCGCCACCAGTGGTCTGAAGTTCACCAAGCTGCAACCCGCACAAGAGTTCTATGCGCCGGTGGGCACGACGCTACTGGAAGCACTGGAAAGCAACAAGGTTCCGGTCGTTGCCGCATGCCGTGCAGGCGTTTGCGGCTGCTGCAAAACCAAAGTGGTTGACGGTAACTACACGGTCAGCAGCACCATGACGCTGACCGATGCGGAAATTGCGGAAGGTTACGTTCTGGCTTGTTCCTGTCATCCGCAGGGTGATCTGGTACTTGCGTAAAGAGTCATTGCCGGATGGCATACTTATCCGGCCTACAAGAACCGTTGTAGGCCGGACGGAGTATTAATACCGTCATCCGGTCATTTATCACCGCCAGGCTGAATTGCCGCCCAGGGCATATTTTCCCGCGCCCAGGAACGCCACCGCCATCGCGCCAACAAAAAAGTACACCAGACTTTCAATCGCCCATGCACCGGTTTTATCCAGTGTCCAGGTTTCGCCCATCCCGACCATCAGCCACGCCACAATCATTGTAAACGCCAGCCCTAATGCCGCCGGGCGTGTCAGGATCCCAAGAATAATCAGACACGGCGCTACAACCTCTCCCAGCAGAACGCCGTACGCAATAAAGCCCGGGAAACCTTTCGCTATCAGCATGCCGCTGATGCCATCAATACCCGCGAACAGTTTATGCAGCCCATGAAACAGCATCAGTCCACCGACAGCAAGGCGTAACAAAAACTTGCCAAAATCTTCGTGAGCCAGTACCCGGTTAACTGTATTTAATAGTTTTATAACCATTTGAATTTATTCCTTGTTTCACCATGTGCAATTAACAAACTACGCTTAATACAGATTAAATGAAACCTGCCGGAAATAAGGGGTAATGAGAAGCATAACGATTATCTTCATCTAAACTTGTAACCGGTATCACATTAGAGGAGAAGGAAAACCATGAAACAAACGGTTGCCGCTTTTATTGCTAAAACACTCGAACAAGCTGGCGTTAAACGTATTTGGGGTGTGACGGGAGACTCGCTCAATGGCCTTAGTGACAGTCTGAATCGTATGGGCACGATTGACTGGATGCCAACCCGCCATGAAGAGGTTGCCGCTTTTGCCGCGGGCGCTGAAGCGCAGTTGACGGGCGAACTGGCCGTCTGTGCCGGCTCGTGTGGGCCAGGCAACCTGCACCTGATCAACGGCCTGTTTGATTGCCACCGCAACCATGTCCCGGTGCTGGCGATTGCCGCGCATATTCCCTCCAGTGAGATAGGCAGCGGTTATTTTCAGGAGACCCACCCGCAGGAGTTGTTCCGCGAATGTAGCCACTATTGCGAGCTGGTTTCCAGCCCTGAGCAGATCCCCCAGGTGCTGGCTATAGCTATGCGTAAAGCGGTGCTCAACCGTGGCGTCTCCGTGGTGGTATTACCCGGCGACGTGGCGCTGAAGCCCGCCCCTGAAAGCGCCACCACGCACTGGTATCATGCGCCGCTCCCGGTAGTCACCCCGGAAGAAGAAGAGCTGAGAAAACTGGCGCAACTGCTGCGCTACTCCAGCAATATCGCCCTGATGTGCGGCAGCGGCTGCGCCGGTGCGCATAAAGAGCTGGTTGAGTTTGCGGCTAAAATCAAAGCCCCGATTGTTCACGCCCTGCGTGGGAAAGAGCATGTTGAGTACGACAACCCGTACGACGTGGGTATGACCGGGTTAATTGGCTTTTCATCCGGCTTCCATACCATGATGAATGCCGACACGCTGGTTTTGCTCGGCACCCAGTTCCCCTATCGCCCGTTCTACCCCTCTGATGCCAAAATTATTCAGATTGATATCAATCCCGCAAGCATTGGCGCACACAGCAAAGTGGATATGGCGCTGGTAGGCGATATTAAATCCACGTTACGTGCCCTACTGCCTCTGGTGGAAGAGAAAACCGAGCGGCAGTTCCTGGACAAAGCGCTGGAGCACTACCGCGAGGCGCGCAAAGGGCTGGATGATTTAGCCAAACCCAGTGATAAAGCCATTCACCCGCAGTATCTGGCACAGCAAATCAGCCACTTTGCCGCTGACGACGCCATCTTCACCTGCGACGTGGGCACGCCAACGGTTTGGGCGGCACGCTATCTGAAAATGAACGGCAAACGCCGCCTGATTGGATCCTTTAACCATGGGTCGATGGCCAATGCCATGCCGCAGGCGCTCGGCGCACAAGCGACCGAACCGGGACGCCAGGTCGTCGCCATGTGCGGTGACGGCGGCTTTAGCATGCTGATGGGCGATTTTCTGTCGGTTGTGCAAATGAAGTTACCGGTGAAGATTATTGTCTTCAACAACAGCGTGCTGGGATTTGTGGCGATGGAGATGAAGGCTGGCGGTTATCTGACCGACGGCACCGAACTGCACGACACGAATTTCGCGCGGATTGCCGAGGCCTGTGGCATCACGGGCATTCGCGTGGAGAAATCCTCAGAGGTTGATGAGGCGCTGCAACGCGCCATGTCAATCGATGGTCCGGTTCTGGTCGATGTTGTTGTGGCGAAAGAAGAGCTGGCAATCCCGCCGCAGATCAAGCTCGAACAAGCCAAAGGTTTTAGCCTGTATATGCTGCGCGCAATCATCAGCGGACGCGGTGATGAAGTGATCGAACTGGCGAAAACTAACTGGCTCAGGTAAAACATCCTTATTAAACCACACACAAAATCATTCATGATGCATCAAGGCGGCAAGCCCGAAAATCCCCAGGAGCATAGGAATACTATGTGACTGGGGTTTGAGGGTGAGGCCAACGCCGAGGCAGCTTGAAGGATGAAGTGTAATAAGGAGATACCATGATTGATTTACGCAGTGATACCGTCACCCGACCCAGTCGCGCCATGCTCGAAGAGATGATGGCCGCCCCGGTCGGGGACGACGTCTACGGTGATGACCCTACCGTTAATGCCCTCCAGCAATACGCAGCCGAGCTTTCTGGCAAAGAAGCCGCAATTTTCTTACCTACCGGCACTCAGGCGAACCTGGTGGCCCTGCTCAGCCATTGTCAGCGCGGCGAAGAGTATATCGCCGGTCAGGGCGCGAATAACTATCTCTACGAAGCGGGTGGCGCAGCGGTGCTTGGTAGCATTCAACCGCAACCCATTGATGCCGCTCCGGATGGCTCCCTGCCGCTGGACAAAGTTGCAGCAAAAATCAAAGCAGACGATATCCATTTTGCCCGCACCCGTCTGCTCAGCCTGGAAAACACGCATAACGGCAAAGTGCTGCCGCGCGAGTATCTGAAAGAGGCCTGGGAATTCACCCGGGAGCGCAATCTTGCCCTGCACGTCGACGGCGCGCGTATTTTTAACGCCATCGTCGCCTATGGCTGTGAGCTTAAAGATGTCACGCAATACTGCGACTCGTTCACCATTTGTCTTTCCAAAGGTCTGGGAACGCCGGTAGGCTCGCTGCTGGTCGGCAGCCACGAGTACATCAAGCGTGCCATTCGCTGGCGCAAAATGACCGGCGGCGGAATGCGCCAGGCGGGTATTTTGGCGGCGGCCGGACTGTATGCGCTGAAAAATAACGTGGCGCGTTTGCAGGAAGACCATGACAACGCCGCCTGGATGGCGGAGCAACTGCGCGAAGCAGGGGCGGACGTCATGCGCCACGACACCAACATGCTGTTTGTTCGTGTTGGCGAAGAGCACGCTGCCGCGCTGGGCGAATATATGAAAGCACAGGGGGTGCTGATTAACGCCTCCCCGATTGTGCGCCTGGTGATGCATCTGGACGTATCGCGTGAACAACTTACCGAAGTCGTCGCCCACTGGCGCGCTTTTTTAACCCGCTAAGGAGATGGGCGTGCCGCAACGGATTTTGGTTCTTGGCGCCAGTGGTTACATTGGTCAGCATCTGGTACAGGCGCTCAGCCAGCAAGGGCATCAGGTGCTGGCTGCGGCACGCCGCATTGAACGGCTGGAAAAGCAGCAACTGGCCCACGTCAGTTGCCATAAGGTCGATTTAAACTGGCCAGAAAACCTTACGCCGTTGCTGACCGGCGTTGATACGGTTTATTACCTGGTCCATGGCATGGGTGAAGGCGGTGATTTTATCGCCCACGAACGTCAGGTGGCGATGAACGTGCGCGATGCGCTGCGTAATACACCGGTCAATCAGCTTATTTTCCTGAGCTCATTACAGGCTCCCCGGCATGAACAATCCGATCATCTGCGTGCGCGACAGATAACCGCAGATACTCTGCGTGAATCGGGCGTGCCAATGACGGAATTGCGTGCGGGCATTATCGTGGGGGCAGGTTCTGCTGCCTTTGAAGTAATGCGCGATATGGTTTACAACCTGCCGGTTCTCACCCCTCCACGCTGGGTACGCTCGCGTACCACGCCTATCGCGCTGGAGAATTTAATGTACTACCTGGTGGCGCTATTGGACCGTCCCACACAACATCACCGCGTACTCGAAGCCGCCGGGCCGCAGGTGTTGAGCTATCAGGAACAGTTCGAGCATTTTATGGCGGTCAGCGGTAAACATCGCCTGCTCATCCCCATCCCCTTTCCTACCCGCTGGATTTCGGTCTGGTTTTTAAACGTCATTACGTCGGTGCCGCCGACCACGGCCAAAGCGCTGATCCAGGGCCTGAAACACGACCTGTTAGCCGATGATACCGAATTACGTGCGCTGATCCCGCAAAAGCTGATTGCCTTTGATGACGCAGTGCGCAGCACGTTGAAGGAAGAAGAAAAACTGGTTAATTCCAGCGACTGGGGTTACGACGCGCAGGCGTTTGCCCGCTGGCGTCCTGAATATGGCTATTTCGCCAAACAGGCTGGCTTTAGCGTCGAAACCTCCGCCAGCAAAAAAGCGCTGTGGCAGGTAGTGAACCGACTCGGCGGCAAAGAGGGCTATTTTTTTGGCAATATTCTATGGAAGACGCGCGCGGCGTTGGACCTGCTGGTCGGCCATAAGCTGGCAAAAGGTCGTCCCGAACACCCACTGTTGCAAGTTGGCGACACCGTTGATAGCTGGAAAGTCATCATCGTTGAGCCGGAGAAACAGCTGACGCTGCTGTTTGGGATGAAAGCGCCGGGATTGGGTCGTCTGAGCTTCACACTGGAAGATAAAGGCGATCATCGACGCATTGATGTACGCGCCTGGTGGCATCCGCACGGTATGCCTGGCCTCTTCTACTGGCTGTTGATGATCCCCGCCCACCTGTTCATTTTCAGGGGGATGGCGAAGCGTATAGCCAAACTTGCAGAACAAATCACAGACTAATGATAAAAAGAGCCTGTATTCTTTCATGTTTCCCATTGCATACAGGCGTATTTCACGGAAGAATGCGCACGACGTTTTTTAAACACAGTGGATTGATATGAAGGTACTGGTTACCGGAGCCACCAGCGGCTTGGGCCGAAACGCGGTTGAATTTTTATGCAGCAGAGGCGTCAGCGTCAGAGCCACCGGTCGCAACGAAGCGATGGGCAAACTGCTGGAAAAAATGGGCGCAGAGTTTGTGCATGCGGATTTGACCGAGCTGGTTTCTTCGCAGGCAAAAGTGATGCTTGCCGGCATCGACACGCTGTGGCACTGCTCCAGTTTTACCTCACCGTGGGGAACTCAGGAAGCCTTCGATCTGGCTAACGTTCGCGCAACTCGCCGCCTGGGCGAGTGGGCCGTGGCCTGGGGCGTTCGCAACTTCATTCATATCTCCTCGCCGTCGCTCTATTTTGATTATCATCACCATCGCGATATCAAAGAGGACTTTCGTCCGCACCGCTTCGCCAATGAATTTGCCCGCAGCAAAGCAGCTGGCGAAGACGTGATCGCGTTGCTGGCGCAGGCCAACCCGCAGACGCGTTTTACGGTATTGCGTCCGCAAAGCCTGTTCGGACCACACGATAAGGTCTTTATCCCGCGCCTGGCCCATATGATGTACCACTATGGCAGCATCCTGTTGCCGCACGGCGGAAGTGCGCTGGTAGATATGACCTACTACGAAAATGCGGTGCACGCGATGTGGCTGGCAAGTCAGCAAGCCTGCGATAAGCTGCCTTCAGGTCGCGCGTACAACATTACCAACGGCGAGCATCGCACTCTGCGCAGCATTGTGCAGAAGCTCATCGACGAGCTGAATATTGATTGTCGGATCCGCTCAGTTCCCTACCCGATGTTGGACATGATTGCCCGCAGCATGGAACGTTTAGGCAATAAATCGGCAAAAGAGCCAAAGCTGACGCATTACGGCGTCTCGAAGCTAAATTTTGATTTTACGCTGGATACTACCCGCGCTCAGGAAGAGTTGGGTTATCAGCCCGTTGTGACGCTGGATGCAGGGATTGAACGTACCGCGGCCTGGCTGCGCGACCACGGTAAGCTGCCGCGTTAACCATTGCCGGATGGCGGCGCAAGCGCCTTATCCGGCCTACAAAAAACCAGCCCAAATTAGCCGTAGGCCTGATAAGCGAAGCGCCATCAGGCATTGGTGTTCTGCGTTAACCCTGCCCGTATTTTTCCAGTAACGCTTCGGCAATCGCCTGAGTTTCTGCGTCCGCCACGCCGTTCCACAACGTGGGGCGGAAGTGCATCTGGAAGGCCATAATCACCCGCTGCTGTTCGCGCGGCGTCATTTCAGATTTTACCTCATAGCCGTAACGCGACAGCAGATCGAGTAAAGATGCGGTTGCTACCGGCGTATGAGGCGCTCGCCCGGCAAGATAAAACGCCACACGCTGAGCATCCGGCCACGCGCCAATGCCCTGTTCGGCCAGCACTTTCCATGGGAAAAGCGGTCCGGGATCGTCCTTACGTTGCGGCGCGATGTCCGCATGGGCTACCACGTTCTGCGGTTTGATGTCGTAGCGGGCGATAATATCTTTCGCCAATGGGATCAGCGCCTGAATCTGCGCGGGCTCAAACGGCGCAAAATATTTTATCCCTGCCGACTTTTGCCAGCCGCGATTTTCCAGCTCAATGCCAATCGAGGTATCGTTAATACGCGTAGCGCCACGCCAGAAGCTAATCCCCGCATGCCAGGCCAGATCTTTTTCCGGCACCAGTTGCCAGATACGAGGTTTGCCGTGGTAGAGCGGCGGCACAGCCGGGATCAGATAGTGCGAGCTGACGTTTTTATCGGTCAGCGTAGCCAGAGAAGAGTCAAAATCATCGGCCGTGTAATGGATAACCAGTACTTTAATGCGCGGGTAAGCAGCCTGCGCCTGACGGCGGGTATCTAACTGATACCCGTCTTTGTCGACAATCCCTTTTTCGCCAGCACATCCCACCAGCAACAGCGTAAATGCCAGCAGACACAACAGACGCTTCATCGGCGAGTTTTCACCGCGGTACCGCTGACGCTCACCATCAGCATACTGCCGTCTTTGCCCACGGTTTCGTAATCAATATCAATACCGACCACCGCATCAGCACCCAGCGCTTTCGCCTGTTCGCCCAACTCCTGGAAAGCAATTTCACGCGCTTTACGCAGCTCTTTTTCATACGCGCCGGAGCGACCGCCGACAATATCGCGAATGCCGGCGAAAAAATCGCGGAAGATATTCGCGCCTAAAATGGCTTCGCCAGTAACAACACCGCAGTATTCCACGATGCTCTGCCCTTCCAGCGTAGGGGTAGTCGAAAACTGCATGGTTAATCTCCTTTTTGCGCTAAGAGCACGATCTCAAAAGCATTATCGAACCGATCCACTATCATTGAAAGGATATATTCTATCAACGTAGAACACTAATAGTAGAAAGCTAATAAGGAAATCATTATGCGCTACTCGAAACTCTCTCTGCTGGTTCCCTGTGCACTCCTTCTCAGCGCCTGTACTACCGTGACGCCGGTTTATAAAGATAACGGCGCGCGTAGCGGTTCATGCGTAGAAGGTGGGCCAGACAGCGTGGCTCAACAATTCTATGATTACCGTATTCAGCATCGAAACAACGATCTTACCGCCCTGCGCCCATACCTCAGCGACAACCTGGCAAAACTGCTGAACGATGCCAGCCGTGATAACGCGCATCGCGCTCTGTTTAACAGCGATCCGTTTTCCAGTCGTGCCACATTACCAGATAGCGCCAGCGTCGCCAGCGCATCAACCATTCCGAATAGCGATGCACGCAATATTCCGCTGCGCGTAGAGCTTAAACAAGGCGATCAGAGCTGGCGCGATGAAGTGCTGATGATCCGCGAAGGCCAGTGCTGGGTGATCGATGATGTGCGTTATCTGGGCGGCAGCGTACACGCGCCAGCCGGGACGTTGCGCCAGTCTGTCGAAAACCGTTAATCGCGCCATTTGCTCGCCCAAATCATAACCCCCATTAATTGTCTGGCATTCTGCATAGAATGCCGACAATTATTCTTGCCCACTGGTAGCCCCGCTATTTTGTGCTATGTTTAGATAAGAATGCGGTTTGCATTTAACTTTTAACGCATAAATATTGCATAACTATTCTGTCAAAGGTAGTATCTGCGGCTTCAATAGCTATCAGACTGCCAGTATCGAGTGTCAATGAGTATTCAATTAAACGGCATTAACTGCTTCTACGGCGCACATCAGGCGCTGTTCGATATCACGCTGGATTGCCCTCAGGGTGAAACACTGGTGTTACTTGGCCCAAGTGGAGCCGGGAAAAGCTCGCTACTGCGCGTACTCAACCTGCTTGAGATGCCGCGCTCGGGCACGCTCTCTATTGCGGGTAACCGTTTCGACTTCACGAAAACCCCGTCAGATAAAGCCATTCGGGATCTGCGTCAAAACGTGGGCATGGTCTTTCAGCAATATAATCTTTGGCCGCATCTCACGGTGGTGCAGAACCTGATTGAAGCGCCCTGCCGCGTACTCGGTCTGACAAAAGAGCAGGCGATGGCGCGCGCCGAGAAACTGCTGGAACGTCTGCGCCTGAAGCCATACAGCGATCGCTATCCGCTGCATCTCTCCGGTGGCCAGCAGCAGCGTGTGGCTATTGCCCGCGCATTGATGATGGAGCCACAGGTATTGCTGTTTGATGAGCCTACCGCAGCGCTTGATCCGGAAATTACCGCCCAAATCGTCAGCATCATTCGTGAGCTGGCAGAAACCAATATTACTCAGGTGATCGTCACCCACGAAGTGGAAGTTGCTCGTAAAACGGCCAGTCGCGTGGTGTACATGGAAAACGGTCATATCGTCGAGTTTGGGGATGCGAGCTGCTTTGCCAACCCGCAAACCGAAGCGTTTAAAAACTATCTTTCTCACTAAGATTCGGGACAATACAATGAAAAAAGTTCTGATTGCCGCACTAATCGCAGGTTTTAGCCTTTCCGCTACCGCAGCCCAAACCATTCGTTTCGCCACCGAAGCGTCTTATCCTCCATTTGAATCGATCGATGCTAACAACAAGATCGTAGGGTTTGACGTTGATCTGGCGAATGCGCTGTGTAAAGAGATTGACGCTACCTGTACCTTCACCAATCAGGCCTTCGACAGCCTGATCCCGAGCCTGAAATTCCGTCGTTTTGACGCGGTGATGGCCGGTATGGACATCACGCCTGAACGTGAAAAACAGGTTCTGTTCACCACTCCTTATTACGACAACTCTGCGCTGTTTGTTGGCCAACAGGGTAAATACACCAGCATTGATCAGCTGAAAGGCAAAAAAGTCGGTGTTCAAAACGGTACTACGCACCAGAAATTCATCATGGATAAACATCCGGAAGTGACTACCGTGCCGTATGACAGCTATCAGAATGCCAAACTCGATCTGCAAAACGGTCGTATTGACGGCGTCTTTGGTGATACCGCAGTAGTAACGGAATGGCTGAAAGACAATCCGAAACTGGCCGCGGTTGGCGACAAAGTCACGGATAAAGATTACTTCGGTACCGGTCTGGGCATTGCTGTGCGCCAGGGTAATACCGAGCTGCAGCAGAAATTTAACGCTGCGCTGGAAAAAGTGAAGAAAGATGGGACTTACGAGACCATCTACAACAAATGGTTCCAGAAGTAATATTTGATGAATGAATTTTTTCCTTTAGCAAGCGCCGCCGGGATGACCGTCGGCCTTGCCGTTTGTGCGCTGATCATCGGCCTCGCGCTCGCCATGTTTTTTGCCGTCTGGGAGTCCGTAAAATGGCGTCCAGTGGCATGGGCAGGTTCAGCGCTGGTCACCATTCTGCGCGGGTTACCAGAAATTCTGGTGGTTCTGTTTATCTATTTCGGCTCCTCACAGTTGCTACTGACGCTGGCCGATGGCTTTACGATCAATCTCGGATTTGTACAAATTCCGGTGCAGATGCAGATCGAAAACTTCGACGTCAGCCCGTTCCTGTGCGGTGTGATTGCGCTGTCATTGCTGTACGCCGCTTACGCGTCGCAAACGCTGCGTGGCGCGCTGAAGGCCGTACCACTCGGGCAATGGGAATCAGGCCAGGCGCTGGGTTTATCTAAAACCGCGATTTTCTTTCGCCTGGTGATGCCGCAAATGTGGCGTCACGCGCTGCCGGGGCTCGGTAACCAGTGGCTGGTATTGCTGAAAGATACCGCGCTGGTCAGCCTTATCAGCGTGAACGATCTGATGCTGCAAACCAAGAGCATCGCTACCCGTACCCAGGAACCCTTTACCTGGTACATTGTGGCGGCCGCTATTTACCTGGTGATTACACTGGTGAGTCAGTACATTCTCAAACGCATTGACCTGCGCGCGACACGTTTTGAGCGGAGACCGGGCTGATGCTTGAGTATTTACCTGAATTGTTGAAAGGGCTACATACCAGCCTGACGCTGACGGTCGCCTCCATCGTAGTTGCTCTGGTGCTGGCGCTGATTTTCACTGTCATCCTGACGCTTAAGACGCCGATTGTGGTCTGGCTGGTTCGCGCCTATATCACGTTGTTTACCGGTACACCGCTGCTGGTGCAAATTTTCCTGATCTACTACGGACCAGGGCAGTTCCCTGCGTTGCAGGAATATCCGGTGCTCTGGCATTTGCTGTCAGAACCGTGGCTGTGCGCGTTAATCGCGCTGTCCTTAAACAGTGCGGCCTATACCACGCAACTGTTTTACGGTGCGATTCGAGCAATCCCGGAAGGCCAGTGGCAGTCCTGTGGTGCGCTGGGGATGAGCAAAAAGGATACGCTGGCCATTCTGCTGCCGTACGCCTTTAAACGCGCCCTCTCCTCATATTCCAACGAAGTGGTGCTGGTATTTAAAAGTACCTCACTGGCTTACACCATCACCCTGATGGAAGTCATGGGTTATAGCCAGCTGCTGTACGGTCGCACTTATGACGTGATGGTTTTCGGCGCAGCCGGCGTGATTTACCTGATCGTCAACGGCTTGCTGACGCTGATGATGCGCTTAATCGAACGTAAAGCGCTGGCGTTTGAACAGCGTAATTAAGCCGAATAACTGCATAAACTGAAAAACACAAGACGGGCAAGTGTCACAATTGCCCGTCTTTTTTTATGCCAATAAAAATATTTAATCATTTTTATTGCATACAAATTCATTAAATGGCATTGTTAATCCACGCCGCAGACACGGTAAATAATCATAAGATTGACAGACGGGAGTTCCACCATGAAAAAGTTAGTACTGGCCGCATTACTTGCTACTTTCGCCGCTGGCGCCTCAGCTGCAGATAAAATTAATTTCGGTGTATCAGCGACTTACCCGCCATTTGAGTCGCTGGACGCCAGCAATAAAATTGTCGGTTTTGACATCGACCTGGCAACGGCACTGTGCAAACAAATGCAGGCAGAATGTACTTTCACCAATCACGCTTTCGATAGCCTGATCCCCGCGCTGAAATTCAAGAAATATGATGCGGTGATTTCCGGCATGGACATCACGCCTGAACGTAGCAAGCAGGTTTCCTTCACCCAGCCGTACTATGCCAACTCAGCGCTGGTAATTGCGAAGAAAGACACCTATAAAAGCTTTGATGATCTGAAAGGCAAACGTATTGGGATGGAAAACGGCACCACGCACCAGAAATACCTGCAGGACAAACATCCTGAAGTAAAAACCGTGGCCTACGACAGCTATCAGAATGCGATTATCGACCTGAAAAATGGCCGTATTGATGGCGTATTTGGCGACACTGCCGTCGTCAATGAGTGGCTGAAAACTAATCCACAGTTAGGTACTGCAACGGCAAAAGTCACCGATCCGCAATACTTTGGTACGGGTCTTGGAATTGCTGTTCGCCCGGATAACAAAGCACTGCTGGAAAAACTGAACAGTGCGCTGGCCGCCATCAAAGCGGACGGCACGTACCAGAAAATCAGTGACCAGTGGTTCCCACAGTAACCTCAGTTTTATTTAAAAAGCCGCGACCAGCGGCTTTTTTATAGCTATTTTCCCATGCGGGATACAACGTGAACACCTGACCTCACCAACAATGTTGGCCACGCCATCAGTCCGTTGTGCTCATAGGGGTACAAAAAACAAAGCCCGGTTTCCCGGGCCTTGAAGACGCAAAACAGATCAATTGTAAGCATTGAGCGTCCGCTGACACAGTGCCGAGCGAACGCAATCATCTTTGTTGAATCGAACGATCCCAATCATGTCATCTTCTTCGAAACGGGCCAGCGCATCGCTTAGCCCTGAACGAACATGAGCGGGGAGATCGCACTGGGTAATATCCCCATTCACAATCACCGTCACATTCTCTCCGAGGCGAGTCAAAAACATCTTCATTTGCGCAGCAGTCACATTCTGAGCCTCATCCAGAATAACAACAGCATTTTCAAATGTACGTCCCCGCATATACGCGAACGGCGCGATTTCTACCTTACCAATCTCAGGTCGCAGGCAATATTGCATAAAGGAGGCTCCCAGACGTTTTACCAGCACGTCATAAACCGGACGAAAATAGGGAGCGAACTTCTCGGAGACATCCCCAGGTAAGAAGCCGAGGTCTTCATCAGCTTGCAGAACTGGACGGGTTACAATGATCCTGTCCACATCTTTGTGGATCAGGGCTTCTGCTGCTTTCGCCGCGCTGATCCAGGTTTTACCACACCCGGCTTCACCGGTGGCGAAGATCAGCTGCTTGCTCTCGATAGCATTCAGGTAGTGCGCCTGAGCTTCATTTCGCGCCGTGATCGGTGTGGCGTCGCGGCTATCACGCGCCATACCAATCGCTTCTACGCCGCCCATCTGCACAAGCGAGGTGACCGATTCATCTTCGCGCTGTTTATGGCTACGCGAATCCCGCCTCAGCACACGTTTTGCTTCGCGACGAGCTTTGATCACTGCTTTTTGTCTTCCCATGGATAGCACCTTGAGTTGTAGGTATACATCACACGCGCCGTTGGCGGCACGATTATGCGCACGAACATCTGAGGGTTGGCTTCCTTGTAAGCCATTGCCTGCCTTCGGATAAGACACCATACACGGCTACGCGCACCGTACAGGGTGTCAGTTACAAGGATAAGAAGTGAAAGGGAGAGAGATTTAACGGTGACGAGATGGCTACCGGAAGAGAAACGTCCGCGTAAGGGACTGCAATAACGTTGAAAAACATGTCCAGTACAGGACTTTTCCATTCGCGATCTCCATAGTGAACGACTATCACCGCCGGGAACTACCGCTATTACTTATAATTACATCATAACCCTTCGTTAATGCAACAATATTTTTACTTATTGTTAACTTAATTTCATCTTATCGCCAGCAACAGTCTCTTGCAGAGAGATGACAGAATTATTTCAGTCGCCGCCGATCATGAAAAATAATTTTTTCATTCATCAGAGTGTCAGGAAATGCCCCGCCGCACTGCGGGGCACAATCATCATGCTTCGAGCAGGGCCTGTCCCAGATAATGGTCTGCAGTTTTGACGCCCGGCAAGGCAAAGAAGTATCCCCCACCAATAGGTTTGACATACTCCTCAAGCGCTTCACCGTTCAGACGTTTCTGCACCGTCAAAAACCCTTTTTCCAGGTCGTGCTGATAGCAAACAAACAACAGTCCCATATCCAGTTGACCAGAATTGGTCACGCCGAGCGAATAGCTGTAGCCACGGCGCATCATCAAACTGGAGTCAGTCTCTTTGGTGCGCGGATTTGCCAGACGGATATGGCTGTCGAGTGCAATTACCTCGCCTTCGGGATCGTTGGCGTAATCCGGCACATCATGCTCGTGCTGCATACCCAGCGGTGCGCCGGTATGTTTATCGCGGCCGAAAATCGTTTGCTGCTCTTTAAGCGGCGTACGGTCCCAGAATTCCACGCGGAACTGGATGAGCCTGACGGCCTGATAGCTACCATCTTGTGCCCATGCCGGTTCCCCCTGCTCCGCAGTGACCCACACCACGTTTTGCATCAGCGTTGCATTGGCTGCGTCGGGATTCGCGGTTCCATCCTTAAATCCCAGCAAATTGACAGGTGTCTCTTTACCTTTACTGCGTGCGGCGTGGTCGGAAATAAACCCTTCCCGCTTCCAGCGCACGCTGAGCAGATCAGGCGTGTGCTTAATGATATCGCGCAGCGCATGGATAACGGTGTCCTGCGTGTTGGCGCAAATCTGCAACAGCAAATCGCCATGACATAACGCAGCATCCAGTGAGTCATTCGGAAAACGCGTCATTTTTTGCAGTTTTTTCGGCATCTGTGCTTTCAGACCATAGCGATCATCAAACAGTGAAGATCCAACCGACAGCGTCATCGTCAGATTATCCGGCGCTATGTATGCCCCAAGAATACCGGAATCCATTGGCGGTAAACGTGGATTCGGCGTTTCTGGTGCCGGCCCACCGGTGGTTAGAAACGCAAACCGGCTGGTTAGTAAACGAAACAGACGCTCAAGATCAGCTTTATCACTGGCGAGCACATCGAACGCCACCAGCATCATTGAGGCTTGCTGCGGCGTCAGGATCCCGGCCTGGTGCTGGCCATAAAACGGTTGTTGTTCACTGCGTGCATCAGGTGACAGTGTTCCCGGCGCGCTTTGCGTTTTTTGCGCGTGAGCGACCGGGCATCCACCCGCCAGCGCCAGCGCCCCACCCAGGGCGCCCATCCCTTTCAGTAAACGTCGGCGTGACGGTTCGCTCACGCCGTTTTCATTATCTTGCTGCATAGTGCTTAATCCAGACCCAGAACACCGCGTAATTGCGACAAGTCTTCCGCCAGCGTCGTGATTGGCCCTTTCAGCGCATTGCGATCGGCATCGGTCAGTTTGTCATAGGTTTCAAAACCGTCTTTGGTACGGTACTTGCTCAGAATGGTATCGACTTTTTTGAAGTTCGCATCCACCTTCGCCAGCAGTTCAGCATTGGATTTTTGTAATTGAGGACGCAGGAGATCGACAATTTTCTGCGCGCCATCGACGTTAGCCTGGAAATCCCACAGATCGGTATGGCTGTAGCGATCTTCTTCCCCACTGATTTTGCTGGCAGCAACTTCTTCAATCAACCCTGCTGCTCCGCCAACCACTTTAGACGGTGGGAAAGCCAGCTCGCTAATACGCGTTTGCAGGTCAAGAACATCACTGTTTAATTGGTCGGCGTACTTGTCCATACCTTTAGTGGTATTGTCGCCAAACAGCGCTTTCTCCAGGCGGTGGAAGCCGGTGAATTTCGGATCGGCGGCTTTTTGCTCATAGTCATCTTCACGCGCATCAATGCTGCCGTCGAGATCGGAGAACAGTTCAGCAATCGGTTCAATACGCTCATAATGCTGACGGGTTGGCGCATACAGCGATTTCGCTTTTTCCAGATCACCTGCTTTAATCGCATCGGTGAAGGCTTTCGTGCCTGTCACCAGTTGCGCGGTTTCTGCCGTTACATAGGCTTTGTATTCAGTAATCGCGCCGCTCAGACTCAGCAGAGCGTCGCTGTGCGCGGCATCTGCCGTTGCAGTCCCCTTCACGATCAGCTTGCCTTTCGGGTTGTTCAGCAGACCGCAGGTCATATCATATTCACCCGGCTGCAGATTAGCCGTCATTTTCTGGCTAAAGCCTGGTGCAATGTTTTCGCGCTCTTCAACCACCATAACGCCTTTAAGAATTTCCCACTCCAGCGCTTTCTGGCTGTGGTTCTGGATGATGAACTGCGTTTTCCCGGCATTCACCGTGATGGTCATCGGCTCACACTGTTTGTCGTTAACCGTGACTTTCACCTGCGGAATATCGGCGGCTTGTGCAGAAAAAGCGGATGCAAACAGCGCGGCAATACCCAACTGCAGCGCACTACGGCGAAAATTAAACGTCATAACCTATCCCTATAAATAAGTATGTTGTAACTAAAAAGTATTCTGCATCGCGTTTTTATCAAGGTGCGGTACGCGATGCCGTAGTGCCTGAACGCGGCGGTAGTGCAAACATAATCAATGCCGGAATCAGATAGATAAACCAGACAGCAACTTCACTGACGCTTGGCGCTTCCTGATAACCGAAGATCCCTTCCATCAATGTGCCAAACAGCGAATGCGTTGACAGAACGCTGCTCATATCAAACGCCACATCCTGAAAATGATTCCACAACCCAGCTTCGTGGAATGCACGAATGGCCCCAGCGGCAAGACCGGCAGCTACCAGCAAAATGAACAGGCTGGTCCATTTAAAGAATGCCCCGAGGTTGAGGCGAATGCCGCCGAGGTAAATCAGGTATCCCAGTACCACTGCGGTAGCCAGTCCCAGCATCGCACCTAGCGGTGGCCAAATACCCACATCCTGCTGGAATGCCGCCAGCAGGAAGAAGACAGACTCCAGCCCTTCACGGGCAACGGCAAAAAAGACCATCATCACCAGCGCCCAGCCATGATGATTGCCTTTCTGTAACGCGTTATCGACAGCCTGTTCCAGTTGTACTTTGACGTTGCGCGATACTTTACGCATCCAGAAGACCATCCAGGTCAGGATCACCACGGCAATGAGCGCCACGATGCCTTCAAACAGCTCCTGTTCTTTTTGCGGAAATTCACCGGTGGTTTCGTTGATGAAAATGCCTAACGCCAGGCACAACGCCGCCGCCAGCAGAACACCAATCCACATCACACCAATCCATCGACCGCGCTGAGTCCGTTTCAGGTAGCTGGCAATCAGGCTGACAATCAGCGCGGCCTCTAACCCTTCGCGCAACATAATTAGAAATGGAACAAACATGCGAAGAACCCTTAAACGTTATTCTCGGTCAATTGATGAAAAGAAAAGTAAATTACAGTGATAGTGATTATCATTACAGCAAAGAAAAACTCAAGCAGAATGTTTTGAGAATGATGACTGAATGTAAAAGGTTAGGTAGGTAACGGTTATGACGGTTTTACGACCGGGTCAATAAAAAAGCCCGCACACGGCGGGCTTGAGGACAGAGGCTGATTATTCTTCCTGCAAACGCGACGGCGGTGCTGAATGATAATGCGCATCAGCCTCGGCAAAACGTTTCTGCATTGCTTCTGATGGCGCTTTCCCCCACAGACTGAAGACCACAATCCCGATGCTGCCGAACACGAAGCCCGGGATGATTTCATACAGGCCCAACCAGGCAAACTGCTTCCAGACGATAACCGTCACTGCACCAATGACCATCCCTGCCAGTGCGCCGTTACGGGTCATACGCGACCACATTACGGAGAACAGAACAACCGGACCAAAGGCAGCACCAAAGCCAGCCCAGGCGTAGCTCACCAGGCCGAGCACACGGTTCTCTGGGTTTGCCGCCAGCGCGATGGACACCAGCGCCACGACCAGCACCATGATACGCCCAATCCATACCAGCTCTTTCTGGCTGGCATTTTTACGCAGGAACGCTTTGTACAAATCTTCGGTAATCGCACTGGAGCATACCAGCAGCTGGCAGCTCAGCGTCGACATCACCGCTGCAAGGATCGCAGACAACAGAATACCGGCGATCCATGGATTGAACAGGATCTGCGCCAGTTCAATAAACACACGCTCAGCATTCTGGTTCACGGCACCCGCCAACGACGGGTTGTTATTGAAGTAAGCAATGCCGAAGAACCCAACGGCAACCGCGCCAGCCAGACACAGGATCATCCAGGCCATGCTAATGCGGCGAGCATGAACGATGCTATGGTGGGAATCTGCAGCCATAAAGCGCGCCAGAATATGCGGCTGACCGAAATAGCCCAGACCCCAGCCCATCAGGGAAATGATGGCAACAAAATTCAGCCCTTTGAACATGTCCACGTTCTCAATGCTCTTTTGTTTAATCACTTCCAGCGAATCGTCAAACCCACCCACGCCAATAATAACCATCACCGGCGTCAGGATCAGGGCGAAGATCATCAGGCTGGCCTGGACGGTATCGGTCCAGCTTACTGCCAGGAAACCACCGATAAAGGTGTAAATGATCGTCGCGGCCGCGCCCGCCCACAGCGCGGTTTCGTAGCTCATACCAAAGGTGCTTTCAAACAGACGCGCCCCTGCCACAATCCCTGAAGCACAATAGATGGTGAAAAACAGCAGGATAACCAGTGCTGAGATAATTCGCAGGATACGACTTTTATCTTCAAAACGGCCGGTAAAATAATCCGGCAACGTCAGCGCGTTGTTATTGTATTCGGTGTGTACACGTAAACGCCCGGCCACCAGTTTCCAGTTGATCCATGCCCCTAATACCAGACCGATAGCGATCCAACTTTCTGAAATCCCCGACAGGAAAATCGCGCCAGGCAGCCCCATCAGCAGCCAGCCGCTCATGTCAGATGCCCCGGCGGACAACGCCGTTACGAACGGACCCAGACTGCGTCCACCCAGAATATAATCGTCAAAGTTTTTGGTCGAACGCCAAGCAATAAACCCTATCAATATCATGCCGAAAATATAGACACAGAATGTCACTAACATCGGTGTGCTAATAGCCATCAAAACTCTCCAAAATTATGTATCAGCAATGCCGTGGCTTGCCGTTTTATTACCCTGCCGGAACGTGGCAAAGATATCTATGTTGACCAGGGCGACCGTATCCTGCCGGAAGCGATGGTTATTCACAATCGATTTAACACACCATTTACATCAAATTTGATCCAGAGTAGATAGCATTTTTCTGTAGGTTGCACTCTCTCACATTTTTTTCGGTTGCACCTTTTAAAAGTGTTAACTACCGCAGAGAAAAAGATTTTGTAATTTTTACAGCCCACATCATAAAACTCACATTTATTAACATTTCATTCATTTCCAAGCTTGCAAACCAAGTCACATTTAACACGGTTGCACAAAGTTGCAACATAGTGGATATTTCTCGGTAACTATCAGACCCGTATTTCAGTACAACAGGAGTAAACGGCATGGGAACCACCACGATGGGGGTTAAGCTGGATGACGCCACTCGCGAGCGTATTAAAACAGCAGCATCACGAATCGATCGCACGCCACATTGGCTGATCAAACAAGCCATCTTTAATTATCTCGAAAGACTGGAAAATGACGACGCGCTTCCTGAACTACCGGCCCTGCTGGCGGGTGCCGCGAATGAGGGTGAGGAGCCAACCACGCCGCAGAATGAAGCGCACCAGCCTTTCCTTGAATTTGCCGAGCAGATCCTGCCGCAGTCAGTTTCCCGCGCAGCAATCACCGCCGCGTACCGCCGCGCCGAAACCGACGCAGTGCCGATGCTGATGGAGCAGGCTCGTCTGCCGCAACCCATCGCTGAGCAAGCGCACAAGCTGGCGTACGATCTGGCCGACAAACTGCGTAACCAGAAAACCGCCAGCGGCCGCGCCGGGATGGTACAAGGTTTATTGCAGGAGTTCTCCCTATCTTCACAGGAAGGCGTCGCGCTGATGTGTCTGGCGGAAGCCTTGCTGCGTATTCCTGATAAGGCAACCCGCGATGCGTTAATCCGCGACAAGATCAGCAACGGCAACTGGCAATCGCACATTGGACGCAGCCCGTCACTTTTCGTCAACGCGGCGACCTGGGGGCTGTTGTTTACCGGTCGTCTGGTTTCTACGCATAATGAAGCCAGCCTTTCACGCTCACTCAACCGTATTATCGGCAAGAGCGGTGAACCACTGGTGCGTAAAGGCGTCGACATGGCAATGCGCTTGATGGGCGAGCAGTTTGTCACCGGAGAGACTATCGCCGAAGCGCTGGCTAACGCGCGTAAACTGGAAGAAAAAGGTTTCCGCTACTCTTATGACATGCTGGGCGAAGCGGCTCTAACCGCCGCTGATGCCCAGGCTTATATGGTTTCGTACCAACAGGCGATCCACGCCATTGGCAAAGCCTCAAACGGGCGCGGCATCTATGAAGGGCCGGGCATTTCTATCAAGCTGTCGGCGCTGCATCCGCGTTATAGCCGCGCGCAGTATGACCGCGTGATGGATGAACTCTATCCGCGTCTGAAGTCGCTTACTCTGCTGGCCCGCCAGTACGACATCGGTATCAATATTGATGCTGAAGAGGCAGACCGACTGGAGATCTCCCTCGATCTGCTGGAAAAACTGTGCTTTGAACCTGAGCTGGCGGGCTGGAACGGTATCGGTTTTGTTATCCAGGCCTACCAGAAGCGCTGCCCGTATGTTATCGACTACCTGATTGACCTCGCCACGCGCAGCCGCCGTCGCCTGATGATCCGCCTGGTTAAGGGCGCCTACTGGGATAGCGAAATCAAACGTGCGCAGATGGACGGTCTGGAAGGCTATCCGGTTTACACCCGTAAGGTGTACACCGACGTTTCCTATCTGGCCTGTGCGAAAAAACTGCTTGCTGTACCGAATCTGATCTACCCACAGTTCGCCACCCACAACGCGCATACGCTGGCGGCGATTTATCAGTTAGCCGGTCAAAACTACTATCCGGGTCAGTACGAGTTCCAGTGCCTGCACGGTATGGGCGAACCGCTATATGAGCAGGTCACCGGTAAAGTCGCTGATGGCAAGCTGAACCGTCCATGCCGCATTTATGCGCCGGTCGGCACGCACGAAACGCTGCTGGCGTACCTGGTGCGTCGTCTGCTGGAAAACGGCGCCAACACCTCATTCGTCAACCGTATTGCAGACACCACCCTGCCGCTGGACGAACTGGTTGCCGATCCAGTCGAAGCTGTTGAAAAACTGGCACAGCAGGAAGGTCAGGCCGGGCTGCCGCATCCGAAAATTGCCCTGCCGCGTGACCTGTACGGTAAAGGCCGCGAAAACTCAGGCGGGCTGGATTTAGCTAACGAACATCGTCTGGCCTCGCTGTCCTCTGCCCTGCTCAACAGCGCGCTGCAAAAATGGCACGCTAAGCCAATACTCGAACATCCGGTTGCTGACGGTGAAATGACGCCCGTCGTCAACCCGGCCGAACCGAAAGACATAGTCGGTTACGTGCGTGAAGCGACTCACAGCGAGGTGGAACAGGCATTACAGAACGCGGTAAATAACGCGCCGATCTGGTTCGCCACACCGCCACAAGAGCGCGCCGCTATTTTGCATCGCGCCGCCGTTCTGATGGAAGGCCAGATGCAGCAATTGATTGGCATTCTGGTGCGCGAAGCAGGTAAAACCTTCAGTAACGCCATTGCGGAAGTGCGCGAAGCGGTCGACTTCCTGCACTATTATGCCGGCCAGGTGCGCGATGACTTCGATAATGAAACCCATCGTCCGTTAGGCCCGGTGGTCTGTATCAGCCCATGGAACTTCCCGCTGGCTATTTTCACCGGACAGATTGCTGCCGCACTGGCGGCGGGCAATAGCGTGCTGGCGAAACCTGCGGAGCAAACCCCACTGATTGCCGCCCAGGGCATCGCAATCTTGCTTGAAGCGGGAGTCCCGCCGGGCGTGGTGCAACTGTTGCCTGGTCAGGGTGAAACGGTCGGGGCGCAGCTCACTTCCGATGAGCGAGTTCGCGGCGTGATGTTTACCGGCTCCACGGAAGTCGCCACGCTGTTACAACGCAATATCGCGACTCGTCTCGATGCGCAGGGGCGTCCAATCCCGCTTATCGCCGAAACCGGTGGGATGAACGCAATGATTGTCGACTCCTCCGCATTGACGGAACAAGTCGTGGTCGACGTTCTGGCCTCTGCCTTTGACAGTGCCGGACAACGCTGCTCGGCACTGCGCGTCCTGTGCCTGCAGGATGATATTGCCGACCATACGCTGAAAATGCTGCGCGGCGCGATGTCGGAATGCCGCATGGGCAACCCGGGCCGCCTGACTACCGATATCGGGCCGGTTATCGATGAAGAAGCCAAAGCCAATATTGAGCGCCATATTCAGGCCATGCGCGCCAAAGGACGTCCGGTATTCCAGGCCGTGCGCGAAAATAGCGACGATGCGCGGGAATGGCAAACCGGTACCTTTATCGCCCCGACGCTTATTGAGCTGGAAAGCTTCGATGAATTACAAAAAGAGGTGTTTGGTCCGGTACTGCACGTCGTGCGTTACACCCGTAACACTCTGGGCAGCCTGATTGAGCAAATTAATGCCTCCGGCTACGGTCTGACGCTGGGCGTGCACACCCGCATCGATGAAACCATCGCCCAGGTCACGGGATCGGCACATGTGGGTAACCTGTACGTTAACCGCAATATGGTCGGTGCCGTTGTCGGCGTACAGCCATTCGGTGGCGAAGGCTTGTCAGGCACCGGACCCAAAGCGGGTGGACCGCTGTATCTGTACCGCCTGCTGGCAAACCGACCGGAAAATGCGTTAGGCATTACGCTTGCGCGTCAGGATGCAGACTACCCTGTCGATACACAGCTTAAATCAGCGCTGATTCAACCGCTGGAAGCGCTCACCGCATGGGCAATCGATCGCCCGTCGCTGCATGCGCTCTGTCAGCAGTTTGGCGAACTGGCACAGGCCGGAACGCAACGCCTGCTGCCAGGACCAACCGGCGAGCGCAATACCTGGACGCTGTTGCCGCGCGAACGCGTGCTGTGTATCGCCGATGATGAGCAGGATGCACTGGTACAGGTTGCCGCGGTGGCTTCCGTAGGTAGCTTAATCCTGTGGCCGGATGATACATTCCATCGCGACCTGGCAAAACGTCTGCCAACTGCGGTTTCCGGGCGTATTCAGTTTGCCAAAGCGGACAACATCACCTCGCAGCCGTTTGATGCCGTTATTTTCCACGGCGATTCCGATCAGCTTCGCGCATTGTGCGAATCTGTGGCAGCCCGCGAAGGGGCGATTGTCTCGGTCCAGGGCTTTGCCCGTGGCGAAAGCAATATTCTGCTGGAGAGGCTGTACATTGAACGTTCCCTGAGCGTCAATACTGCCGCTGCCGGGGGGAACGCCAGCCTGATGACAATCGGCTAAGGTTGTGGTTAATTAAGGCTCCGGCAACGGAGCCTTTTTTATGAAGCCAGAGGGAAGCATGAAACGAATTGTACTGACCTGTGCCGCACTGCTGCTGAGCGGCCAGGTGCTGGCGGATGACTGCGCCAACGCGAACACGCAGATTGAGATGAACACCTGTGCGGCAGAGCAGTATAAGGCGGCCGACGCCAAACTTAATGAAACGTACCAGAATGCGCTGAAGCGCGCCGCTCCAACCCAGCGCGATTTACTGAAAAAAGCGCAAATATCCTGGATAACTCTGCGCGATGCGGACTGTGCGTTAATCAGTTCAGGTACCGAAGGCGGTAGCGTTCAGGCGATGATTTCCAGCCAGTGCCTGACGGATAAGACCAACGAGCGCGAAGCGTTTCTCGCCTCGCTCTTACAGTGCGAAGAGGGTGACTTAAGCTGCCCGTTACCGCCGGCAGGTTAACGCACGCGGATCCCTTCAATAATCATCCGCTGCACGCTCTCAACGGTTTGGTTAAAAAAGGCTTCATCACGCAGCGTTGCGCCCGTCACTGCCTCTACCTGTGGGGCAAAATCGGCGTAATGCTGGGTTGAAGCCCAAATCATAAAAATCAGATGATGCGGATCGACCGGCGCCAGCTTCCCGCTTTTAATCCACCCAGCAATCAGCGCAGATTTCTCATCAATCAGCGTTTTGAGATCGCCAGTTAACTCAGCCATCAACAACGGCGCGCCTGCCAGCATTTCCATACAAAATAGTCGCGATGCCTGGGGATAATCGCGGGACACTTCCAGTTTGAGTCGGATGTACTCTTTAATCGCCGACAGTGGCGCAAAGTCCTCGCGAAAGGCCTTTAGCGGTGCCAGCCAGATATCGAGGATCTGGCGTAATACGGCAATATAGAGCACTTCTTTAGAAGGGTAGTAATAAAGCAGATTCGTTTTAGACACCCCCGCCAGTTCCGCAATCTGCTCCAGACGCGTGCCATGAATGCCATACTGGGAAAAGACATTTAATGCCGCGGTTAAGATAGCCTGGCGTTTTGCACTCACGGCCTGCGAGCGTTTACCTGTTTTTTTCTCTGCGCCTTGAGCCATGCACCCTCTCCTTGTTCTGAGGGCGCCAGCATAACAAATCGCACACTGAAACGTTAAATTAAAGCGACTCGGGCGGAGCCTCCTGCTGGACGGCTTTCTTCTTTTTGAACTTGAGTTCGCTGACCAGTACGCCAATGATAATGAATGCCGCCCCCAACAGAGCAAGCAGCGGCAGACGTTCCCCTGCGAGTCGACCAAAAATCCCCGCCCATACAGGCTCACCGGTATAGATTACCGTTGCGCGTGTCGGCGAAACGCTGCGCTGCGCCCAGTTCATGGTGACCTGGATAATCGCACTGAAAATCCCCAGCCCCAGCGCCACCACCAGCAATCCGGTAGACATTGGCGGTACGGTCTCTCCGGCTGGTCCCATCGCAATAAACGCCACTATCGAAGCAGTTGCCAGTTGCACTACCGTTACCCGCCGTACATCCACTTTTCCCGCCCACGCGCTAATCAGGATAATTTCCGCCGCAATCGCCACCGCACCGGCGAGCGTGATCCACTCTCCTTCGCCCAAAGCCAGCAAATTGCCTCCTGGCCCGGCGAGAAAAATCAACCCGATAAAAGCCAGCACAATACCGACACACGGCATCAGTCCGGGCATACGTCCCAGACACAGCCATTGTAAAAGCGGTACCAGTGGCACGTACATCGCAGTAATAAACGCCGATTTACTGCTGGGAATAAACTGTAGTCCCCAGGTTTGCAGACTATAGCCCAGCGCAATGGCGATACCGATTGCCACGCCTGCTTTGAATTCCAGCCACGTTAGCTTATGCAATGTGCGTAACGACAAAAGCGCGACCGCCAGCGCGGCGGTGGCAAAACGCACGCCGACAAAGAAAAAGGGACCGCTCAGCGTGACAGCATATTGCACAGCCAAAAACGTTCCGCCCCAGAACATGGTGATCACAATAAGGATCGCCTCCTGGGGTTTAACAGAGAAGGAATAACGAGAAAGTAATGACATGAGACACCCGATTATCTGAATGTCATTAGTCTGCGTTGCGTTTTGTTACAGTTCAACCTTGCAGACAAAAAAAACCGCCGGAACGACCCGGCGGCGGTGGCGACGTAACGTCTGTCTCTGAACACTCAGCCGTCACGATATCTCTAACAGACAGCCCGACAATTACGATTTGTTATTGCCGTGACTATTCTTGCCCCCTTTTTTTCCTGCTTCTGAAGCGCGTTGCGGGTCATTCTTGAAGTTGCCCCCGCTGTGCTGGCCACCTTTTCGACCTGCTTCTGATGCTCTTTCGCGGTCTTCCGCAAAGTTGCCGGAACCGCCCCGATGGTTTGCCATTACTGACCTCCGTCATTGATTAGCCATCATATTGCATAGGTACTGAGGAGTGATACCTCACGCAGCGCAAGGGCCGTGCCCTGATTTTTACTGCGTGGGATTAAGCATAGTGAAGAGTAACCGGATAACCGGCGAACTGTAATATTCTGCAACAGGAATGGCCGCCAGATGTTAATAATCGCGGCATGAAATCAATAAGTCTTTCTTATGGCTACCAAATTCCGCTCGGTTAAAAATGTATCATTTTGCAACAAAAACAGTTGTTATAAAAATTGTTATAAATCAAAGAAGTGATTGTGAAATTTGCACTCCTGGCCGTACGTCATATCTTTAAAGGGAGGTAGCGAATCGCTACGGACACAGTTAACTCGAGGAGTAGTGTAAAATGGCAAAAGTTCTGGTGCTTTATTATTCCATGTACGGACACATTGAAACTATGGCCCATGCAGTCGCAGAAGGCGCAAATAAGGTAGATGGCGCGGAAGTGATTATTAAGCGCGTACCAGAGACCATGCAGCCTGAGATTTTCCTCAAGGCTGGCGGCAAAACCCAAAACGCACCAGTCGCCACCCCGCAAGAACTGGCTGATTACGACGCCATTATTTTTGGTACCCCGACACGCTTTGGCAATATGTCCGGCCAGATGCGCACCTTCCTCGACCAGACTGGCGGACTGTGGGCTTCTGGCGGCCTTTACGGCAAACTCGCCAGCGTATTCAGCTCAACAGGCACTGGCGGCGGTCAGGAACAAACCATTACATCAACCTGGACAACACTTGCCCACCATGGGATGGTGATTGTACCCATCGGTTATGCGGCGCAAGAACTGTTTGATGTCTCACAAGTTCGTGGAGGCACACCTTACGGCGCAACGACCATCGCCGGAGGCGACGGCTCTCGTCAGCCAAGTCAGGAAGAGTTATCTATCGCCCGCTATCAGGGTGAATATGTCGCGGGTCTGGCAGTAAAACTCAACGGCTAATCTTCAACAGGAGGATTCGAATGCCAACTCAAGAAGCGAAAGCTCATCACGTTGGTGAATGGGCAAGTCTGCGCAATACATCGCCGGAAATAGCCGAAGCCATTTTTGAAGTCGCGAATTATGACGAAAAACTGGCGGAAAAAATTTGGGAAGAAGGTAGCGACGAGGTACTCATCAAAGCCTTTGAAAAAACAGACAAAGATTCGCTCTTTTGGGGTGAACAGACTATCGAACGTAAAAACGTCTAGCGCTCAGACTCCCCCGCGAACACGGGGGAGTTTTTCTTTTACTTCGCCGCCTCATTCAGCACGCTGTCGAACTTATCTATCGGGCAAAAACCATTCACATCTATCGGGCAACCTTTCAGCTCCAGCGTTACGCGCTGCGCCGGGGATTTCAGCGTCAGAACGTCTGCATTACGCAACTGCTGCGAGCTCTGATACACATACTCGATTTTCATCAGATCACGATTTGCGTTGCTGTCATGCCAGCGCTGGAAGACAATCTTCCCGCCAATCGGCGTACGCTCGTTCTGATCGTGAAGCTGGTAGGGTTTGAAATCCAGCGCGGTGAGCAGCGAAGCGATGTTTGAGTCATGTCCCACCAGCACAGTTATTTTCGGTGCTTTCACGCGTTCCGTAACCAACGCATTATCAATATATTTCACCAGCGGTTTGGCGACGTTCTGCGCCACTTCCGGGGAGGTGAACAGACTGTCCTGATAGCCGTTTTTCAGCTTCGACAGCACCTTCCATTGTTGATCGGATTTAATCTCGCCCCAGGCAACCTTGTCCATCGGGAAGCCTTCGTAATATTGCAAGGTGAAGGCATCAACCAGCGAATTCCCCACCTTCAGCGGCCCCGACACGCCTGGCTCCTGCTGATACTTAGCACTGAATGTGTCTTTCGCATCAGTCAGAGAACACTGCTGTTTTTCTTTGCAGGACGGCGAGTCTTTGTAGTCGGTCATTTGCTCAAGCAGTTGGTAACTGTCGTCGAGCTGCATTTTACTACGCTCTTTCTCCATCGCCTGAACGGCCTGCTGGCTGAAGGCGGCGGAATCATCGGTGATCACCGGATTAAAGGTGGGATCCATGGTGCCCATTTTTTCCTGATGATGGACCGGAACATCGCAACCAGGGAAAGCACCGGTGACAAAAAACTGCGCCGTAGCAACAGTGCGCTGCAGGCTGTTAGCATAGGTATAAACCGTATCCGGTGCCGGACATTCGCCCGATTTCACCATCCCCTGCTCTGCCAGCCACTCTCGCATATAGTGACCCATATAGATTTCCAGCACGCCGCCTTTGGTGGTGAGTTGTCCGCCGGGGACATCCCATTCTGGCCATTGTTTGGGGGTGGACTGCTCAAGAACGCTGCCGTTATTGGCTAAAGGTGCGCGTAAGTTATGCCGACTCATCATCAATACTTGTTGAAGCTGATAGCCTTCCGGCGCGGTCTGCGCCTGCGCGGCGGTGGACAGTAATACAGCCCCTGCCACAGCGGCGGCGATTAACGATTTATTCATCCCTACGACCTCTTGTTGTTATCAATCACCACAGAGTGTGACAGATATATGACATTTTTCCGGGAACGCTTTCGCAAAAATGGGGCATCTACCGTGTCGTTTGGATGCCAAACTCCGTCTGAAGTTTGCGCACACCAAGTGGGGTAAAGGTAACGTGGCGGCTGCCTGTCTGCGTTTTTATCCATTGCTTTTCAATCAACCAGCGCAGCAGCGATGCGCCAAGCACGCCGCCGGGATGATAACGTCGTTCGCTCCAGTCCAGACAACCACAGGTTAATTTCCGCCGGGATGAGCCAGCAGTGAGGACAATCCCCATCAGCGCCAGCTTTTCCTGTCCAAGTAACGTCAGCGTTTCGCCATCCGGCGTTAACCACTGGCGGGAAACCAGCGTATCGAACAGCCTTACCGCCACCTCTCCAGCCAGATGATCGTAGCAAGTTCGGGCATGCCGCAAGCTTAGCGGCGTAGTAATTTTTCGTGGTACGGATGTGCTCCACGCCACGCCCATCAGGCGCTCCAGCAGTTCGGCGATATCGTGACTCGCAAGGCGAAAATAACGATGCCTGCCCTGCGCAAGCGCCACAACAAAGCGTTGTTCGCACAGACGCGCCAGATGCGCGCTGGCGGTCGACGCAGACACATCCGCCACAGCGCTAAGTTCGGTTGCAGTCCAGGCGCGCCCATCCATCAGGGCGCACAGCATACGCGAGCGCGACTTATCGGCCATTGCCGCCGCAGTAAGCGCCATTCTCGACTCCAGATCGTCCTCTTCTTCATTTAACACCACTGATGCCATAACGCCCCCTTTGACCCTAAATAGCTGAATGAACGATGCCATGAGAGCGCCCTAAAGTCACTGCACAGGTCACGCCGCTCGCAGCATCATCTCTACGCCAAGCCCGATCAGACAAAACAGAAAACAGCGTTTAAACACGAGCGGAGAAATAACTCTTCGCACACGGGTTCCTATCCACTGGCCAATAAGTGCAGGAACAATGGCCAAAGCCGACAAACTTAGGGATTGTACGGGCAGCGCGTTGTGCCACCACAAGCCCAGTGCTAACGCCAGTGTCGAAAACGTAAAAGAGATCCCAAGCGCCTGTACCAGTTCATCCTTTTCAAAGCCCAAAGACTGGATCCATGGCACGGCGGGCATGACAAATACCCCCGTTCCCCCCGTCAATAAACCGGTCACGAATCCAATGACAAGGGAAAAGGGTTTTTCACGCTGCGGATCCACGGTAATTTTCTTTCCCGCCAGCGTCCAGATAGCATAAGCAACCAGTGCCATACCCAGCGCAAACTGGGTCCGGGTTGTGTCGCCCCCGGTGATCCAGACACTGGCAAGCAAAGTGGCAATCACCACCGCCAGCAGCATAGGCCACAATCGTTGCAGCAATCGGCCAGTGTTACCACCACCGCCAAACTGAAACAGATTGCTAATTAGAGAGGGTAACAGCAACATCGCCGCCGCTGCGACCGGAGAAATAAGCGATCCGAGGATCCCCATCGCCACCGTGGGCAAACCCATACCGGTGACACCTTTCACCATCCCGGCGAGGACAAACGTGACGGTAATCATCATCACCAGGGAGGGTTCAAATGCGTATACATTGGCCATTCTTTATTTTCCCACAAAAAAAGATAAGCCAGGTTAAACGCAACTATGAATACTTGCTTCGTCGGGTGACGAAATATGCCATCCAATTATTCGCAGATAATCACTTCGCTGCGGATATTACGTGCACAATATAAGGTTCCGTCTGTCAGATACAATTGATGAAAGCACGTGTTATCTGGGATGTTGTGTAAAAGGGAACGCTCAGTATCAATGAACTCTCGTTGTATCCGATAATGAACCGCATCATCAGTTTCAAAGGAAACATATTCCCGTTTGGTATATGGTTTACTTTTTAATTTCACATATACAATGTATTGCACCGTACTGAATGTCAGTCCAGTTTTTGCAGCAATCTCTTTCAGATTTAGTGGTTCAGAAGACGTATAGAGAGTTTGTACCTGCTCAATACGTTTTTGATTGTAGGCGGATACCCGCAGGCTGAGTTTCAGTCGGTACGCCATATTGCGCACAACCGTAATATTAGTGCGAAGCATCCCCGCAATCTGCTCCGTCGTGAGAACGCCTGCGTTTTCACGCAGGACGGCCAGACTCTCTTTATTCCACCTGAATGCCATATAGTGTTTCTCTTTGTATCGCGTTCATCGGGCGGCCAGTCGCGCAAACGTTGCATCTAACTCAGGCGGTTTCCGCATCCCCTGGTGTAATTCCAGTACACGACCGTCCCTGTCAATTAACACAGAGGTTGGCGTACCGATGACCTGATAGCGCTCCTGGGAAATCTTAAGCTGATCGCGGAGTACCGGGTAAGAAACCTGATGTTTCGCCAGTAAGTTATCTATGTTAACCGTCGCCGGATCGGTATTCACGGCCACGACCACAACGTTATCGCCCCACTTTTTACTTAGCGCTTCCAGCGCGTCCATTTCGGCAAGACAGCCACCGCATCCCGCCGACCAAAAGTTTAGATAAACAGCCTTTCCACGCCAGCGTTCAAGCCCTGCTTCTCCCCCCTGCAGGTCGAATGTTGCCAGCGCCGGGGCTTGCTGCCCAACCACCAACTTCTCTTCTTTACATCCACTAATCAGAACCAAAATGGAGAAAGTTAATATGTTAATCCAGCGCATGTTGATTCGCCTCCTCACCCTGATATTTGCCATGCTGCAAACGGATAATACGATCGGCAAATAACCCAAGCGCCGGATTATGCGTCACCATCACAATCGTGCGCCCCTGCCGATGCAGATCAGTGAGTAGATCCAACACCCGCTGTTCATTCTCTTCGTCAAGGTTACCCGTAGGTTCATCGGCAAAAATCACCGGCGGCTCATTGACCAGCGCCCGGGCAATGCACACCCGTTGCTGCTCTCCCCCAGAAAGTTGACTCGGCAGGTGTGTTACTCGATGCCCAAGACCGACTTGTTCCAGAACCTTTCTGGCCGCCGCTTCATCTACCACGCTATGGTAGTGTTGCGCCAGCATGATATTCTCCAGCGCGGTTAAAAACGGGATCAGATGAAACTGCTGGAATACCAACCCTATTTTCTCAGCACGAAAACGGCGACGCCCCTCTTCATCCAGTGCGGCAGCATCAATCCCATCTAAAAACACCTGACCTTCTGTCGCGGTGTCCAGGCAGGTCAGAATATTCATCAGTGTCGTTTTACCCGAACCAGAAGCGCCCATAATCGCGACAAACTCCCCCTGCACTATTTGCAGGTTAATGTCATCTAAGGCGGTAACATCGCCGAACCGTTTATATAAATGGCGGGTTTCAATCGCCATTGACGGGGTCTGCACAACGGACATTGCGTTACTCTCCTTTCAACACTTTTGCGGGTTCGACGCTAACCGCGCGACGGACCGGAACAATCGCCGCCAGAATGGCGACCAGTAAAGATAATGTCAGGGTGATGGGCAGCACTGGCCAGCGTAGCGCTATTGCGGCATTGAATACGGTCAGTCCCAGTAGTTGGGCCAACATGTACCCTAAGATCCACCCACAAACCACTGCAGCCAGCGCGATAATGCAGGTTTCAAGGAGAATTTGCCGGACAATATCACCGTTGCTGGCCCCCAACGCTTTTTGCAGCGCAAATTCCCTGGCCCGCTCACCCACAATGGCCATCAACGTGGTATTCACGCACAAAGATGACAGCGCAAGGATCACAACCGATACCAGCCCCATTAACCCTTTTATTTTATCCAGTACCTGTCCTTCTGATGCGGAGACTTTCCGTATAGGACGGATCTCCAGATCCGGGTATTGAGCCTGCAATCGGCTGGCATAGTTTTCCACCTGACCAACATCGTTACTGACACTCAGCAGCCCATGGCTGATTTTATCGGGCTGATGCAACCACGCCTGCGCCACATCAAGACTCACAATTAGCATGTTATCTGTCGCATCACCGGCTTCAACAATGCCTTTTATCTGTAAGTTTTTGCGCTGATTGTGATCCACCAGGATGATGTTATCGCCCGGTTGGACGTTAAGACGCTCAGCCAATTTGACGCCAATCATCGCATTGCGATCGTCAAAGCTAACACCAATCCAACTCCCCTGAACCTGCCAGTACGGCACCAGCTTTTGCAAGGATTCAAACCACACGCCGACAATCACCACCTTCTCCAGCTCGGTACGCGCCATACCGTAAAGCCAAGGACTGGCTCCGTGAACCAGGCCTTGCGGTGCCTGATCTAAAATAGTCTGCAACGCTTGCTGCGGCATGCTGGAGCCATGGCCTGGCCCGATGTAGAAATTTGCGCCAAAGGTCCGCAATTCTTCACTCATTTTGGTATTGATGTCGAACCACACCGCAGATAGCGCGGTCACAATGGTCGCCCCGACCATCAATGCGGCAAATACTACGCTAACTCGCTGAAAACGCAGACGCAGCGCCCGCCATACCAGCAACCAGAGCATGGTACGTTTAGCGGCCATACAGCACCTCCACAGGATACAGGCGGGCAATACGGCGGGCCGGGAACCAGGTGCCAATCAGGGCAATCAGGACCGCAATAACCAATACACATGGCACCACAATCCAGGCAAAATTTAATGGCGCATCAAATAGCATCAGGCCAATCGCTTTCGCCATTCCCCATCCAGCAACACATCCCAATGCCCCACCGGCCAGTCCACTGGACGCGGCTTCAAGATAGAACAACAGCATGATTTGCCACTGATGCGCGCCAAGCGCCTTCATCAGGCCGATCTCTTTAGCGCGCTCCATAATGGTGCTGGTCATCAGTGACGCGATTCCCATAGCCGAAGCTGCCAGTGCTGCGACGGTCACGACGGCCATCAGCAACTGAATTTTATCGATTACAACCCCCTCAGATGCAGCAACCTGCCACACAGGGCGAACTTCTGCACCGGAAATAGCCTCCTCCAGTTGAAGAGCAATGGACGAGACATAGGCCGTGCAGTACCAAAGGTCGTACTCTTCAGCATTCAGTGCATCGAGATTTTCACGCGCCCGACGCGACAACTCATTTTCCGGCACCGTCAGCGCTGAGACACGAATGGCCTGCACTTTGCCGGGTAAATCCAGCAACGTTTGCGCCGTGCTCAACGGCATAACCAGTTGGTTATCCTCATCCCCGCCGCTGGAGAGGATGCCGCTGACGGTCACATTCACCGTTGTATTGCTGGTACGGATCACCAGTTGATCGCCTGGCTTCCAGCCCGTTTGTCGTGCCAACGCATGCCCTACCAGTGTTTGAGGAGCATCACCAGCAGGCTCTTGCGGCCAGTGGCCTGTCACTTGCCAGAACGGGCTTACCGTTTTTTGCCCCGTCTCAAACCCTTCTTCATCTGGAATATCTACCGGTTGGCTGAAGAAGGTGCCGAGAATACGTACTTCTTTGCCGTTAACGTCGACATCACCGCCAAGCATAGGGGCAAAGCCGACAATGTTGTTGCGCCAGAAAATATCCTTAATGTTGGGGAGTTCCGCTTCATCAAGGAAATCCTGTCCTGATAGTGGATTACTGTTTTCACTGAAAAGTGTAGGCAGCGCCGCCTGTCCGGCAGGTTCAATCAAAATATTGGCACCATAGGACTTCAATTCTCTGGACATTTTATCGCCAATATCAATCGACACCGCCAGCAGGGCGGAGATCAGGCTGGACGCAAGAAAGACGGTCATAATAGCCAGCCCCTTGCGTCGGAGATTACGCCCCCAGGATTGTCGTAACATTCTCCACAGCATTTTGTTACTCCTCCCTCAATTCAGCAGGGACGAACTGTTCCGGAGTTTTACGGAAGCGATCGTAATTGGCCTCGGACGAGAAAAACCAGGTTTTGCCACCATAGCTGTATTTGTAGTCAGCAGAAGTATTGGTCAATGTGGAACCATCAACCGGGTCGGTCACCTTGATGGTCATGACCGTCGAGAAGTAATTCACGCCAGCAGCCAGCTCTTTACCTGGGATCACCAGCTCTTTCTCATCATTACGCCAGTTTTCAATTGGCACCGGATTGCAACCACCAGGTTTACCAATCGAAGGAATGAAAATGTGTACCCCGCATGCCACGCAGATAACCTGATTACCTTCCATCACGTAACCCTGATCGCCACACAGTAGACAGGCATCAAAAACCACCCCCAAACGCAACTTGTCGGGATAGCGGTTAATCACGAAAAAACGTACCGCTTTACCATCATCGGCCACCCAAACAAAGCGGTGCAGCTTGCCATCACGGAGTCGTTCTATTGGCAGATGAACCATGCCATCACTGGCAAGTTGTACCGGAATGGCTTCTGACAACTGCGGCGGTTGAGAGGCGACTTTTTCCCACCACAGTTGCCCGGCGATCACCACCACCGCACAACCTAGCGTGACCAGCCAAAGACGAAACGCATTTCGACGATGCGCCAGCGCCAGTCGATAAGCAATCGGCTCATCGGCTTTACGCGTCTGGCGGATCGCGCGTAACAACGCCGGTACCCAGCACAGTGCCAGAGCAAGTAATAGAGCGGCCCCCAACCAGTTATACATCGCCGCGTTGTTTGTCACTTTGGCCACAAAACTCAATAGCGATCTCGCCAGCGGTAGCACCTGCAGTTTCATTAACAGCAGCAACAAATTACCGCTTAATGGCAGCCAAATCATGACCATCAGAATCAGCGTCAACGGCCAGTAGAGTCCACGAATACGACGCAACAGCATGGCGCTCAGTACCCCCGCCAGGCAGAGGATCGCAAATGCCAATAGCATTGCCGTCAGATTCAACAGCAGATCGGTATTTAGCACATGGGTGCTGGTTAATCCGCCGAGATTGGGATCCAAAGCCCAATGTCGGGCTGCGCCAAACACCAAAATCCCTTGCCACAGGTAGCGAATGCGCTTTGATACCCACCAGAAGCTCAATACGAACAGCAGCGTAATCATCACTTCTGTGCCAACCAGCAACAATTGCAGTGGCTGCGAGCCACGGAGGGTAAGTCCCACCAGCACGCCAAGGATTAAGCCTGGGAGTAATGTCCAGACGAGTGGGCGCAATGAAGGGGGATCGATGCGACTCCAGAGAACCCCGGAGAGCAGCGCAATGCAGAAAAAAACCTGTAGCGTCGTGACAAAAAAATAACTCATAACATCGACTCTGTACGGCGGATTGAATGATGTAACTATCCAGGTACATCGATAATTTAGAGCCTGCCCATCAGGGGGATAAGTTCGCGGTCAGTTAAGACATGAGCAGCGCAAAACAAATCGTGGGTACACTTCGTACGTAAGATTGTGAGCACTGCCCGGTCCAAAATGGCAAATCAAGCAGCCTGATGGAAAAGCGCTTAGTTCAGGCCGACGTATTTAAATTCATAACTCACATCAAATGGTTTCCACCAGCGACCAACGCCGGTCTCACTGTCTGTATGACGGTGCATACCTGCTTTTGACGGCGGTTCGATGTGATAGGTCACTTTATAGTTACCCACCCCCATCATTTTGATGTTCGCACCGTAATGAGGGCCATCGCTGGCAACCATCGGCATGAACGTACCTTCTTGTTTTTCACCCGTATCACTGTTAATCAAGGTGTAACTGATAGTCAGATAAGGGATCCATTCGCCTGCGCCAAAACCATTTTTACTGCCTTCCACGGCATGAATATCCGCCTCAAGGTGAATATCGGCTTTTGCTGCCGGTAATCCCATGCCACGCGGTTCCATATCGATTGGCTGCAGGTACACAGCGGCCAGTTCCATCTCATTCATGGTGACAGGCTCGCCTGCCGGATACTCCTTAAAGGCAAACGCTGCCGGAGCAGTGAAAATACCGGCCATCACTGCACTGGCAATCAGGGTTTTCTTCATGGTCATCAGACATATCCTCTCGTCTCAAATAACAGCTATAGATTAGTTTTTATCGTTTCCCCAGGAACAGTGCTTTTCCGCCGCATCACCCACAGCGCCACCAGCGCCGCAAGTAGCAATATGGCCTGCGGTAATAACGTTTCCACGTAGGGATAAATTCCCAACCAACTGATTTCAGGGAAGCCGTTAATCAACGTTGGCTGGAACAGCTTACCTTCCACCAGTTCCAGAACCCCTTTGCCCGCAAATACAAAGGCCATCAGGTACATAAAACTGCCGGTAAACATAAAGAACGGCTTCAAAGGCAGGCGTACAACCGAGTAGCGCATGATGAGCCAGGCGACCAGCAGAACAACACAGCCGATAACAAAACCTGCCGCAATCGCCATATGCCCAGAAATATCATTCGCATCCCCGATCAGGGCGTAGTAAAACAGCACGGTCTCCGCCCCTTCGCGGTAAACCGCCAGGAAGCTGGTAAGCCACAGTCCAACCAGTGAACCACGGGAAAGTGAGTGGGACAGTTTCCCTTCCAGCCATGCTTTCCAGTGGCGAGCCTCGACTTTAGACAGTAACCAGTAGCTCATGAAGAACAGCATGACGACGGCAATCAGCATCGTTACGCCTTCCAGCAGTTCTCGGCTGGCGCCGGAATTCGTGAACAGGAGTTGGAATATCACAGCGGTAATAACGCTTGCGATTAACGCGACAATCACCGACTGGCGAATTAACGGAAGCTTATCCTGGTGATTGTTTTTCACCATATAAGCCACGATGGCCGCCACAATAAGCAGGGCCTCCAGTCCTTCGCGCACGATAATCATCAGGCTGTAGAGCAGCAGGCTCCACTGGGTTTCTTCTCCTTCCCCCAACATCACCACTGCTTTTTGTAAATCCTGCTCCAGTGCGCTGGCTTCAGCGTTGAGTCTTTCCACTGGCTGACCCGCTTTCATCAGACTAACCAGACGCGTGAAGTAAGCCTCCAGCGAGGTTTTAAATGCCGAATCGCGAGAACCGATTTTGTTTTCCATACCGCTAGCTTCAAAGCGGTCAAAATAACTGTCTTGCACATCCAGAATGGCATTCTTCGCATCGCCCTCCTGGTAACGGGCAATCGCTTTCTGAATACTTTGATGGATACCCAACGAGACGGCAGCCCAGTCTGCGCGGGCTATATCATCCTGTGCCGTGGGCGTATTCCCCGTGTTTTGCACCGCCGTGACCTGCTGTTCGTCACGGGTAGTAGGCAGACCAGGCAGAAGATCCTCAATATCCTGTAACAACGTCGTGACCTGATAAGAGACATCATTAAGGCGATCCGGCTCTGCGGTGAGCGCAATCAACGCAGAAAATTGCTGGTTAATCGCAGCAGCGTCTTTTGCCGATCGATTCTGTCTGACCGACATTTCCATCTCTGAGTTTTTAAAACCCTGATAGTGCGCTTGTTGAACGTTCTGGCTGGCTACGCTTAAATTCCCGGCCTGATAGTTATTTACTGCCTGAGCCAACAAATCGTCGATAACGCGAAAACTTTCTTGCCAGTGTACGGCGATATCTGTCCTGGAAAACGCATTGTGCTGCTCTTCGGCAACCAGGCGATGTCCGCCATCTAACACAGGTTCAACTTCGCGCAGCGAGGCTTTGAGCCAGTCGATTTTAGACTGCACGTCAGAGAGCGATTTTTTTTCGCCAATCATGCGACGAATCTCACCAAAAGCGCTTTCCATCTCATAACTTTTGCTGGCGGAAATGTTGATTCGAATAGGACCTTCAAGGTTTTCAAATACCTCAAAGTACGCCATTTGCACCGTTCGCCGCGCTTCATCAGTTTGTTGCTGAGAGTAAAGTTCTGCTGTTTTATCAAGACGTTGTTCAATATCCTCAATTAACGGAGCATAGTTTGTTGCGGCCCATACATGAAGGCTTACAAGCAAGCTACACACAGTGGTCAGCAGGAAAACACAGAACTTACGCACGGTACGCATCCTGTAAAATACAAATGATAATTATTATCATTATCGATGATAGCTTGCGTTGTACATGACCTGGATCATAAAAATGTCAATAGGTAACAAGTTATGTAAATTTATCTCATGAAAATGTGATGAATACGAAATTGAGACATTCGGGATTTATTAATGATGCCGTCAATACAGGAGAATTTATCGGTGATATGGAATTGAGTTGCCCCATACTCACTGACGCAAATGAGGCCGGCAATGAGTATGAAGATAAACGTTATTTAAAACAAAAGCGATCAGGGAACTATTATATCAGGGCCACGAGTAATTCGTTGCAAAAAACGGCCATAACCCTGTTCGCCTGTCCAGTAGTTGATGCTTCTCTCAACCCCATTCGATGTCAGGGTCGCACCAGAAATACCATCTACTGTATATTCATCGATATTCTGTGGTTTCTCCTGAGTTATTCTTAGTGCTGGCATCCTGTTATTATCAACTACTTTTTTACCCGGCCATTGCTTACGCCAACTCTCATCTTCCACTCTGGCTCCCAAAAAAGGAGTTTCCCGCTGCTGATAGTAATACAGGTTTTTAACCGTACGTCCGTCTGGGTCAAGAGCCAGAAAGGCATACATCATTGACTTCGCGCCCTTACCGAAAACATGGAGTATAATTTGTTGAATTTTATTGCTTTTATCTTTTACAAGATATACATCTGCAATCGTACAGCGCTGATGGATCTTCGCGGGATCATGTTCCGGAGCGAGTTTTTTACATCCCTGCGTCTGGACGTCATCAGCGACCCATTCACCGGAATCCAGATTAACCTTACGCGCTAAAATATAACGTTGATACAAATTGTTAATTGTTTTTTTATCCTGCGCATCTGATTTCAACAGGCCTGAAGCATGCAGAATAGCGGCATGTTTCTCTTCACCGGTAGGTTCAGCGAGTTCCCCCTGATACATCATAAACCAGACAATAGCAGCAATAAAAATAAGGATACAAAAAAACATCATTGATATAACAATAACTTTACCCTTGCGCATTATTCTTTAATCCCTGCGAGAAATAAGATATTTAAAACACCATCAGATATGCCATTACCTTTGTGGATTTGCAACTACAGAAAAAATCAAAAATATATAACTATTAGTATATAATTTCAGGATCCAATATCAGAACAACATGTTTTTCTTACCTTTTTATCGAAAAAAAATGCCGGGTTTCCCCGGCATCAGAATCAGACGTTTTTTGCCCACCAGAGGCGTAGCTTCATTCCCCAGTAACTGGTCCAGCCGCTGGTTGTCGACACCACGCGACCGTGCGACATCACGACCAGCGTTGGCGTGACGCTGATGTCCCAGCTGCGGGAGATGGTCCCGTCGGCATCGTTGATGACGGGAAAGTCTACGCCTTTACGCGCCAGCCAGCGCGTCACCTCCGCCTCATTACCAGAACGCAGCGCAATGGTTATCACGTTCTCGCCTTCTGAGTACAGTCTGGCGACTTCCGGTGTCGTGAACCGACACACGCCGCACCAGCTCGCCCAGAAATAGATCAGCACTGGCTCCTCTTTGCTGAGCGAGGCCAGCGTAACGTTTTCACCATCCAGCGTCTGCAAAGGCGTACTGTCAAACGCTACGGGAAGCTGGGGCGCTCGCCAGGCATCCATCAACAACATCGCCCCGGCGAATAACACCAGTAAGATCAGTCCTTCGCGCAGCCAGCGGCGCAGTTTACTGACCATTTGCGGCCGCCAGTTTTTCTTTGACCACCTCTTCCAGTGTTTCCCACGGTACTGCACCCGGGATCAGCTCATCGCCAATAATCGTTGCAGGCGTGCCTCGCACACCGACCAGACGTGCCAGTTGCAGGTTGGTGCTCAGCGTCTCCTCACTTTGTGCATCCAGCGTCACAGGGCTGGCAGCGGCTTTCTCCTGTGCCTGTTTAATACTCACTGCCGTGTGGTAGCCCTTCTTCTGCATCAGTTTCTCATGTAACGCCAGAAACTGCTGCGGATGCTCACGCCAGGTCGTCAGCGCGGTTCGCGCCGACAGAACCGAACTCTCCCCTTTAAACGGCAGCGGTTTAATCACCACCGCCACATCAGGATATTTCTGTACAATTTTTTCCAGCATCGGATCCAATTGCTTGCAGTATGGGCAGTTGTAATCGGTGAAGTTTATCAGGGTCAGTTTTGCCTGCTTTGCGCCAATCCGCGGGCTGTTGGGATCGTTAAACAGGGCTTCCTGAATTAATGCTTCAATTTGCTTTTCCTGTTCCGGGGTAAACGGTGCAGGTTCTTTCGCCACGCTGACGGCAGAAAACAGGGTTAGCAGCAGGACAATCATCATTTTCATGGGTTCACTCCTTTGGCATCGGCCAGTGTATTCAGCAGCGCATCGCGGGTTAACAACGTCGGCAATGCCTGACCTTGCGGCAAACCGGGACCATAAATTTGGTTGAACGGCACAGCAACCTGGCCGCGTTTTTTCAGGAATTCGGTGATCGCTTCAGAGGGCAGCGTCCAGTCACCCCGCAGAGCCACCACATCGGGTTGTTGCAGTGCAGTCTGGACATCTTCTTTTTGTAGAACATTGAATTTATTGACTTTACAGGTAATGCACCAGTCAGCCGTCACATCTACAACTACGCGCTTATGCTGAGCCAGTGCATCTTCAATGGCCTGCTCGCTCAGCGGTTGCCAGTTCACACTCTCTTTGGCTGTACTTTGGCTTGCGAACCCCAGGTGCGGGAGCAGCAATGTTGCCAGCCAAATAGCCGAGCCAAGCATCATCACGCCAAGAAGACGCCGCAAGATATTCATCCAACGCCCCGGACGCGGCAGACGCAGCGCCAGACCCGGACGCAGTGCCACCAGCAACCATGGCAAACTCATCCCCAGCCCGAGCGCGAGGAACAGCCCCCATAGCGTCGGCAGCGAGGCGGTCAACGCCACCGCCACTGCCGTCCCCAGGAACGGCGCACTGCACGGCGTGGCAAGCAACGTCGCAAACGCGCCCTGCCAGAAATGCCCTGACAAGCCGTTACCGCCGCGAGTTGCCAGTATGGTGGTCATTGCTGAAGGAAGGCGAAATTCAAACAGCCCAAACAGGCTGGCGCTGAACGTCAGCATCACCAGCATCATAAAGCCGATAAACCACGGACTCTGGAACTGGATCCCCCAACCAAGCGCCTGATTGGTCAGGCGCAGCACCGTCATCAGCAGCGCGAGAGCCATAAAAGAGACCAGGATCCCAGCCACAGATGCCAGAAACTGGCGGCGAACCTGAAGACGGCTTTTCTCCTCAACCAGTAAAATCGAGCCCAGCTTCATGCCCAGTACTGGAAGCACGCAGGGCATTAAGTTAAGAATTAACCCGCCTGACAGCGCCATCAGCACCACCTGCCACAGTGGGATCGCTGCATTCTTCACCACTGGTGCATCGCCAATGGCAAGACGACTTTCCTGTGCAACGCCGTTATCAGCCAGAACCAGTGTAAGTTGTTTACCACGAAGATTCGGCGCCCCTTCCCCCCAGCTGTCATGAACCGGAACCGTTGCCCGTAGTATTTCGCCCTCTACGCGGATTTGCGGCATACCAAAATCCGCATCATCAACGGTGTCCAGGTACAGGCCTGGCGCAGACCAGCCCCCCGCACGACGAGCCTCAACCACCAGCTCTCCGGCTCGCGCCCCGGCACTAAGCGCATCGGTCAGCCCGCTGGCCAGCGGTATCTGCCCCATCGCTTGCGCATAGTCATGAGCAAAAGACGGGTCCTGGACGCTCGGCGTCACGGAAAAGGGAAAATCCGTTAACAGGCAGACATTGCTGCAGGTTGATAGGGTCAATACACCGTTAAGGGCGGCTGGCGTGGTGCCACGTACTACCATCGGGAAGGTGACATTATCGTGATATCCCTGGGTGGTGATATTGGCGACCTCAAAACGAGCAGGGGTTGGCCAGAACCAGTCGACCGCAGGCATTTCCTCTTTCCAGGAGATAGCAGGCGCAACGCCTCCCTCACCCGGCGATCGCCAGTAGGTTTTCCAGCCATCCTCCAGTTTAACATCGAGCAGCAGACGGGTTTCACCGTCAGCTGCTGTATCGGCACGTAACCGCACACTGGCGTGATTGTTATCGGGTGAACGCAGCCAGCCGGATTCAGCTGCCCAGGATACGGGCAGCCATAGCAATAACAGGCAGAGCAGCGCCTGCCTGGAAACAGTCTTCATATTTTTTCTCCGTGAATAATTATCTAACAGTCTGCAACGGCTGCGCTGTCATTCACGGAAGACACAAAATCGGAGATGCACCCGGAGAGTGGGCGGCGAGATAGCGCGCGGAGGGAAAAAAGGTAGGCGAAATGTCCGCACGGGTGCCAACAGCGACAGCAGCAAACATAGCACCAGAATCGCGCCTTCAAACAATACTGGCGGTGCAGCCAGCAATGATTTTGCGCTCAGCTCACAAGGCGTAACGGGCGAAGCTTCATCGGTATCGGCCTGGGCGCTCGCGACAACAGCAGTGGTCGTGGTGTTCATCTGCAACGCGTGCAGACCCGCCATGCGCTGCGCGGTGCATACCATCACCACAACACATGCCAGGCAGAGGAACCACCATCCCATCCGTTGACGTTTCGCCATTATACCCTCACTGATTGACGCGAGTTATCTTAGTCACTGGCGAGGTTTTGGCAACCTTTACCCTGTAAAGTTATGTCGGCAGAGGCCGGTCAATTCTCATTCCGCCCCAGCGCGCTGCCCAGAAATGATAATTAATATTGTTAATTAATTTCATTATTGCAAAATAATGACGCTAATAAAACAAAGCTAAAAATATCACGGGGTTTATTATTTACTATTCACAAAGCGTCCCTACAAGTATTTCACCACTGACCATGAAATTGAATGACAAGTATGCCAGTAGATATGCCTGCGTAAATGAAAGTAAGGGCCAGCACATTTTCGGATAAATATTGTATTATAACTTACCGCCATGAACATTATGTTCATCATCAAAACAATTGTTTGTTAAATGTTATTTAGAGTATATGGAAATGAAAAAAATCTTACTTCCTCTTCTAGGCCTGATTTTTACTGTGAGCGTTCAGGCAGCAACATTTACCGATGGCAAGGAATATATTTCACTTGAAAAGCCAGTTGCGTCAGCGCCCGCTGCGCTTAAGTTCTTTTCATTTTATTGCCCTTCATGCTACCAATACGATGAAGTTCTGGAAGTCACTGATAATGTGAAAAAAGCATTACCTACTGATGTCAAACTTACTGACTATCACGTTGATTTCTTAGGTCCGTTGGGGCCGGAGATGACGCACGCGTGGTCTGTCGCTATGCTGTTAAACGTGGAAGATAAAGTAAAACCTTTACTGTTTGATGCCGTGCAGAAAAAACAAACTGTTAAAACAGCAGATGATATTCGCAATGTATTTATCCGCGCTGGTGTCAGTGCAAATGACTATGATGCTGCATGGAATAGCTTTGCCGTAAAATCATTAACGGCGAAGCAACAGGAGTTGGCTAAAGCGGTAGACCTGAAAGGTGTACCGGCTATCTTTATCAAGGGTAAATATATGATTAACCCGAAAGGATTAAAATCAGATAACGTTAACGCTTTTGTCCAGAACTACGCTGATACCGTTCGTTTTCTTTTTTCCAGACCTTGATAAGCCGTTAATATTACTGACGCACCACCAACAGGAGCCAGAGCCTGTCCTGGCTCCTGTTGCTACAGGCAGACATTATTGACTGCCAGCTGTCATATACGCTGGCAGAACCTTATTCAGAGGCGTAATCCTTCAAAACAGTGGCAACACGTATTCTGTAGTATGAAAAAATCAACTGTTTACCCTCCTGTTGTGCGGCCTGATGCCTGACGTTGCATTTCCACCTGCGCACTGCATCCTCATCCTCCCACCATGAAAGTGACAGCATTTTCCCGGGCGTATTAATGCTCTGAAATCGTTCGATAGAAATAAACCCAGGGATCTCTGCCAACAACAGCTTCAGCTCTGAGGCCAGTTGAAGATATCGCTCTCCAGCCTGAGGATGCACATCTGCTTCAAAAATAACGGCGATCATTCAGTATCTCTCTCTTGTTAATTTCAGCCACTCTATTACTGGATAAAATGCGATGCTTCGCTCAACAACGAACAGTCTGGTGAAAAGGGAAAATGTGAGTATGACAGGTAGATAAACAAGCAGGCTCACCGCATTAGCCGGTGACCCTTTTATGACCTGCGCCCCCCTTTTTCATGGTTGGCATTCGCGCCTATCGGGATTACCCTAAACTTAACGGTGATACCTTTTGAGAGGGATTGCCTTCTTCATGTGTTGATTTACACGAGAGAACGCTATGGAATTAAAGGATTATTACGCCATTATGGGCGTGAAGCCGACAGACGATCTCAAGACAATCAAGACCGCCTACCGTCGTCTCGCGCGAAAATACCATCCCGATGTCAGCAAAGAACCCGACGCTGAAGCTCGTTTTAAAGAAGTTGCCGAAGCCTGGGAAGTACTGAGCGATGAACAGCGCCGCGCCGAATACGACCAGCTGTGGCAGCATCGCAACGACCCGCAGTTTAATCGTCAGTTCCAGCAAGGAGAAGGTCAAAGCTACAGCGCTGAAGATTTCGACGATATCTTCTCTTCAATTTTTGGCCAGCACGCACATCAGTCACGGCAGCGCCACACCAGTCGCGGGCATGATATTGAAATCGAGGTCGCCGTTTTCCTCGAAGAAACCCTTGCTGAGCATAGCCGCACCATCAGTTACAACCTGCCGGTATACAATGCGTTTGGCATGATCGAGCGGGAAATCCCCAAAACCCTCAACGTTAAGATCCCGGCCGGTGTCGGCAATGGGCAGCGCATTCGCCTGAAAGGTCAGGGAACCCCTGGTGAAAACGGTGGCCCGAACGGTGATTTGTGGCTGGTGATTCATATCGCGCCGCATCCGCTGTTTGATATTGTTAATCAGGATCTGGAAGTTGTCGTTCCGCTTGCCCCATGGGAAGCCGCATTGGGCGCAAAAGTAACTGTACCAACACTCAAAGAGAGTATTTTGCTGACCATCCCCGCAGGAAGCCAGGCTGGACAGCGATTACGTATCAAAGGCAAAGGTCTGGTCGGTAAAAAACAGACTGGCGACCTGTACGCGGTCATCAAAATCGTGATGCCGCCGAAACCTGACGACAACAGCGCCGCCTTGTGGCAACAGCTGGCGGATGCGCAGAAGTCCTTTGATCCGCGCAAAAAGTGGGGGAAAGCATAATGGCTAACGTGACCGTTACCTTTACCATTACCGAGTTTTGTCTGCATACCGGTGTTTCTGCAGAAGAACTGAATGAAATTGTCGGTTTAGGGGTAATCGAACCCCGTGAAGATGAGACCTTTGATGACCATGCACTGACCGTGGTGCAACGCGCACTGCGTCTGCGCCATGAACTGGCGCTTGACTGGCCAGGAATTGCCGTCGCACTGACGTTGCTCGAGGAGAACGCGCAACTGCGGCAGGAAAACCGCTTTTTGCGCCAACGCCTGTCCCGATTTATTAGCCATCCGTGAATATGTTAAGAGTGCGGCGATGAGCCGCACCTACAGGTAAGCAGGGCGTATTTTTTATAAAAAACCAAACTCATCAGATTCGATTTCTCGGCTACGGATTGCCCAGCTCGGTACCTGCCCGGCAGATATTCAGAAAAACTGTGGATGAATGACTCTATCCGCGTCAGCTTTTTAGCCAGAAATAACGTTTATGGGTAACCGTCTCACTAGTACCGACAATGTCCTTCTGCGCAACGCATCAATTTGCTGATGATCTGAACTTGCCCCCCAGGCAAACACTACTGGACTGGCCTGGGTTCAGTTAAGGCTTTTACAGGTCATGAATACATCATGGCCATGCCTTCAGCCACGCCAGTATGGAAAGACTTTCAATGTGCAGTTAAATTGCAGCGTATAGCACTAAAAAGAAAAGCCTGGGATTGGGGTAGGCAAGTGTTTGAATGTTACATAAGGGGATTGGTCAAGATTGCAAGTCTATTCTAATGCTTCAAAAGCAAAAAGGGGTTACCTTTCGGTAACCCCTTTTCATGTTTGGCGGAAGCGTAGAGATTCGAACTCTAGAACCCTTTCGGGTCGCCGGTTTTCAAGACCGGTGCCTTCAACCGCTCGGCCACGCTTCCAATGAGGCGCACTATAAACATCCCGAACGAACCTGTAAAGCACCAATGTGTTCGTTTGCCTGAAAAACAGCCAAAATGTTGTTAATCGACTTAAATAACAACAAATTGACCGTTTATTCAGCACAAATCCGGGCTGCTGCTGTTTACTGTTTTTTGATGTACATATCTTTGGTGTAGTAGTTTCCCCGGTTATCCGGTGCAAATCCCCCCACCCATGGCTTCACCAGATGGGTACGAACATAGTGGTAAACCGGAATCGCTGGCACATCTTCCCCTAAAAAGTCTTCAGCCTGCTGGTAATATTTGCCTCGCTCCTGGAGCGAAGTTGCTTTCGCCGCATTGTGCATCGCTTCGTCAAAGGCTGGATTACTGTATCGGGTGGTGTTTTCACTATCACCTGTGCGGAAAATATTGAGGAAACTCGACGCATCGTCGTAATCCGCTATCCATGCATAGCGTACGACGTCAAAACTGCCGGTGTGCATGGTATCCAGCATCGTTTTCCATTCCTGGTTCTGCAGTTTTGCCTCAACGCCAAGATTTTTCTTCCACATTGACGAGGCGGCAATCGCGATTCGCTGATGCGTTTCGAAAGTGTTGTAGAGCAGATTTAAGTTAAGCGGATGCTCAGGACCGTAGCCCGCTTCCGCCAGCAGTTTTTTTGCCTCGGCAATGCGTTTGTCGAGTGGCCATGATGCGTAGTCCGGCGCGTGTAATTTTACCCCGCCAATTTCAGGCTGGCTGATAACCCACGCCGCACGCTGTCCCTGTCCCATCACCTTTTGTGCGATGATGTCCTTATCCAGCGCCATATTCAACGCCCGACGCACGCGTGGGTCGTTAAACGGCGCACGCGTGGTATTAAACTGATAATAATAAGTTGAAAGCTGAGGTGAGACATGGAGTTCATCACCCATCGTCTTTTTCAATTGAGCGAACTGATTGACCGGAACACTAAAAACAATATCGATTTCCCCGGCTTTGTAACGGTTAACGTCTGCAGCCTCTGAACTGATGGGCAAATACGTCACTTTATTAATGACCGTGTGCTGATCGTCCCAGTAATGCGGGTTGCGCACGGCAACAATCCGCTCGTTGACGACCCACTGCGACAACTTATACGCACCACTGCTGACAAAGTGCTCCGGACGAGTCCACTTATCGCCAAAGCGGCCAATCAGCACTTTATCCAGCGGCACCAGCGATGGGTGCGCCAGCATCGCTAAAAATGCCGCTGTCGGCTGCGTCAGGGTAATTTCCAGCGTGGTGTCATTCAGCGTCTTGACTCCAAGCGTCGCGGGATCTTTTTTCCCCTGAGCAATATCAACCGCATTTGCGACATGTATATTGCCCAGATAAGAGGCATAGGGTGAGGTAGTTTGCGGTGAAACCAGGCGCTGCCAGCTCCAGACGACATCCTGTGCAGTAATAGCCGATCCATCTGACCAGGTTATGCCTGGACGTAAATGAAAGGTCCAGACAGTGTTATCTTTATTCTCCCAGGAGGCAGCAAGACGGGGCGCAATAGTGCCATCCAGGTTTACGGCCACCAACCCATCGAACATATCGCTGATTAAATTAAACTCAACGTTGCTTTCGACTTTATGCGGATCCAGTGAGGCTGGCTCACTGCCGTTGTTTCTGACCAGCTCCTGTTTTTCTGCAAGTAGTGTACCTGCAGGCACATTTGCCGCCCTTGCCGCGCCGTTAATAGACATCAAACAGACAGCCAACAGCGTAAACGTCAATATCTTCGATTTATGTTGAGTCATTCCCTTTACCTTATTGCTCTGTTTTATGTAAACACCGCTGTCACTGTCAGAGAGATTCGGGAATAACGCAATATTTTTCAGTTACCTGGGAGAGGTGGATCTGACATTTTCGCACTTATAGTGCTAACATCTGATTCGGGAGCTTTTGTTGAAATAATATGCTTAAGCCTGGCGGGTTAAAATGCGTAAAGATGGGTAAAACCGCTGTGTCATTCCCCTTGATTTCATTATCCTCCATCATTAATTACATCTGTCATAAGAGAGTGACTCATGGATCGTATTATTAGTTCTTCGCGCGATCGTACATCGCTACTCAGCACACATAAGGTGCTGCGTAATACCTATTTCCTGCTCAGCCTGACGCTGGCGTTTTCAGCGATCACCGCAACTGCCAGTACAGTACTGATGCTGCCATCTCCGGGTCTGATTCTGACGCTGGTTGGTATGTATGGTCTGATGTTCCTGACCTACAAAACGGCAGATAAACCAGTAGGTATTCTGTCTGCTTTCGCTTTCACCGGTTTCCTGGGTTACATCCTGGGACCGATTCTGAACACTTACCTGTCGGCAGGTATGGGTGACGTGATCGGTATGGCACTGGGTGGTACGGCGCTGGTCTTCTTCAGCTGCTCTGCGTATGTTCTGACCACGCGTAAAGACATGTCCTTCCTCGGCGGTATGCTGATGGCAGGTATCGTGGTGGTGCTGATTGGTATGGTTGCGAATATCTTCCTGCAACTGCCAGCGCTGCATCTGGCGATTAGCGCGGTGTTTATCCTGATTTCTTCAGGTGCCATCCTGTTTGAAACCAGCAACATCATCCGTGGTGGTGAAACCAACTACATCCGTGCAACCGTCAGCCTGTATGTATCACTGTACAACATCTTCGTCAGCCTGCTGAGCATTCTGGGCTTCGCCAGCCGCGATTAAAATGACCACGTACATTATCCAGCCCCGCTTATGCGGGGCTTTCTTTTTTGGTAAACTGCCGCCAGTTTGACTAACGCAGTGAAGAATTATGTTGATCTTTGAAGGTAAAGAAATCAGTACTGATAGCGAAGGCTATTTAAAAGACACAACCGAATGGAGCGAACCGCTGGCAGTTGCCATTGCTGAAAACGAAGGAATTACGCTGTCAGTTGAACACTGGGAAGTAGTGCGCTTTGTGCGCGAGTTTTATCTGGAGTTTAATACCTCCCCCGCTATTCGTATGCTGGTCAAAGCGATGGCCAATAAGTTTGGCGAAGAGAAAGGCAACAGCCGTTATCTCTACCGCCTGTTCCCGAAAGGTCCGGCCAAGCAGGCAACCAAAATTGCCGGTCTGCCAAAACCGGTCAAATGTATTTAATAGCGGATACTAAATCCCGTTAACTCTTCGCCAGGCCGATGCGGTTCGCTGAGGACTCTGTCTACCCTGGCGCTAGGCGGGCCCCCGGCTTTTAACCACTTCATCAGTTGTTCCACCCGGTCGCTTTCACCGCAGGCGACAACCTCTACGCTGCCGTCATCCATATTCTTCGAGTAGCCAGTCAATCCCAGCCGTTGCGCTTCATGCTGAGTGGTATAGCGAAACCCCACCCCCTGTACCCGGCCATAGACCCAGGCAATTATGCAGACTTTCGACATTATGGTTCTCCTTATCATCGCGGTGCGCGTTGCAAATACACGTAAAACTCAGGACAATGGCGCCCATTTCTTTGAATTGACAGAATAGTAAATTATGAGTGTACGTTTAGTGTTAGCCAAAGGGCGCGAAAAATCATTACTTCGTCGCCATCCGTGGGTATTTTCCGGTGCCGTCGCACGTATGGAAGGTAAAGCCAACCTCGGTGAAACCATCGATATTGTTGACCATCAGGGTAAATGGTTAGCACGCGGCGCGTACTCACCCGCGTCGCAGATCCGTGCACGCGTCTGGACATTCGACAAGTCTGAATCCATCGATATTGATTTCTTTACCCGCCGTCTGCAACAGGCACAGAAATGGCGAGACTGGCTAGCGAACAAAGATGGTTTGGATAGCTACCGTCTGATCGCCGGCGAATCCGATGGTCTGCCGGGCGTCACCATTGACCGCTTCGGCAACTTCCTGGTATTGCAGTTGCTCAGCGCCGGTGCTGAATATCAACGCGCCGCATTGATTAGCGCCCTGCAGGTTGTCTTCCCGGAGTGCGCAATTTATGACCGCAGCGATGTTGCCGTGCGTAAAAAAGAAGGCATGGAACTGACTCAGGGTCCCGTCACGGGTGAACTGCCGCCAGCTCTACTGCCGATTGAAGAGCACGGGATGAAACTGCTGGTTGATATTCAGCACGGACATAAAACCGGTTATTACCTCGATCAGCGTGACAGCCGCCTGGCCACGCGTCGTTACGTGGAAAACAAACGTGTCCTGAACTGTTTCTCTTATACCGGCGGCTTTGCTGTCTCAGCATTAATGGGCGGATGCCGTCAGGTGGTCAGCGTCGACACCTCCCAGGAAGCGCTCGATATTGCCCGCCAGAACGTAGAGCTGAACAAGCTGGATCTGAGCAAAGCTGAGTTTGTGCGTGATGACGTGTTCAAGTTGCTGCGCGCCTATCGCGATCGTGGTGAGAAATTTGATGTTATCGTGATGGACCCGCCGAAGTTTGTCGAAAACAAGAGCCAGTTGATGGGCGCCTGCCGTGGCTATAAAGACATCAATATGCTGGCAATTCAGTTGCTGAATCCGGGTGGCGTACTGCTGACATTCTCCTGCTCCGGATTGATGACCACCGATTTATTTCAGAAAATCATCGCCGATGCCGCAATAGATGCCGGGCGTGATGTACAATTTATAGAGCAGTTCCGTCAGGCCGCCGATCATCCTGTGATCGCTACCTACCCGGAAGGGCTGTATCTGAAAGGGTTTGCCTGTCGCATCATGTAACTTGAAAAGTGGAATATTACCCTTACATAGAGGGTATCTATTTCCCGGGAGGTGACTATGATTGCCAGCAAATTCGGTATCGGCCAGCAGGTCCGCCATTCCCTGTTAGGTTACCTCGGAGTGGTCGTGGATATCGACCCGGAATATTCGCTTGATGACCCGTCACCTGATGAGTTGGCGGTTAACGACGAACTTCGCGCCGCTCCCTGGTATCACGTGGTGATGGAAGACGATAATGGCCTGCCAGTACATACGTATCTGGCTGAAGCACAGTTGAGTAGCGAGCTACAGGAAGAACATCCAGAGCAACCATCGATGGATGAACTGGCACGGACAATCCGTAAACAGCTTCAGGCTCCACGCCTGCGCAACTGACAACATTTATCCGGCCTACGACAAACACCGTTGCAGGCCGGATATACAATGCGCCATCCGGCAACAGTACAACCTTACTTCGCCAGTCCCAGTCTGGGGATTTCAATCGCCGGGCAACGATCCATCACTACCGCCAGGCCCGCATCGCGCGCCAGCACGGCGGCCTGCTCATTAATAACGCCAAGCTGCATCCACAAAGTCTTCGCACCAATAGCAATAGCCTCCTGTGCGACTCCCCATGCTGCTTCTGAGTTTCTAAAGACATCCACCATATCCACTTTCTCTGGTACGTCTGCCAGTGTCGCATAGCCCTGCTGCCCCAGCAGTGTTTTTCCGGCAACTTTAGGAGACACGGGGATAACGTGATAACCCTGATCGAGTAAATACTTCATCACCCGATAGCTCGGGCGATCGGGTTTATCGCTTGCTCCTACCAGCGCAATCGTACGGGTAGATGTCAAAATGCCAGCAATATCGGTCTCTTTCATCGTCTTCCTCCAGGCTGTTTTGCAAAGTGTACGACAAAGCTGACGTCGCAACCATTCATCCCATACTGGCGCATGAGAGCTAAACTGGAAAATATGTCTATATGTTAGTAAACATGATTGTCGAAAAATTTAGATACATCTTATACAGAAATCTTCTGGACAGGAGAACCTTATGAAAACCGGCATTGTGACAGCCCTGATTGCTCTGTTTTTGCCGGTAACCGTTTGTGCGACCTCTTTGCGCCTGTCTAATGATATTGACCTGCTGGTGCTGGACGGAAAAAAGGTGTCCAGCTCTTTACTGCGCGGTGCCGACAGTATTGAGCTGGAGAATGGTCGGCATCAGCTTGTCTTTCGCGTTGAGAAAACGATTCGTCTCTCCAGCCATGAAGAACGTCTGTATATTTCTCCTCCGCTGGTCATCAGTTTTGATACTCAGTTGGTTAGTCAGGTCAATTTTCATCTCCCCCGTCTGAACAACGAACGTGACGCAACGCATTTCGATGAAGCTCCCCGTGTGGAACTATTAGATGGCGATTCCATGCCCATTCCGGTCAAGCTGGATATTTTGTCGATTACCTCATCGGCAAAAATCGTGGATTATGAACTCGAGACTGAACGCTATAACAAATCGTCTAAGCATGCTTCACTCCCACAATTTGCCACTATGATGGCAGATGACAGCGCATTGCTCTCAGGGGTCTCTGAACTGGATCGGGTGCCGCCGCAGTCACAAACACTCACCGAACAGCGTTTGAAATATTGGTTTGGCCAGGCCGATGCGCAAACACGAAGTAATTTTCTGCAATGGGCAGAGAAACAGCCACCCTCATGACGTTTATGTTCACCTACGCATTTTTTTTGTCTTTCTCTTGCAGCGTCAAACGCTTCCAGTACTCTGTAATAAGGTTAACTTGGGAGCTGTACTATGGAACTGACGACTCGCACTTTACCGGCGCGTAAGCATATTGCGCTGGTTGCACATGATCACTGTAAACAGATGCTGATGAGCTGGGTGGAACGCCACCAGCCATTGTTAGAAAAGCATGTCCTCTATGCGACAGGCACGACAGGAAATCTCATTCAACGCGCGACCGGCATGGATGTCAACGCCATGCTTAGCGGTCCAATGGGCGGCGATCAGCAGGTCGGCGCACTGATCTCTGAAGGGAAAATTGATGTGCTGATCTTCTTCTGGGATCCACTCAACGCCGTGCCTCATGATCCGGATGTTAAAGCCCTTCTGCGCCTGGCCACAGTTTGGAATATTCCGGTTGCCACCAACGTATCTACCGCCGATTTTATTATCCAGTCGCCAAACTTCAACGATGCAACGGACATCCTGATCCCGGATTACGCCCGTTATCTGGCAGAGCGCCTCAAATAATCGCCAGACAGGCGGCCGCCGTCGCCGCCTGTTCTTCAGGGTTTTCTCGCTACCTGGACATCCAGTTGTTTTAGTTCATCAACAAAACAGGATGGCGCGTCTTTATTAAACAGCAACCACACCCGATGCCGGGCACGGGTAAGTGCCACGTAGAGCAACCTTCTCTCTTCTGCATCCGGAAAATCCTCGACCATTGGCAGTAATGCTTCTTCCATAATCGACTCACGGGCCGGGGCCGGAAAACCATCGTTGCCATCATGAAGCCCAACGACAATGACATAATCCGCCTGCTGTCCTTTACTGGCATGAATAGTCATAAAGTCCAGCTGTAGTTTGGGCCAGCGGGTCGCTGCTTTCTCAAGACTGGCAGGTTTGAGGTGGTGATATCGCGCCAGCACCAGTATGCGTTCTTCTGCTTTCGCAAAGCCGGATAGCTTATCCAACAGCGCATCCAGCTGACTTTCATCGAGCAGAGTGACGGCTTTCCTGTCGCCTGCTGTCAGGCTATTGAGCGGTTTTTTAAGCTGATGCGGGTTTTGCTGGATAAACCGATTGGCTATTTCGCCAATACGACTATTAAAACGGTATGTCGTATCCAGATCGCAGCGATCGCCCTCACCAAAGTGTTGCCGGAAGGCGGTAGTTAACGAAAGTTGTGCACCACTGAAACGGTAAATGGCCTGCCAGTCATCCCCTACGGCAAATAGCGTGGTCTGTGAGTTTTGCTTGCGCAATGCGGCTAACAGGGCGGCGCGCTGTGGGGAGATATCCTGAAATTCATCAACCAGGATATGCTTCCAGGGGCTGATAAAGCGTCCCTTCTCCAGAATGACAATCGCCTGATGGATCAATCCAGAAAAATCGACGGCATTCTCTTCTTTCAGAGCACTCTTCCAGGCCTTGAGTAACGGCGCCATCAGCTTTATACGTTTGCTGAACAGGTCGCGGATCGCCTCAGGCGCATTGGCGATCATCTCCGCCTGTGCTCCACCATGCATACGCATCAGGCTAACCCAGCGATCCAGACGTGAGGCCAGGCGACGTTGTAATTTTTCATCGTCCCAAAAATTGCCTTCTGGCACGGACCACTGCATCTCTTCTTCCAGCCACTGTCGCCAGCCTTTAGCCTGGGCTTTTTTCTCGCTGCACTGCTGACGCCATGTGGCGATAAAAAGCTTATTTCTGGCGGCAGTATCATTTTCGAGTTTGCTGACTGTCGGAACTTTTTTGCTACCCTGTTGAATAATATGCAACGCCAGTGAATGAAACGTCCGCGCGGTGACGTCTTGCGTATTCAGTCGTTCGCGAATGCGCTCATCCATTTCCTGAGCGGCTTTGCGACCAAACGCCAGCAGCAAGATTTGTTCAGCGGCCGCTTCTCCCCGCGCCAGCAACCAGCCCGCACGCGCAACCAGAACGGATGTTTTGCCACTTCCTGCCCCCGCAAGCACCAATAGCGACTGCTCGCCATTCACCACCGCACGAGCCTGGGCTGGATTCAGCGGTGAAGACTCAATCTTCTGGAAAAACTCGGTATGCTCCGCCAGCATCGCATCGGTGTATGCCTGATTGTGCTGTAAGCGACAGGCTTCAATGTCCTTCAACCATGCCTGGCATTGGTGCAACGCCTCACGGCAATTATCAAATTCTTCCAGTCGGTTGATCGGGAGCGGGAGCGCGGCAAAGGCACGGCGGATCTGCTGCTGCAGCCCTGACGTTTGTTCGCGCGTCAGCCATTTGTTATCACTGGTACGCGCCGCAATCGCATCCAGCTGTTGCTGTAAAACTCCCGCAGCGACGTCGCTCATCTCCTGGCTCCACTGCTGCCAGAGGATGTTCAGATGATGGTGGAAACGTTGGGTTTCCGCCCATTCAGTGCCGTGAAGGCGTACAACTTTATCATCAGAAAGCACAAATTCCAGCTCACCCCATACCAGGCCCCTTTTACAATGGATAGCCAGTAACTGATTGAATGGAATAAGATACTCATGACGGTCGCCAGAGACTTTAATGCCGGCATTGAGAATAACGGCCCGATCGTAAGGGTGTTGCGCCAGACGTTTTCCCAGAGAAGTTGCTTTCAGTTCCATAAGACTTACGCGGATCCACACGAAGAGGTTTGCTTATCAGTGTAACCGCCAGAGAAAACGTGCTCCAGCCCAAAAAAACGTTACAATTGCCAAACTCACAGAAAACCAGAGTTAACCGAGGGTTTATGCGTACTGTTCTGAATATTTTAAATTTTGTGCTTGGGGGATTCGCCACCACCTTAGCCTGGTTACTGGCGACGTTAGTCAGTATCGTGCTTATCTTCACACTACCCTTGACCCGCTCCTGCTGGGAAATCACACGCTTGTCGCTGTTCCCCTACGGTAATGAGGCGATTCACGTTGATGAACTCAACCCGGCGGGTAAAAACGTGCTTCTGAATACCGGCGGTACGCTGCTCAACATTTTCTGGCTGATTTTCTTCGGCTGGTGGCTGTGCCTGATGCATATTGTTTCCGGTATTGCCCAGTGCATTACGATTATTGGTATTCCGGTTGGTATTGCGAACTTTAAAATCGCCGCAATTGCACTCTGGCCCGTTGGTCGTCGCGTGGTTTCAGTCGAAGTTGCCCGTGCCGCACGCGAAGCCAACGCGCGTCGTCGCTTTGAATAATCGGAACTGATGGCCTTTATGTTAAGTCCACTGCTTAAACGCTATACCTGGAACAGCACCTGGCTGTACTACGTGCGGATTTTTATCGCGCTCTGCGGCACTACGGCGCTGCCGTGGTGGCTGGGTGACGTCAAACTGACCATCCCGCTCACGCTGGGCATGGTTGCTGCCGCGCTGACCGATCTGGACGATCGGCTCGCGGGTCGTCTGCGCAATTTGATCATTACGCTGATCTGCTTTTTTATTGCCTCGGCCTCCGTCGAATTGCTCTTCCCATGGCCATGGCTTTTCGCAATTGGATTAACGCTTTCCACCAGCGGCTTTATACTACTGGGAGGCTTAGGCCAGCGTTATGCGACCATCGCCTTTGGTGCATTACTGATCGCCATTTACACCATGCTGGGAACATCACTGTACGACCAGTGGTATCAGCAACCGATCCTGCTGCTTGCAGGCGCCATCTGGTATAACCTTCTGACGCTCATCGGTCACCTTCTGTTCCCGATTCGTCCACTGCAGGACAATCTGGCACGCAGCTACGAACAGTTGGCACACTACCTGGAGCTGAAATCCCGCCTTTTTGATCCCGACATTGAAGATGAAAGTCAGGCCCCCTTGTATGAGTTAGCGCTGGCCAATGGGCAACTGATGGCGACGCTGAACCAAACAAAAGTATCATTACTGACCCGTCTGCGCGGTGACCGCGGACAGCGAGGAACCCGCCGCACACTGCATTACTATTTTGTCGCGCAGGATATTCACGAACGCGCAAGTTCCTCACATATTCAGTACCAGACGCTACGCGACCATTTCCGTCACAGCGATGTGATGTTTCGTTTCCAACGACTAATGTCGATGCAGGGACAAGCCTGTACGCAACTGTCTCGCTGCATTTTGCTACGCACCCCTTACCAGCACGATCCACACTTTGAGCGAGTCTTTACACATATAGATGCTGCCCTTGAGCGCATGCGTGCAAGCGGTGCTCCTGCAGATCTGCTCAATACGCTGGGATTCTTACTATCGAACCTGCGGGCTATCGATGCGCAACTGGCCACCATTGAGTCTGAACAGGCTCAGGTACTCTCGCGCAATGAGTCAGAAAATCAGCTTGCCGATGACAGTCCGCACGGATTCAGTGATATCTGGCTGCGTCTGAGTCGCAATTTTACGCCAGAGTCGGCGCTGTTTCGCCACGCGGTTCGCATGTCTCTGGTGCTCTGCGTCGGGTACGCCATTATCCAGATAACGGGCATGAACCATGGCTACTGGATCCTGCTGACCAGCCTGTTTGTCTGCCAGCCCAACTACAACGCCACACGACATCGTCTGGCGTTAAGGATTATCGGCACATTAGTCGGGATAGCGATTGGACTGCCCATCCTGTGGTTCGTCCCATCGCTGGAAGGGCAATTAATACTGCTGGTGATCACCGGCGTGCTCTTTTTTGCTTTCCGCAATGTTCAGTACGCACATGCCACAATGTTTATCACGCTGCTGGTATTGCTGTGCTTTAACCTGCTTGGTGAAGGGTTTGAAGTCGCACTGCCGCGCGTCATCGATACGCTGATTGGTTGTGCCATCGCATGGGCAGCCGTCAGTTTCATCTGGCCAGACTGGCGCTTTCGCAACCTGCCACGGGTGATTGAACGGGCGACCGATGCAAACTGTCGTTACCTTGATGCCATTCTCGAACAGTATCATCAGGGGCGAGACAATCGTCTGGCATACCGTATTGCGCGCCGCGATGCGCATAATCGTGATGCGGAGCTGGCATCCGTGGTGTCGAATATGTCGAGTGAACCGGATGTCACTGCCCAAACGCGCGAAACGGCATTCCGCTTGCTGTGCCTCAACCATACCTTTACCAGTTATATCTCAGCACTGGGCGCACACCGTGAACAGTTAACCAACCCGGACGTTCTGGCATTACTGGACGATGCCGTTTGCTATGTTGATGATGCACTTCATCACCAACCCGCTGACGAGCAACGCGTATACCAGGCGCTTGAAGGACTGAAGCAACGGATTCAGCATCTTGAACCACGCCCGGACAGTAAAGAACCACTGGTCGTACAGCAAGTTGGCCTATTGATAGCGCTACTACCAGAAATCAGACGATTACAGCAGCAAATTGCCGCATTGCCGTCTAGTACACCGGTTCAGGCGTAAGAGAACTCACCCACTCCACAAGCTCCTGGCGACGAATCGCCGGGAGCGCCGCCTCATGAATTCCCCCAATTGCGCCTTCAAGGGCATAGAGTATTTTCACCGTCAGCGCGGGATTAACCTGTCGCAGTTTCAACCAGCACATTTTTGCCCCCAACATGCGTAATGTGCTTTCATCTTTTATACCTGCTTCATTCAGCAGGGTTTCCAGATGGAATGTCATGTTCGGCAGTCCACGCAGGCGATGCTGTGCAAAACGACTTTGCTTTTCTTTTAACGCCGCATCCAGTGAATACCGTGATAGCGACACCAGTTGTTGCTGGTTTTGCCACAGCGTATCGTTCACCTGATAATAATTGAGCACCACCGGACGTCCACGTTTTATAAATGTCAGCCAGACAGGGGAATGTTTTACACAGTACTGCGCACTCTGTTCACAGGCCCGAAGATATAACTCGCCACTGGCGACCATGGCGAATACCGTGTCCTCAACCGTCAGGCTATAACCCCCAAACAGCGATCGATAACGAATAGTCCCCAATGACGCCAGATATTCTTGTGATTTATAGATCCTTGCATAAGAAAGTTTTTTCATAAAAATCCTTTTAAATCATAACGTAATAAAATGATTTGCAGTAGCGGATCCGTTAATGACGAAAATAGGCAACTTATTCGCAAGGGGCAAGATGAATTTTGTTTTTCCCGTAACAACAACCAAAAACTGCGAACCTGTTTCAGAAAATAAGGTTGATCTTTGGTGATAGCAGGGTTACTGTATATCCATACAGTAACTCACAGGGCTGGATTGATTATGTACACTTCAGGCTATGCAAATCGTTCTTCGTCGTTCTCTTCCACAGCAAGCAAAATTGCGCGCGTGTCGTCAGAGCACACTACCGCTGGGCTTATCAGTGAAGTGGTCTATCGCGAGGACCAGCCCATGATGACGCAGCTCCTGCTGCTTCCCCTGCTTCAGCAATTAGGTCAGCAGTCGCGCTGGCAGCTGTGGCTGACGCCTCAGCAAAAACTAAGCCGGGAGTGGGTGCAGTCGGCCGGGCTTCCATTGACGAAAGTCATGCAAATTAGCCAACTCTCTCCCTGCAATACGCTGGAATCTATGGTTCGTGCGCTACGCACGGGTAACTACAGCGTCGTAATTGGCTGGCTGACGGAAGAATTAACCGAAGATGAACATGCCGAGCTGGTAAAAGCAGCAGATGAAGGCAATGCGATGGGATTTATCATGCGTCCTGTACGCGCTCAGACACTTGCGGGGAGACAGCATTCCGGGCTAAAAATTCACTCGAATTTGTATCATTAAGTAAAATTAGGATTTATCCTGGAATTTTTTTTCACCCTCAAATTCGGCTTTGAGCTTTAACACCTTTTTTGTGAGAACGCCTGTGTGAAGCGGTTTCCGCGATAGTAGCTGTACAATTAATCATCCACAAATGTTAAATATTGTGTATACAAGCCTTTTTTTTTCATATGCCTGACGGACTTCACACTTGTAAGTTTTCAACTACGTTGTAGACTTTACATCGCCAGGGGTGCTCGGCGTAAGCCGCAGATATCGGTAGAGTAACTATTGAACTGGTCCCCGGGTGAAGGATTTAACCGTGTTATCTCTCTGGAGATATTCATGGCGAATTTTGGATGATAACGAGGCGCATAAAATGAAAAAGACAGCTATCGCAATTGCAGTGGCACTGGCTGGTTTCGCTACCGTGGCGCAGGCCGCTCCGAAAGATAACACCTGGTATACTGGTGCTAAACTGGGTTGGTCCCAGTTCCATGACATCGGCAACAATCAGATCAACAACAACGGACCGACCCACGAAAGCCAACTGGGTGCTGGTGCGTTCGGTGGTTACCAGGTTAACCCGTACGTTGGTTTTGAAATGGGTTACGACTGGTTAGGTCGTATGCCGTACAAAGGCAACACTGAAAATGGCGCATTCAAAGCTCAGGGCGTTCAGCTGACCGCTAAACTGGGTTACCCAATCACTGACGATCTGGACGTTTATACCCGTCTGGGTGGTATGGTTTGGCGTGCAGATGCTAAAAACAACGACGGCTTCAAAGACCACGACACTGGTGTATCCCCAGTATTCGCTGGCGGCGTAGAGTATGCAATTACTCCTGAAATCGCTACCCGTCTGGAATACCAGTGGACCAACAACATCGGTGACGCGAACACCGTTGGTGGTCGTCCAGACAACGGTCTGTTGAGCGTTGGTGTTTCTTACCGTTTCGGCCAGCAGGAAGAAGCAGCTCCGGTAGTTGCTCCGGCTCCGGCTCCGGCTCCAGAAGTACAGACCAAACACTTCACTCTGAAGTCTGACGTTCTGTTCAACTTCAACAAAGCGACTCTGAAACCAGAAGGCCAGCAGGCTCTGGATCAGATGTACAGCCAGCTGAGCAACCTGGATCCGAAAGACGGTTCCGTCGTTGTTCTGGGCTTCACTGACCGCATCGGTTCTGACGCTTACAACCAGGGTCTGTCTGAGAAACGTGCTCAGTCTGTTGTTGATTACCTGATCTCTAAAGGTATTCCTTCTGACAAAATCTCCGCACGTGGTATGGGCGAATCCAACCCGGTTACCGGCAACACCTGTGACAACGTGAAAGCTCGCGCTGCGCTGATCGACTGCCTGGCTCCGGATCGTCGTGTTGAGATCGAAGTTAAAGGCATCAAAGACGTTGTAACTCAGCCTCAGGCTTAAGTTATCGTCTTATAAAAAAACCCCGCCTGGCGGGGTTTTTTTTCACCTACATATCATGTAAAAGCACAGACACATTCCATATTGACGTTACCCGTCCCCTACTCTTTACCCAGTAACGCCTGTAGATCCTGTTTCAATGTCGACATCTTGTTCGCATACTTTTCTTTATGTTCCGCATCTTCAATCAACTGCACAATCGTTTCTGAGAGCGTTTTACCACGTCGCTGCGCAAGCCCGGCTAAACGCTGCCAGACCATAAACTCCAGATCGATCGATTTCTTACGCGTATGCTGATGTTCTGCATTAAAGTGCCGCTTACGCCTCGCCCGGATCGTTTGCTTCATACGATTGAGCAGTGCTGGGTTCATGTATTCTTCAATCCAGGCGTTGACCCGAACCGGTTCATTTTCGAGGGTTAGCAACAAATCAACGGCTTCTTTGGCAGCGCTGGCTTCCACATAGCGGGTAATCAACTCCCCCTCGCGATGCTTCTTCACCAGGTACTTCCATTTCCATCCGCTTTCAAGATTTTCAAGTTGTTGATATTTCATTGCGATCTCAATGTTACCGTGTAACTCTTATCAGAATATCAGCTTTTTCGGCATCTGAAGAAAAGAATATCCAGCCTGTGAACTGTCGCTCGTCATCACATTCGTTTAGCGGCGCTTTCCACGTGTGCAGTGCTGATGGTTACGGTATAATCTCGTTTTTTACAACAGACTAAAAAACATCAACTTTGACCATTACGAAACTTGCATGGCGTGATCTGGTTCCTGATACCGATAGCTATCAGGAAATATTTGCACAGCCGCACGTCACTGACGACACCGACACCTTACTCAGTGATACTCAGCCACGTTTACAATTCGCGCTAGAGCAACTTCTTCAGCACTGGGCTACGTCCTCGTTTATGCTGGTGAAAGCGCCCGAAGAGCTGGAGTATCTCAATCTTATTGCAACGGCTGCACGTACCTTGCATGCGGATGCCGATAAGTTAACCGGGGGGCATTACGATGTATCCGGCCACACTATTCGTTACCGCGCAGCAGAGAAAGCAGACGACAACTTTGCGACGTTAACTCAGGTGGTTAATGCTGACTGGGTTGAGGCCGAACAACTGTTTGGCTGTCTGCGCCAGTTCAATGGCGAAATTACGCTGCAACCGGGACTGGTCCATCAGGCCAACGGCGGTGTGCTGGTTATCTCATTGCGCACACTTCTGGCTCAGCCGTTGTTGTGGATGCGCCTGAAAGCCATTGTCAGCCACGAACGTTTTGACTGGGTGGCTTTTGATGAGTCTCGCCCCCTGCCAGTCTCCGTCCCTTCTATGTCGCTTAAACTGAAAGTGGTGTTGGTCGGCGAACGTGAATCGCTGGCAGACTTCCAGGAAATGGAACCAGAACTGGCAGAACAGGCTATCTACAGCGAATTTGAAGATAACTTGCAGATAGTGGATGCCGAAACCATGACACAGTGGTGTCAGTGGGTAACGCATACTGCCCGCCGCAACAATCTGCCCTATCCCGCTGCCGATGCCTGGCAGGTTCTCATCCGCGAAGCCGTTCGCTATACCGGCGAACAGGATACGCTGCCGCTTAATCCGCTATGGATCACCCGCCAGCTCAAAGAAGTGGCCCCTCTTTGCGACAGTGATACCTGCACTGCGGAGCAATTGAGCCTGATGCTTGCTCAGCGTGAATGGCGAGAAGGATTCCTCTCTGAACGGATGCAGGATGAGATCCTGCAAGAGCAGATCCTCATTGAAACGGAAGGCGAGCGTATTGGGCAAATAAACGCCCTGTCGGTGATCGAATTTCCAGGTCATCCCCGCGCATTTGGTGAACCTTCACGTATCAGTTGCGTCGTGCATATTGGCGATGGCGAATTTACCGATATTGAACGTAAAGCCGAGCTGGGCGGAAATATTCATGCCAAGGGTATGATGATTATGCAGGCGTTCCTGATGTCGGAACTCCAGCTTGAACAGCAAATACCGTTCTCTGCCTCTCTGACATTTGAGCAATCATACAGTGAAGTAGACGGTGACAGCGCCTCTATGGCAGAACTGTGTGCGCTAATAAGCGCCCTCGCTGACGTTCCCGTCAATCAAAGCATCGCGATAACCGGTTCTGTCGATCAGTTTGGTCGTGCTCAACCTGTCGGCGGTCTGAATGAGAAAATTGAAGGCTTCTTTGCCATCTGCCAGCAGCGTGAATTAACGGGGACTCAGGGTGTGATTATCCCTGCAGCCAACGTCAGACATCTGAGCCTGCCACCCGCACTGTTGCAGGCTGTTGAAGAAGAAAAATTCACTATCTGGGCAGTAGACGACGTGACCGATGCGCTGCCACTGCTATTAAATTTGGTGTGGGATGGAGAAGGTCAGACGACGCTGATGCAAACTATCCAGGAGCGTATTGCTGCGGCAACGCAACAGGAAGGCCGTCACCGTTTTCCATGGCCGCTACGTTGGCTGAATTGGATTATTCCGAACTGATCGGACTTGTTCAGCGTACACGTGTTAGCTATCCTGCGTGCTTCAATAAAATAAGGCTTACAGAGAACATGGTAGATAAACGCGAATCCTATACAAAAGAAGACCTTCTTGCCTCTGGTCGCGGTGAGCTGTTTGGTGCTAAAGGCCCACAACTGCCTGCACCAAGCATGCTGATGATGGATCGTGTCATCAAGATGACCGAAACCGGCGGCAACTTTGACAAAGGTTATGTGGAAGCTGAACTGGACATCAACCCGGACCTGTGGTTCTTCGGATGCCATTTTATCGGCGATCCGGTAATGCCAGGTTGCCTGGGTCTGGATGCCATGTGGCAGTTGGTTGGATTCTATCTCGGCTGGTTGGGCGGCGAAGGTAAAGGCCGTGCACTGGGCGTGGGCGAAGTGAAATTCACAGGTCAGGTTCTGCCGACCGCGAAGAAAGTCACTTACCGCATTCACTTCAAACGCATCGTTAACCGCCGCCTGATCATGGGTCTGGCTGATGGTGAAGTGCTGGTTGATGGTCGCCTGATCTACACCGCAAATGATCTGAAAGTGGGTCTGTTCCAGGACACCTCGGCGTTCTAATCGCAGACATCTGTAGGTCTGGCAGTGCGACATGGCCGAATGGCAGCGCACGTTATTTTGCCGGTCTACAAAAGGCGAAACCTCCGCTTAGCGGAGGTTTCTTTTATCTAAAGAGACAGAATCAGGCCATTAAAACCCTATCCCCCATGGCTTCTCGCCAGCCTCCCAGCCAGTATGACCTCTGATTCAGCGTCTGATAGGGACACATTTCTTTTGAGCGTCCGGCAATGCCGGCCTGATATCCACGTTGATGTGCCCGTTCCAGGCGATCTCGTTTTTGTCTCTTCATGCCTCGTTTCCCTCATTTTTAGGTCTGGTGGAAAAGAAAACAGTGATTACTAAGTGTGCAATCACACTAAACGAATACCCCTAAACATTAGACTCGTCAATGCGCAAAATTCACGCCAGTGTCATATTTGTGAGCTAGCCTCTAAATCATTTGTACAAAAATAGTCAGTCAGAACAGCTATCTCCACGGCTAAAAAAATAAAAAAACCGCCCCGGGCGGTGAGCCAGGGGCGGCATAATTTACAATTATTTAAGCTTATGGGATACGTTTCAGCTCTTGAGCAATGGCCGTCGCTTCCTGACTCCAGGCGTTGGCAAGAACTTTCACCATTTCATCGTAGCCATCCTGCGTCTGTACAACTTCGATATGGAACGGACGCTTGATTAATTGCCCCTGGTGATTCAGCAACCATTCACCGCTGACAATCACTTTGCCGTCGTAACGTCCGTGAAAGCCTGTCACCGTCACGTTAAGCGTATCCTGAGTGCTTCCCAACGGCTGAGAAGCGACCACCCAACCAGGAAGTTGCATACTGAGATTTGCGACAAGGGTATTACGCAGCTGCTGATCCAGTGGGCTGGCCCAGAGATTGTTATTTGCTATCACATACTTCACGTCGCTGGTCTGGTACACCACACCATTCCCCGCCAGGTAATCAGGTACTGCAACCTGTTCAACCCACAACAGGCGATTGCCCTGATTAGCTGAACTTTGTCCCCCCCCTTGCGCAATGGGGAGCTGATAATAGCTTTTACTCTCTCCGCTGGAGCTGCATGACGTCAGCCAGACCGCCATCATCACCACTAGCCACTTTTTCATTGTTTCGCCCTCTTCGGCTCTGGATCTTTTTTGTCCTTCGCTTCAAATACCAGCGCGTTGCTCTTGTCGTTCAGCGTTTTCAGTACCGGTTGCAGTTCACGTAGCACCTGATCAAGACGCTGCATATCCGCCACCATCTTGTTATAGGCCGCAGAACCCGGCTGGAAGCCCTGCATGCTGCGATTCAGTTCACGTAACGTATTCTGCATATCCGCAGGAAGTTGCTGCATCGACTGGCTGGACGTGATCTTATTCATGTTATCCAGCGTAGTTTGCAGATGCTTCATCGTGCGCTGGCTTTCCGACAGCGTATTGGTTGCCTGCTCAATCATCGGGTTCAGCGGCAGGCCATTAATCTTATCCAACGCTTCCATCAGACGTTGCTGAATCTGCGCCAGACCGCCACTCACTGTTGGGATAATTTGATAACCATTAAACTCGCGTACCCCTGTAATTGGCGGCTCTTTCGGGTAAAAGTCGAGATCGACATACAGCGCGCCGGTCACCAGGTTCCCCGTCTTCAATGAGCCTCTCAGCCCACGTTTGAGCAACTCAGCAAGATGAGCCCCCACATCGGTGTCTTCACCCAACTGCGCTTTCAGCCGTTCAGGTTCAATACGCACCAGAACAGGAATGCGGTAATCATTGTTAAATACCTGGCGCATATTTGGCGCGAAGAAAGGCACTTTACTTACTGTACCCAGGCGTATACCACGGAATTCCAACGGCGCACCCGGCTGCAGACCACGAATTGAATCCTTGAAGAACATCAGGTAATCAATGTGATCGGTATACAAGGAATCCTGAATACTTTTTTGATCGTCATACAGATTAAAAGAGGAATGCTGTTCAACCGGTTGGCCTTGCTCCAGCCCTTCCGGTACGTCAAAGCTTACCCCACCGCCAAACAGCGTCGTGAGCGAGCCCATTTCTACTCGCATACCTGCCGAAGTGAGATCGACGGCAATACCGCTGTCTTTCCAGAAACGGACATTACTGGTTACCAGTCGATCGTTTGGCGCATTGATGAAAAGCTGGTAGCTGATCGTGCGTTTTTGAGCATCAAACGTGCTGGTCTCAACCGAGCCCACGCGATATCCACGGAACAGCACCGGGTCACCCGGACTCAATTGACCGGCTTTTTTACTGTCCAGGATCACGCGGATCCCTTTCGCATCAGGCGGCGCCAGCGGTGGAGAATCGAGCAATTGGTAATTTTCCAGCTTGCTGCCTTTATTACCGGGTTGCAGCTCAATATATGCCCCGGACAACAGCGTTCCCAGGCCACTGATACCTTCACGCCCCACCTGCGGCTTCACAACCCAAAAAACAGAATCTTTATGCAGCAGCTTTTCCATACCGGAATTAAGACGCGCTTTAATCTCCACATGGGTCAGATCATCCGTCAGGGTTGCGCTCTCAACGATGCCGACGTCCACACTGCGGCTCTTAATCGTCGTTTTGCCCCCTTCAATACCTTCGGCATTGGTCGTAATCAACGTGACTTCCGGCCCCTGATGGCTGTAGTGGTAAAACAGAACCCATGCGCCAATGAGTGCAGTGACGATCGGGAATATCCACACGGGCGACCAGTTTTTTACCTTCTGCACTTTGGCTTCCCCACTTTTAGATTCCATGCTGTCAGGACTCCTCATGGCCTGGTTCTGGTTCACGGTCCCACGACAGACGCGGATCAAATGTCATCGCAGAAAACATTGTCATAATGACGACTAAAGCAAACATCAAAGCACCCATTGCAGGATAAATGTTCATTAACCCTCCCATGCGCACCAGCGCAGAGAGTACCGCAATAACAAAAACGTCGATCATTGACCAGCGACCGACAAATTCCACCACCTCATAAATCAGGTGCATACGTTCGCTGTCGCGTTTGCCATGCCCTTTGGCATCCCAACATAGCCAGGCAATGGCGATCATTTTTAAGGTCGGCACCATAATACTGGCGATAAAGATAACTGCAGCCACGGGATAAGAACCTTCGCTCCAGATTAAAACCACGCCCTCAAGAATGGTTGATGGCAGTTTTGACCCCAGCAGATCGGTGATCATAATCGGCAGAATATTGGCAGGAAGATAAAGCATGATCGACGTGAACAGTAGTGCCAGTGTCCATTGCAAACTGTTTTTACGACGCACATAGCCTTTCGTTTGACAACGCGGACACACCAGCTCATCAGCCGGAAGAATAGCCGTGCAACAGGAGCAGGAACGCAACCCTTGTCGGATACCGGGAACACCTGGCTTTAAGACCTGTTTGATAGCCGGCATCGGCGCAATATCATCCCACAGCCAGCGACGATCGACACACTGGAATGCTCGTAACTGGAGAAGACAAAAGAAGCACCACGGGATGAAACTACTGCCCACACCGATATCGCCATAGGCCATTAGTTTAACAAAGCTCACCAGCACGCCCGCAAGGAAGATTTCTGCCATTCCCCAGCTTTTTAACTGAAACAAAATGCGCGCCAGCCATGCTTTAAGCCGCTCGGGCATCTGAACCCGGTTTACCAGTAGCAGGATCGTCAGCAGACAAAAGGCCGGAACCAACTGAACGAATAAGATAAAGAAGGTGCCGAGACTGGCGTAATCTTCAGAAAAGAGCACGCTGGGAATTTGCAGCAACGTCACTTCACTACTCACCCCTGCGACGTTCATATTCACAAAGGGAAACAGGTTTGATAAAAGCAGCATGAACAATGCTGCTAACACATAGGCGGTAGGACGCTGCCGTGGCGCGTCCCACTCAACCGTTAACGTAGTGCCACATCGTGGACATGCCGCTTTCTGACCATGCTCAAGGCGAGGAAGCGCCACCAGCATGTCACACTGCGAGCACAAAATATGCTTCGCGGCATGGTGATGTTCGCACATATGTGCTCCTTTAATTATGCGCCATTCTTCAAAGACTCAAGATACTCCCAGCGCTCAAAGGCTTGCTCAAGTTCTTGTTCTGCTTCGTTCAGATTAGCTAACACCTGTTGCGTTTGCTCGTGCGGCTGACTAAAAAACGCGGCGTCAGCAACCTGAGTCTGTAAGGCTTCCAGCTTAGCTTCCAGTTCTTCAAGCAGCGCAGGAAGTTGCTCCAGTTCGCGCTGTAGTTTATAGCTTAGTTTGCTGGTGCCGCGTTTTACAATTTCTGCTTTAGGCGCAACAGTTTCCTCCGTTTTTTTCTCAACGGGTTGTTTAAACGCCACATACTGTGTTTGTTGGCCACGCGCGTCATGATAGCCGCCCACATAACGACCAATTTTGCCGCCACCTTCAAAAATCCAGCACTCGGTAACAGTATTGTCAACAAACTGACGGTCGTGGCTTACCAGCAATACGGTCCCCTGATAACCGTCAATCAACTCTTCGAGCAGTTCCAGCGTTTCGACGTCGAGATCGTTGGTGGGTTCATCGAGAATTAACAGATTGCTGGGTTTCAGGAACAAACGCGCCAACAGCAGGCGATTGCGTTCCCCGCCAGAGAGCGCACGTACTGGCGTCATCGCACGTTTCGGATGGAACAGGAAGTCCTGAAGATAGCCCAGCACATGGCGCGGCTTACCGTTCACCATCACCTCTTGCTTACCTTCAGCAAGGTTATCCATCACGGTTTTATCCGGATCCAGTTCAGCACGGTGCTGGTCGAAATAGGCAACTTCCAGTTTCGTCCCGACGTGGATGCGACCACTGTCGGCCTGTAATTGTCCCAGCATCAGCTTCAGCAGCGTTGTTTTGCCGCAGCCGTTAGGCCCAATTAAGGCAATTTTGTCGCTGCGCTGCACCTGCGCGGAGAAATCTTTCACCAGTTGCTTCCCGTCAACCTGGTAATCAACATTCTCCATTTCGAAAACAATCTTGCCTGAGCGGCTCGCTTCTTCGACCTGCATCTTCGCTGTGCCCATCACTTCACGCCGCTCGCCACGCTCGCGACGCATGGCTTTCAGCGCACGCACGCGACCTTCATTGCGGGTTCGACGCGCCTTAATACCTTGACGGATCCAGACTTCTTCCTGCGCCAGTTTGCGGTCAAATTCCGCGTTTTGTAACTCTTCTACGCGCAATGCTTCTTCTTTATCCAGCAGATACTGATCGTAGTTCCCGGGATAGGTCACCAGCTTGCCGCGGTCGAGATCGACAATGCGCGTCGCCATATTGCGAATAAATGAACGGTCGTGGGAGATGAAAATGATTGTCCCATTGAAGGTTTTCAGGAACCCTTCCAGCCAGTCGATGGTTTCAATATCCAGGTGGTTCGTCGGTTCATCCAGCAGCAGTACGCGCGGGTTACTTACTAACGCACGGCCCAGCGCCGCCTTACGTAACCAGCCGCCGGAAAGCGATGCCAGCTCCATGTCTGCTTCCAGGCCAAGCTGTTCCAGTACTTCATTAATACGGTTTTCCAGCTGCCACAGATTATGGTGATCCAGCTGTTCCTGAACCTTCGCCAGTTCCTGGAGGTTTTTATCACTCGGGTCGGTGATCACCAGATGCGAGATATCATGATAACGCTTGAGGTAAACCGCCTGTTCTGCAATCCCTTCGGCGACGAAATCGTAGACGCTACCCTGCACGTTGCGCGGCGGATCCTGCTGCAGACGCGCCACAACCAGATCCTGCTCATAAATAATACGCCCATCGTCAAGACCCTGCTCACGGTTCAGGATCTTCATCAGCGTCGATTTGCCCGCGCCGTTACGGCCTACCAGACAGACGCGTTCGTTATCCTCGATATGCAATTCTGCATTATCAAGAAGTGGCGAATCGCTGAACGACAGCCATGCGCCATGCATACTGATCAATGACATTTATTTTTCCTTTCAGGCTGCGGTAATCAGCCAGCAGTTGTGGATCTGGCGGTTACGGGCAAAGTCCTGGGAAAGCGTTTTTTGGGTAATTTCTTGTGCTTTCAATCCCAGTTCAGCCAGACCGTCGAGGTCCATACGGAATCCACGTTTGTTGTTGGAGAACATAATCGTGCCGTCTTTACGCAGCAGGCGTTTCAGATCTTTCATCAGCGCCAGATGATCGCGCTGCACATCGAACGAGTCTTCCATACGCTTAGAGTTAGAGAACGTCGGCGGATCAATGAAGATCAGATCAAACTGTTCATTGGCATCACGCAGCCAGCCCAGGCAGTCGGCCTGAATCAAGCGGTGCGCACGTCCGCTTAACCCGTTCAGTCGCAGGTTACGCTCTGCCCATTCCAGATAGGTACGCGACATATCTACCGTTGTGGTGCTGCGCGCACCGCCCAATCCCGCATGTACGCTGGCGCTGCCGGTATAGGAGAACAGGTTAAGGAAGTCTTTCCCTTTGCTCATCTGCCCCAACATGCGGCGTGCAATTCGGTGATCGAGGAACAGGCCGGTATCCAGATAATCGGTCAGGTTTACCCACAGGCGCGCGTTATACTCGCTCACCTCAATGAACTCGCCCTTCTCGTTCATTTTCTGGTATTGGTTCTTCCCTTTCTGGCGCTCACGGGTTTTCAGCACCAGTTTATTGGGCGCGATTTCCAGTACCGACAGCGTTGCGGCGATAATGTCGAACAGGCGTTGACGTGCTTTCTGCGCATCAACCGTCTTCGGCGGCGCATATTCCTGAACCACGACCCAGTCACCATAGCGGTCCACTGCAACGTTGTATTCCGGCAGGTCAGCGTCATACAGGCGATAGCATTCAATCCCTTCCTGACGTGCCCATTTTTCCAATTTCTTAATATTCTTGCGCAGGCGGTTGGCATAATCTTCCGCCACCGTTGCAGGTTTGCTGTCAGCGGTCGTTTCTGCAACGTGATAGTTCTTCTGTACGCAATCCAGCGGACCATTTTTCGCTTTAAACTGTTTATCCGCACGCAATTGCAGGCTGCTGAGCAGATCCGGCGAGGCGCTGAACAGCGACAAATTCCAGCCGCCAAACTGGTTTTTCATCGTGCGTCCCAGCAGGCTGTGCAGAGCTATCAACGCCGGTTCGCTATCCAGACGTTCGCCGTATGGCGGGTTGCTGATAACCGTCCCATACGGTCCTTTCGGCAGCGGGTTGCTCAGTTTAGCGACATCTTTAACGTCAAACGTCATCAGATCGGCAATACCGGCGCGGCGGGCATTACTGCGCGCTTTTTCAATTACCCGCGCATCGCTGTCAGATCCATAGAAGTGCGAGGTATAGTCCGCCAACCCTTTGCGTGCACGAACCTGTGCTTCGGCTTTGACTTCTTGCCAGACGACTTCATCGTGCTGCGCCCAACCGTTGAAGCCCCAGTAGCCACGGTGCAGGCCCGGCGCGCGATCGGTTGCCCACATCGCCGCTTCAATCAGCAGTGTGCCGGAACCACACATCGGATCGAGTAACGGGGTTCCCGGCTGCCAGCCAGAACGCATAACAATAGCGGCGGCCAGCGTTTCTTTAATCGGCGCCTGACCCGCGCGATCGCGATAACCACGCTGATGCAGGCCGTCACCGCTCAGATCGAGGGCGATGCTGGCGGTATCTTTGTTCAACCAGACGTTAATGCGCAGATCGGGTGATTCACGATCTACGTTCGGACGCGGCAGGTTTTTACGGGTAAAGGCATCGACAATCGCATCCTTTACTTTCAGTGCACCGTACTGACTATTACGAATCGTCTCGTTCAGGCCGCTAAAATGCACGGCAAAGGTGGCACCAGGATTAAATATCTCTGTCCAGTCGATTGCCTGAACGCCGAGGTACAGATCAAGATCGCTGTAGACCTTGCATTCTCCCATCGGCAGGATAATGCGCGAGGCCAGGCGGCTCCACATCAGGCTCTGGTAAACAAGCCGCGTGTCGCCCTTAAAATGGACCCCACCCTGAACGACCTGGCACTCCAGCGCGCCGAGGTTTTCCAGTTCAGTTTTTAACAGCTCTTCCAGCCCGCGGGCCGTACTGGCAAACAGAGAATTCATAATGTCACTTTTACTCCAAGAAAATTGCTGCGCATTATAGCTAATATGGGCTGTATGTCATAAAGTTGAAGGCTTATTTTCATTCGAGGGGCTGTACAGTGGTCACGTTAACCCGACTTTTTATCCATCCGGTTAAATCAATGCGCGGCATTGGGCTAACGCACGCCCTGGCAGATATCAGCGGCCTTGCCTTTGATCGCATATTTATGATCACTGAACCTGACGGAACGTTCATCACTGCCCGACAGTTCCCGCAAATGGTCCGCTTTACCCCTTCTCCTTTCCACGATGGACTGCATCTTACGGCGCCAGACGGCAGCAGCGCGTTAGTGCGCTTTGCCGACTTTGCCACCCAGGATGCACCAACAGAAGTGTGGGGAAACCATTTTACCGCGCGAGTAGCACCAGCGGATATCAATCGCTGGATCAGCGGTTTCTTTTCCCGTGATGTGCAGTTGCGTTGGGTTGGCCCGCAACTGACGCGCCGGGTAAAGCGCCACGATGACGTTCCCTTATCCTTCGCCGACGGTTATCCCTACCTGCTGACCAATGAAGCGTCGCTACGCGATCTGCAACAGCGCTGTCCGGCAAGCGTCAAAATGGAACAGTTTCGCCCTAATCTGGTGATTTCAGGCGCTGGCGCCTGGGAAGAAGATACCTGGAAAGTGATTCGCATCGGCGACGTCATTTTTGATGTGGCAAAACCCTGTAGCCGCTGTATTTTCACTACCGTTAGCCCGGAAAAAGGCCAGAAACATCCGTCTGGCGAGCCACTGGCAACGCTGCAAACCTTCCGCACGGCGGCGGACAACGGTGATGTCGATTTCGGCCAGAATCTCATCGCCCGTAATAGCGGCGTAATTCGTGTAGGTGATGAAGTCGAAATACTGGCGACCCGACCCGCCCGGCTGTACAGCGCGGCGGAATCTGATGATACGGCTTTGCAACAACAACCCGATGCAACAGTGATGATTGACTGGCAGGGTCAAACGTTTCGCGGAAATAATCAGCAGGTATTGTTGGAACAGCTGGAAAACCAGGGGATCCGTGTTCCCTACTCGTGTCGTGCGGGAATTTGCGGATGCTGCCGGATTCGGCTGGTAGAAGGCGAAGTCAACCCACTGAAAAAATCAGCGATTGGCGATGACGGAACGATTCTTTGCTGCAGTTGTGTACCCAAGGCAGCAATCAGGCTGGAAAGTTAGACCGCCTGCTCAAGGTTGAAACTGTCGACAATTGCCTGTGGTTTCAGTCTGTCATTCATGATTTTAATCGCATCGCCAAGTTGCATGGTGCGACCAGCAATGACCACTCCGGGCTGCGCAAGCAAACACAGTGCGGCATTTTCACCCGGCTCTACCACTAACAGATTTACCTGTTCTTCGGTATCGCTTAAATCCACACTGGCGGCGTCACCCACGGTTGGCGACCAGTTAATACCGTGCGCAACAAAGTGCCAGCTTTTTGGCATTTGCGGTTTAAGATACCGAATAGCCACCAGCGCATTTAGCACCAGTTCCGCTTTTTGTTCTTTAGCTAAATCCAGATAACGGCATTTTTCTTCGAAGGAGAAATAAAGCGCGGCGTCATCAACACAAAAACCAGATGGAGAAAAAGCATCAGGCGTGAGCATTTTACGCGCAAAACGCGAGCGGAATAACATGCCATTGGCTAAATCGAGCATCATACGATCGTGCTCTTCATCATAATACCAGCGCCAGTTATCGTCGGGTTTAATTCGCATCAGTTTCTCTCCTTTCCTTAATCATCGCCATTACGACAGTATCCTTTTGCCGCTTCGTTTATTGCCTTAATAATAAAAGCTCAGAATGTTTAAATAAGCAACAGTAAAGGAATATAAAACAACCAGGGCCAGAAATAAAGCCCTGGTTGTCGGATTAAGGCATAGATCAGATATTGCTGACGATTTCTTTAATCAACGGCGGACCTTTAAAAATAAAGCCCGAATAAATCTGTACGAGGCTTGCGCCGGCAGCCATTTTTTCCCGCGCGGCAATCACCGAGTCGATCCCGCCAACACCAATAATTGGCAACTGCCCTTTTAATTCCTGAGACAACTGGCGAATAATTTCTGTACTTTTTAATTGCAATGGTCGCCCGCTCAGACCACCCATTTGATCGCAATTTTTCATTCCCTGAACGAGCGAACGATCGAGCGTGGTGTTAGTCGCAATTACGCCATCAATATTATGCCGAACTAAACTGTCAGCAACCTGGGTCAGTTCTTCCACAGAAAGATCCGGCGCGATCTTTACCGCCACCGGCACATATTTATGGTGGATCGCTTGCAGATCGTTTTGCTTATTTTTAATAGCCGTCAGCAGATCGTCCAGAGCCTCGCCGTATTGCAGCGTACGTAATCCCGGCGTATTCGGTGAAGAGATATTAATCGCAATATAACCTGCATAAGCATAGACTTTTTCCATACAAATCAGATAGTCATCTTTGCCATTCTCTACTGGAGTATCTTTATTCTTGCCAATATTAATCCCCAGAATACCGTCAAAATGCGATTTTTTAACGTTCTCAACCAGGTTATCAACACCCAGGTTATTAAACCCCATGCGGTTGATCAAACCTTCTGCATCAACCAGACGGAACAGACGCGGTTTATCGTTACCCGGCTGAGGACGCGGCGTCACGGTACCTATTTCAATTGAGCCGAATCCCATCGCGCCAAGTGCATCAATGCACTCCCCGTCTTTATCCAGTCCGGCAGCAAGACCGAGCGGGTTTTTAAACGTCAGCCCCATACAGGTAACCGGTTTTGCAGGTACCTTCTGGCGGACAAGCGCTTCAAGCGGCGTGCCGGTAATGCGACGTAACTGCTGGAATGTCAATTCATGAGCGCGCTCTGGATCGAGCTGAAAAAGGGCTTTACGAACGAAGGGGTAGTACATGAACTCTCCTGGATTCCCGGTGTGCAAACCGGGGGCGTATTATGTGCGATCGCGAGCAAAAAGGGAATTGACCTGCGGCAATAAATAGCAATCGTTTTCCTGGCCCCTGCCTTTTTATTCAATTTCCAACTTTTCTATCCCGTATAAATCATTTCGATAAACAAAATCTCTCTGCCAGACTGCATAAATTGTTATCAATGTTAACTAAAAGCAAACAATTAGTTATAAGGAGAGGTTGAAATTATGCGCGTCATTACTCTGGCGGGAAGCCCACGCTTTCCTTCTCGCTCCAGTGCGTTACTGGAATATGCCCGAGAAAAACTGCACGGTCATGATGTCGAAGTCTTTCACTGGAGCCTGCATAACTTTGCCCCGGAAGACCTAATCTATGCCCGTTTTGACAGTCCGGCGCTGAAGACATTTATTGAACAACTGCAAGATGCTGACGGGCTGATTGTCGCCACGCCGGTCTACAAAGCCGCTTACTCTGGCGCACTGAAAACGCTGCTCGATCTGCTCCCCGAGCGGGCGCTGGAAGGAAAAGTGGTGTTGCCGCTGGCGACCGGCGGCAGCGTGGCGCATTTACTGGCCGTCGATTACGCGCTGAAACCGGTACTGAGTGCGTTAAAAGCCCAGGAGATCCTGCACGGCGTATTTGCCGATGATTCGCAGGTCATCGATTATCAGCATAAACCGCAGTTTACGCCCAACCTGCAGCAGCGCATGGATAGTGCGCTCGACACCTTCTGGCTGGCATTGCATCGTCGCGATATCCAACTCCCTCAACTGAATGCCCTGCGAGGTGCCGCCCATGCTTAATCTGCTCAAACGTCACACGTCGTGGTTCACACTGGCTGGGCTGCTGTCACTGTCAACGCTGGCGCACGCCGCAGAACCTGCGCCCGATGCTCTACGCATTGGTTATCAGAAAGGGAGCGTCAGCATGGTGTTGGCCAAAAGCCATCAGCTACTTGAGAAACGCTACCCGCAAACCAAAATCTCGTGGGTTGAGTTCCCTGCCGGGCCACAAATGCTGGAAGCGCTCAATATCGGCAGTATCGATCTCGGCAGTACGGGTGACATTCCACCCATTTTCGCCCAGGCCGCGGGGGCAGATCTGGTTTACGTGGGCGTTGAGCCCCCCAAACCGAAAGCTGAAGTGATTCTGGTGCCGAAAAATAGCCCGATCCAGAACGTCGCGCAGCTTAAAGGACATAAAGTCGCTTTCCAGAAAGGTTCCAGCGCCCACAATTTACTGCTCCGTGCACTGCAACAGGCTGGACTGAAATTTACCGATATTCAACCGACCTATCTGACGCCAGCCGATGCGCGAGCGGCCTTCCAGCAAGGAAACGTTGATGCGTGGGCTATCTGGGATCCCTACTATTCCGCCGCATTATTGCAAGGTGATGTACGCGTGCTGAAAGACGGCTCAGACCTCAAGCAAACCGGTTCGTTTTATCTCGCCGCACGTCCTTATGCCGAAAAAAATGGCGCTTTTATTCTTGGCGTACTGAATACCTTTAGCCAGGCCGATGCGTTAACCCTCAGCCAGCGGCAGCAAAGCATTGCCCTGCTGGCTAAAACCATGGGCCTGCCTGAGCCGGTAATTGCCTCTTATCTGGATCACCGCCCGCCAACCACCATTACGCCCGTCAGCGACTCTGTTGCTGCGCTACAGCAACAAACCGCGGATCTGTTTTATGACAACCGTCTGGTGCCGAAAAAAATCGATATTCGCCAGCGTATCTGGCAACCCACTCAGCAGGCAGGAGAAAAATTATGAGTCTGAACATGTTCTGGTTTTTACCCACCCACGGTGACGGTCATTATCTTGGAACGGAAGAAGGTTCGCGCCCGGTCGATCACGGATATCTGCAACAAATTGCGCAAACGGCCGACCGTCTGGGGTTTACCGGCGTGCTGATCCCCACCGGTCGCTCCTGCGAAGATGCCTGGCTGGTCGCCGCCTCGATGATCCCGGTCACCCAGCGGTTAAAATTTTTGGTCGCGCTACGCCCAAGCGTTACCTCGCCGACGGTTGCCGCGCGTCAGGCAGCAACGCTCGACAGGCTTTCTAATGGTCGGGCGCTATTTAACCTGGTGACCGGCAGCGATCCGCAGGAGTTGGCTGGCGACGGCGTGTTCCTCGATCACACCGAGCGCTATGAAGCCTCTGGCGAATTTACTCAGGTCTGGCGGCGCTTGCTGCAAGGTGAAACGGTGGATTTCAACGGCAAACATATTCATGTTCGCGGGGCAAAACTGTTCTTCCCGCCGATCCAGCGGCCACATCCTCCACTCTATTTCGGCGGCTCGTCTGACGTCGCACAAGATCTGGCCGCCGAACAGGTTGATCTCTACCTGACCTGGGGCGAACCGCCTGAACAGGTGAAAGCGAAGATTGAACAGGTGCGGGCCAAAGCAGCGGCGCTCGGGCGCAAGATCCGCTTCGGTATTCGTCTGCATGTGATCGTACGGGAGACAACGCAAGAGGCGTGGCAGGCAGCGGATCGTCTGATAGCCCATCTGGATGACGACACCATCGCCAAAGCCCAGGCCGCCTTCTCAAAAACGGATTCGGTTGGTCAGCAGCGAATGGCTGCACTGCACAACGGTAAACGCGACAAACTGGAAATTAGCCCGAACCTGTGGGCAGGGGTAGGACTGGTGCGCGGTGGCGCAGGGACCGCACTGGTCGGAGATGGTCCTACGGTCGCAGCGCGTATTAACGAGTATGCCGCGCTGGGAATCGACAGCTTTGTGCTGTCCGGGTATCCGCATCTGGAAGAGGCATACAGAGTTGGTGAGCTGCTGTTCCCGCATCTGGATGTCGCGATACCCGAAATTCCGCAACCGCAGCGCCTGCAACAGCAAGGCGAAGCGGTTGCGAACGAATTCATCCCGCGTAAAGTCGCACAAAGCTAAGGAGCGGCTAATGGCAACACAGAAAAATAGGTGGTTATTGCGCCTCGCGCCCTGGTTTTTACCGGTAGGTCTGGTGGCGCTCTGGCAGCTCGCATCATCAATGGGCTGGCTGTCCAACCGCATCCTGCCCTCACCGGAGGGCGTGGTCGAAGCTTTCTGGACGCTTTCCGCCAGCGGCGAACTTTGGCAGCATCTGGCGATCAGCGCCTGGCGCGCGCTGATCGGATTCTCTATCGGTGGATCGATTGGCCTGACGCTGGGACTGATCAGCGGTCTTTCGCGTTGGGGAGAACGCCTGCTGGATACCTCGGTGCAGATGCTGCGTAACGTACCGCATCTGGCGCTGATCCCGCTGGTGATTTTGTGGTTCGGTATTGATGAATCCGCCAGGATCTTTCTCGTCGCCCTGGGCACGCTGTTCCCGATTTACATCAACACCTGGCACGGGATACGCAATATCGACCGCGGGCTGGTTGAAATGGCGCGCAGCTATGGGTTGTCTGGTTTTTCACTGTTTATTCATGTGATCCTCCCCGGCGCCCTGCCCTCGATTATGGTTGGGGTGCGTTTCGCTCTCGGGCTGATGTGGCTGACGCTTATCGTCGCAGAAACCATTTCAGCCAATGCCGGTATTGGCTACCTGGCGATGAACGCCCGCGAATTTCTGCAAACCGATGTGGTCGTGGTGGCCATTATTCTCTACGCCCTGCTCGGCAAGCTAGCCGATGTCAGTGCCCAACTGCTGGAGCGAATCTGGCTGCGCTGGAACCCGGCTTACCATGTGAAGGAGGCTACCATATGAACACCGCTCGCCTGAACCAGGGCACACCGCTGTTGCTAAGCGCCGTAACGAAACAATACGCCGCCAATACGGTGCTCAATCAGTTAGATTTGCATATTCCGGCCGGACAGTTCGTTGCCGTGGTAGGCCGCAGTGGCGGAGGTAAAAGTACGTTGCTGCGCCTGCTGGCTGGACTGGAGTCGCCCACCTCTGGCGCATTACTCGCCGGAACCACCCCGCTGGCAGAGATTCAGGATGATACGCGAATGATGTTTCAGGATGCGCGTCTGCTGCCATGAAAGACGGTTATCGATAACGTCGGTCTGGGTCTGAAAGGTCAGTGGCGCAATGCAGCCCGAGATGCGCTGGCCGCAGTTGGGCTGGAGAATCGTGCTCAGGAGTGGCCCGCAGCGCTTTCTGGCGGACAAAAACAGCGCGTGGCTCTGGCGCGGGCATTAATTCATCGCCCCGGTCTGCTTCTGCTGGATGAACCCCTCGGCGCGCTGGATGCCTTAACCCGCCTTGAAATGCAGGAGCTGATTGTCTCTTTGTGGCAGGAACACGGCTTTACCGTACTGCTGGTCACCCATGACGTCAGCGAAGCGGTGGCAATGGCCGATCGTGTCTTGCTGATTGAGGATGGAAAAATCGGACTGGATTTAACGGTGGATATTGCGCGACCACGCCGGATTGGCTCTCTTCGTCTGGCAGAACTGGAAGCCGAGGTGTTGAATCGGGTGATGCAGCGTGGCGAGGCAGAACAATCAATCCGACTGCATGGATAAACATTCAGGACGTTGTAGGCCCGGTAAGCATGAGCGCCACCGGGCATTTTGCCGGATGACGGCGTTACCGCCTTATCCGGCCTACAAAACTACAGGTCAACGTCTCAGGCCAACGCTTTAGTAATTTTCTCGAACAGATCGCCTGACAGATTCTCCAGTCCTTTCAGCTGTTCCAGCGCCGCACGCATCTTCGCCTGACGTTTTGCATCATAGCGTTTTAAACGAATCAACGGCTCAATCAGACGTGACGCCACCTGCGGGTTACGGCTGTTGAGCTCAGTCAGCATGTCAACCAGGAACTGATAACCGCTACCATCTTCCGCATGGAATGCAGCCGGGTTGCTGCCCGCGAAGGCACCGATCAGCGAACGGATGCGGTTTGGGTTACTCATGCTAAAAGAGCGATGCTTCAACAGGCCGCGTACCGTTTCCAGCACGTTTCTAGCCGGGCTGGTGGATTGCAGGATAAACCATTTATCCATCACCAGACCGTCATGGTGCCATTTGTCGTCGTATTCCTGCATCAGCGCGTCACGACACGGCAACTGTGCTGCGACCGCCGCAGACAGCGCCGCCAGCGCATCGGTCATATTGTTCGCTTCACGGTACTGCTTGCTTACCAGCGTGTCAGCCAGATGGGTTTCGCCAAAGGCCAGGAATCGCAGGCAGGCGTTGCGCAGCGTACGTTTGCCAATATCGCCATGCTCAACGCGATACTCATCAAGATGATTAGCGTTATAGATGGCGAGGAATTCATCCGCCAGCTCGGCCGCCAGCGTGCGGGTTAACGCTTCGCGTACCTCGGCGATCGCCACCGGATCAATGATGTCGAACAGTTCGGCAATTTCATTTACTGAAGGCAGCGTCAGGATCTCTGCCGCCAGTGCCGGATCGATTTTCTCATCGAGCAGAATCGCGCGGAATGCATCGGCCACGTGGACCGGCAGCGACAGCGGTTGTCCCTGCTGATGACGGGCAACGTTGAGCTTAATATAGGTCGCCAGCAGGCTTTGCGCCGCATCCCAACGAGAGAAATCGTTACGCGCATGGCGCATCAGGAAGGTCAGTTGCTGATCGCTCCATTTATATTCCAGTTTCACCGGCGCGGAGAATTCGCACAGCAGCGCCGGAACCGGCTGGAAGTAGACGTTATCAAAGACAAACGTCTGCTCTGCCTGGGTCACGTTGAGTACGGAATTCACCGGGTGCCCGCCTTTTTGTAGCGGGATCACTTTCCCTTCGTTGTCATACAACTCAAGGGCAAAAGGAATATGCAAGGGCTGCTTTTCAGCCTGATCCGGCGTGGCTGGCGTACGCTGGCTGATAGTCAGTGTGTACTGTTCCGTTGCTGGATTGTAGTCATCTCGCACGGTCAAAATCGGCGTACCGGACTGGCTGTACCAGCGGCGGAAATGGGAGAGATCGACGTTCGACGCATCTTCCATCGCCTGCACGAAATCATCACAGGTCGCGGCGCTACCATCGTGACGCTCAAAGTACAGCTGCATCCCTTTCTGGAAGTTAGCCTCACCCAGCAGGGTGTGGATCATACGAATCACTTCCGCACCCTTCTCATATACGGTCAAGGTATAGAAGTTGTTCATTTCAATGACCATATCCGGACGGATAGGATGCGCCATCGGGCTGGCGTCCTCAGCAAACTGCAGGCCGCGCATGGTACGCACATTGCTGATGCGGTTTACCGCACGTGAGCCGAGATCGGAACTGAACTCCTGATCGCGGAACACAGTTAAACCCTCTTTCAGGCTCAACTGGAACCAGTCGCGACAGGTCACGCGGTTGCCGGTCCAGTTATGGAAATATTCGTGACCGATGACGCGCTCAATATCGAGGTAATCTTTGTCGGTGGCGGTATCGGTACGCGCCAGCACGTATTTGGAGTTAAAGATGTTCAGACCTTTATTCTCCATCGCGCCCATGTTGAAGAAATCCACGGCGACAATCATATAGATGTCGAGGTCATACTCGAGGCCAAAGCGCTCTTCATCCCATTTCATGGAGTTTTTCAGCGAGGTCATCGCCCATGGCGCGCGGTCCAGGTTACCGCGATCGACGTACAGTTCCAGCGCCACTTCACGCCCTGAGCGGGTAGTAAAAGTGTCGCGCAGGACGTCAAAATCACCGGCCACCAGCGCAAATAAATAGCACGGTTTCGGGAATGGATCCTGCCACTGTACCCAGTGACGACCATTTTCCAGTTCACCCTGCGCCACACGGTTACCGTTGGAGAGCAGGAACGGATATTGCGTTTTATCGGCGATTATTTTGGTAGTAAAACGCGCCAGCACGTCCGGCCTGTCGAGATACCAGGTAATATGGCGAAAGCCTTCTGCTTCGCACTGGGTACACAGCGCGTCACCTGACTTGTAAAGCCCTTCCAGCGCGGTATTCGCCGCTGGGCTAATTTCATTCACGATACGCAGCGTAAAACGTTCCGGCAGTTGATTGATGACCAGGGCGCCCTCTTCTTCTTTATATGCTGTCCACGGTTCGTCATTCACGTGGATTGACACCAAGGTCAGATCTTCGCCATTCAGGCGCAGGGGCGCATCGGACGTGCCATGACGGACAGCCTGGCTCACTGCGGTGACCACGGTTTTTTCAGCATCCAGGTCAAAGGTCAAGTCAATATCAGTAATCTGGTAATCCGGCGCACGGTAGTCGTGGCGGTATTTGGCTTGTGGCTGTTGTGTCATAAAAAAACCTTTAGCATCTTTGGTAGAGTCTCGGCTTCAGTCTATTCCTGTTGCGTAAATCACGCTACGCAGAATGTTCATCTTTTCAGGCACAAACGCCCTTTTTGCTACATTTTTATAACACGCGGCACGAATTGCCCTCGACCAGAAAGACAGCTTATGGTGTGATCGGGGTTCAATAAATCGCTAAACAGGGTATACTCCAGCGGTTTTCTTAGTTGTTTATTGTACTAAACGCTCCCGTGAGAGGATGCTACTGCGCACCTATGACACAATTCGCTTCTCCTGTTCTGCACTCGCTGCTGGATACAGACGCTTATAAGTTGCATATGCAGCAAGCCGTTTTTCACCACTACTATGATGTACAAGTAGCGGCTGAATTTCGTTGCCGTGGCGATGACCTGCTCGGTATTTATGCCGATTCTATTCGCGAACAGGTGAATGCTATGCAGCACCTGCGACTGCAGGAGGACGAGTACCAGTGGCTCTCCGGCCTGCCTTTCTTCAAAGCTGATTACCTCACCTGGTTACGTGATTTCCGCTATAACCCGGAACAGGTTTGCGTCACCAATGACAACGGTAAGTTGAACATTCGCTTAACCGGGCCATGGCGCGAAGTGATCATGTGGGAAGTTCCGCTGTTAGCGGTGATAAGCGAGCTGGTACACCGTTATCGCTCGCCCGAATCAGGCGTCCCACAGGCGCTGGCTGAGCTGGAAAACAAATTAGCAGAATTCTCTGCTTTAACGAAAGATGTCGATATGTCCCGCTTCCATCTGATGGATTTCGGTACGCGTCGTCGTTTTTCACGTGAAGTCCAGCAGGCTATCGTTAAACGCCTGCAGCAAGAGCCGTGGTTTGTTGGCACCAGCAACTACGATCTTGCCCGTCGTTTGTCATTAACGCCGATGGGAACCCAGGCGCATGAATGGTTCCAGGCACACCAGCAAATCAGCCCTGAGCTTGCCACCAGCCAGCGCGTTGCCCTGGCCGCCTGGCTGAACGAATATCCCGACCAGCTCGGCATCGCCCTGACCGATTGCATCACCATGGACGCGTTTTTGCGCGACTTTGGCGTTGAGTTTGCGACCCGCTACCAGGGTTTGCGCCACGACTCTGGCGATCCGGTGGAATGGGGTGAGAAAGCCATCGCCCATTATGAAAAACTGGGCATTGACCCGCAAAGCAAAACGCTGGTGTTCTCCGATAACCTCGATCTGAATAAAGCGATTGAACTCTACCGCCACTTCTCTTCTCGCGTGCAGTTGAGCTTTGGTATCGGGACACGCCTGACGTGTAACATCCCCCAGGTTAAGCCGCTGAATATCGTTATCAAGCTGGTCGAATGTAACGGCAAACCGGTGGCGAAGTTATCTGACAGCCCGGGTAAAACCATCTGCCATGATAAAGCGTTTGTGCGCGCGCTGCGCAAAGCCTTCGATCTCCCGCATATTAAAAAAGCCAGCTAGTCCTTCCAGGGAGCCACTTTGGCTCCCTTTTCACGTTTATTTCCGAAATCTTTCACTCCAGCTACGAATTCTGCTTGTCTGATTGCAGATGCCAGGTAACATAGGTATCCCCCCATTACGGGTGGACATGTGTTTATATATCCGACTATTAACAGAGAGAATATTATGAGCGTTGTGCCTGTAGCCGACGTACTCCAGGGCCGCGTAGCCGTTGACAGCGAAGTCACCGTGCGCGGATGGGTGCGTACCCGCCGAGATTCAAAAGCTGGCATCTCCTTCCTCGCCGTTTATGACGGTTCCTGCTTTGATCCTGTACAGGCCGTCATCAATAATTCTCTGCCCAATTACAATCAGGACGTGCTGCGCCTGACGACGGGTTGTTCAGTTATCGTAACGGGTAAAGTCGTTGCATCACCTGGACAAGGACAGAGCTTTGAAATTCAGGCTACTGAAGTTGAAGTCGCGGGCTGGGTTGAAGATCCTGATACCTACCCAATGGCGGCTAAGCGTCACAGCATTGAGTATCTGCGTGAAGTGGCGCATATGCGTCCGCGCACCAATATGATTGGTGCGGTAGCGCGCGTACGTCATACGCTGGCGCAAGCGCTGCATCGCTTCTTCCACGAGCAGGGTTTCTTTTGGGTATCTACTCCGCTGATCACCGCTTCCGATACGGAAGGTGCGGGTGAAATGTTCCGTGTTTCTACGCTGGATCTGGAAAACCTGCCACGTAACGATCAGGGTAAAGTCGATTTCGATAAAGACTTCTTTGGTAAGGAAGCGTTCCTGACCGTTTCCGGTCAGTTGAACGGTGAAACTTACGCCTGCGCCCTGTCCAAAATTTATACCTTTGGACCGACTTTCCGTGCGGAAAACTCCAACACCAGCCGTCACCTCGCAGAGTTTTGGATGCTTGAGCCGGAAGTCGCTTTTGCCGATCTGAACGATGTTGCAGGTCTGGCTGAAGCAATGCTGAAATACGCGTTCAAAGCCGTACTGGAAGAACGTGCGGATGATATGAAGTTCTTCGCCGAACGTGTCGACAAAGACGCGGTATCACGCCTGGAACGTTTTATTGATGCTGACTTCGCGCAGGTGGATTACACCGATGCGGTAAGCATCCTGGAAAAATGCGGCAAACAGTTTGAAAACCCGGTTTACTGGGGTGTTGATCTGTCTTCTGAGCATGAACGCTATCTTGCCGAAGAACACTTTAAAGCGCCGGTGGTTGTTAAAAACTATCCGAAAGATATTAAGGCGTTTTATATGCACCTTAACGACGACGGTAAAACCGTGGCGGCAATGGACGTGCTGGCACCGGGAATCGGTGAAATCATCGGTGGTTCTCAGCGTGAAGAGCGTCTGGACGTGCTGGATGCCCGTATGCTGGAGATGGGTCTGAACAAAGAAGATTACTGGTGGTATCGCGATCTGCGTCGCTACGGTACCGTTCCGCATTCCGGTTTTGGTTTGGGCTTTGAGCGTCTGATCGCTTATGTCACCGGCGTACAGAACGTCCGCGATGTTATTCCGTTCCCGCGTACACCGCGTAACGCCAGCTTCTAACGTTGTCGCTTTAATCATAAAGGCCAGCACTGCTGGCCTTTTTCGTTCAGCGCATTGCTGTATTTGTCGCCTTAGATGGACTCTCATCCCGCACTAAACTCAACCCGTAAATTCCCCCTTCCTGTTACGCAATGTTTCACTGCAACATTTGAGAACAAAAAATAATCACCATTTTTATTGTGGATTAGCACTTCATGATCAAATAGAGCATTTATTACCCATTCGCACGGCATTCTGGACGGCCAAAATATGCATTTGTAAAAATGGTTCTTTTTTGCGGGGCTAGATAAAAATGTCGTTAGCAAAATTAAGTATAAGAAAATCATATAAATAGATAAAACCGAGCAAAATTCAATCGCAGGGACACCTGAAATTTGAAGTTGTTCACAAAGTTGCATAAAAATAACATTTTGTTACACATTTTTTCTTTTTGAAACCAAATCTTTATATTTGTAGCACTTTGAGAGTAGCGAAACGGTAGTTTGAATGGAAAGATGCCTGCAGACACATAAAGACACCAAACTCTCATCAATAGTTCCGTAAATTTTTATTGACGGAATTTATTGGCGGCAGTGGCAGGTGTCATATAAAAACCGATGAGGGTAATAAATAATGATGAAGCGCAATATTCTTGCAGTGGTTATCCCTGCTCTGCTGGTAGCCGGGGCAGCTAACGCTGCAGAAGTTTATAACAAAGATGGCAATAAAGTAGACATCTACGGTAAAGCTGTAGGTCTGCACTATTTTTCCAAGCACAACGGTGACAACGCCTACGCACCTAATGGCGATCAGACTTACGCCCGTCTTGGTTTCAAAGGGGAAACTCAGATTAACGACCAACTGACCGGTTACGGCCAGTGGGAATACCAGTTCAGCGGCAATAACTCCGAAGGCGGTGACGACTCTCAGAATGGGAACAAAACCCGTCTGGCGTTTGCTGGTCTGAAATTCGGTGACGCAGGTTCCTTCGATTACGGTCGTAACTACGGCGTCGTATACGATGCACTGGGTTACACCGATATGCTGCCAGAATTCGGTGGCGATACTGCGGCTTCCGACCAGTTCTTCTCTCAGCGTAACGGTGGCCTCGCGACTTACCGTAACTCCAACTTCTTCGGTCTGGTTGAAGGCCTGAACTTCGCTGTTCAGTACCTGGGTAAAAACGAGCGTGATGACGTTCGTCGCTCTAATGGTGACGGCGTTGGCGGTTCTGTAAGCTACGAATTCGAAGGCTTCGGTATCGTCGGTGCATACGGCGCGGCTGACCGTACCGATGCCCAGCAAAACCCGCTTCTGCGCGGCCATGGCGACAAAGCTGAGCAGTGGGCTACCGGCGTGAAATACGATGCTAACAACATCTACCTGGCAGCGAACTACAGCGAAACCCGCAACGCAACCCGCATTTCTAACGGTTATGCGAACAAAACTGAAGACGTACTGTTAGTTGCTCAGTACCAGTTCGACTTCGGCCTGCGTCCGTCCCTCGCCTATACCAAATCTAAAGGTAAGGATATCGAAGGTATCGGTGACGTAGATCTGGTGAACTACTTCGAAGTGGGCGCGACTTACTACTTCAACAAAAACATGTCCACCTATGTTGATTACATCATCAACCAGATCGATTCTGACAACAAACTGGGCGTAGGCTCTGACGACACCGTTGCAGTGGGTATCGTTTACCAGTTCTAATAGCAGACCTCTTTGCTAAATGCCTAAAAAACAGGACTTCGGTCCTGTTTTTTTATATCCGCCAGCGGATTCTTGCGTCTTCAAAAAACACCCCTGCTTTTCGTCACTAACGGTTGGCATTTTGTAAATCTACCGTTAACCTGATAGCGGACTTCCCTTCTGTAACCACAATGGAACCTCGTCATGTTTGAGAACATTACCGCCGCTCCTGCCGACCCCATTTTGGGCCTGGCTGATTTGTTTCGTGCCGATGACCGCCCGGGGAAAATCAACCTCGGAATCGGTGTATATAAAGATGAGACAGGCAAAACGCCGGTACTGACCAGCGTTAAAAAAGCCGAGCAATATATCCTGGAAAATGAAACCACCAAAAACTATCTTGGCATTGACGGTATTCCAGAGTTTGGTCGCTGCACTCAGGAATTACTGTTTGGTAAAGAAAGTGCTCTGATTAATGAAAAACGCGCGCGTACCGCACAGACCCCTGGTGGTACGGGTGCCCTGCGTGTGGCCGCTGATTTCCTGGCAAAAAACACCAGCGCAAAACGCGTGTGGGTCAGCAACCCAAGCTGGCCGAACCATAAGAGCGTATTTAATTCTGCTGGTCTGGAAGTGCGTGAATATAACTATTACGATGCTGCAAACCATTCACTGGACTTTGATGCGTTGCTGGCAAGCCTGGCTGAAGCACAAGCTGGCGACGTCGTATTATTCCACGGATGCTGCCACAATCCGACCGGTATCGATCCGACGCTGGAGCAGTGGCAAACGCTGGCTCAGCTGTCAGTCGAAAAAGGTTGGTTACCACTGTTCGACTTCGCCTACCAGGGCTTTGCGCGTGGTCTGGAAGAAGATGCAGAGGGTCTGCGTGCATTCGCCGCGCTGCATAAAGAGCTGATTGTCGCCAGCTCCTATTCCAAAAACTTTGGTCTGTACAATGAGCGCGTAGGTGCCTGTACACTGGTTGCAGCTGATGCTGAAACCGTTGATCGTGCCTTTAGCCAGATGAAATCGGTAATTCGTGCGAACTACTCCAACCCGCCAGCCCACGGTGCATCCGTAGTCGCCACAATTCTGAGCAACGATGCGCTGCGTGCCATCTGGGAACAGGAACTGACTGACATGCGCCAACGTATTCAGCGCATGCGTTTACTGTTTGTCAATACGCTGCAGGAGAAAGGTGCAAACCGCGACTTCAGCTTTATCATCAAACAGAACGGTATGTTCTCTTTCAGCGGCCTGACAAAAGAACAGGTTCTGCGTCTGCGTGAAGAGTTTGGTGTCTATGCCGTCGCTTCCGGACGTGTAAACGTCGCAGGAATGACGCCAGATAACATGGCACCGCTGTGCGAAGCGATTGTCGCAGTGCTGTAATTTATTGCGCATAAAAAGGCCGCAATCGCGGCCTTTTTATTTATCTGCGGTGTTACCAGACTGGCATTTCATCCTGCAGGAACGGGTTATGTAGCCGTTCGTTACCCAGCGTAGAAAGTGGGCCGTGACCCGGGATAAACGTCACGTCATCACCCAATGGCAAGAGTTTACGTTTAATCGAATCAATCAATTGGCTGTGATCCCCACGCGGGAAATCACTGCGCCCTACGCCGCCTTTGAAAATCACGTCACCCGAAATCAGTAACTTTGATTGCTCATCAAAGAAGACCACATGTCCCGGTGTATGACCCGGGCAATGCAGCACCTGTAAGGTTACGTTGCCGACGCTAATCCGATCGCCTTCGTTTAGCCAGCGATCGGGCGTCAACGGCTCACAGTCACCCAGGCCAAACATGCGGCTTTGCGCAGGCAGCCCCTGCAGCCAGAACTCATCTTCTTTTTCCGGCCCAATAACCGGTACACCGTAATGCTGTGCCAGTTCAGCCGCTGCCCCTACATGGTCAAGATGTCCATGGGTAAGCAGGATCTGCATGAGCGTCAGACCGCTGGCATCGACTTCCTGTTTGATTTTCTCGGCATCACCGCCGGGATCGACCAGTGCGGCCAGACGCGTCTGCTCACACCAGATTAGCGAGCAGTTCTGGGCGAATGCAGTGACCGGAATAATACGATAGTTCATACAGCTCCTGTTTCATTAAGCTTACGGATCACCAGTGCCGTGCAGGCCCGGTGTCGATATGCACAAAGTTACTGCTGGGGTAGTATCCTACACCACCTGCGCGCATAGATAACGCAGCTTTGCGAATATTGCTTAATGCGATGCCTTCAATGTGGAAATCCATGGCCTGGCCTTTCGTGTGGTAGCTTTTCTTTGCCACACCGCGACTGCGTGCACGGAGTTCATTATTGGTATCGATGGAACGATAGCCGGAGATCAGTTGTACGGGTTTACGCGTACCCAGCAATCCCTGCAGACGGAAGAGTTGATCAAACAATCCCGGGTCGATGGATTTCACTTTATTCGCCCGAAAGTCACGGAAAAAGTGATTAAGTTTTGCTAATTCGTCCTGAATATAGCCCCTGCCATCAAAAAACTCTGCTTTAATTGACTCACCGGTATGCAGGTTATTCAGAGTCAATATACGCGGACGTGGGGTGGAGAGTGTAGCAAACGCAGGCGTAGGCAGGATGGCAGCGCCGAGGGCAATGCCACCAAGCGCCAGCAGTTTGCGGCGATTAGCGTCAAATTTGTCCATGGTATTAAGGTCTACAGGTCAATGTTATCGTATGTATGCTCTAGCGCACGCGGGAAACCTTATCTGGCTAAGTAGTCCACGTCAAGGCTCCCAAACCCAGGAAATACGGGGCTTGCAGCCATCCTGCCCCGTTTTCGTCATAACTTACGACAATCATTTTCCTCGAACTGCTTCATTTATCTGATTAATTGCTCAGCTTTCGACATGATTTGTGCGCTGGATCGCGCTGTCTGATCGTAATTGTAAATATCTGTTCGATACTGCGTACGTCCATCGCTTCCCACAAAGGCAGTCAAATAGTACAGGTTGACCGGAATATTCTGGCGGATATTTACATACCGCGTATCCCCTTGCTTCAGGGCATCCGAGATGCGCGTATCATTCCAGCCAGCATCCTGCAGCAGCATATTCGCCAGTTCCGAGGCCTTATTCACGCGCACACAGCCAGAACTTAGCGCCCGAGTATCCTTCTGGAACAAATTATGGTTTGGCGTATCGTGCAGATAAATGGCGTCCGAACTCGGCATATTGAATTTATAGCGACCCAGCGAATTACGCGCGCCCGGTGCCTGCTGGAAGCGGAACGGCAGATTTGAGGCGGTGATTGTAGCCCAGTCAACCTGCCACGGATCTATCGTCTCTTTGCTGTTCCAGCCGCGCATTACAGTATACCCGTGACGCTCAAGGTACCCCGGATCGTTCCACAATTTAGGCAGAATATCTTTTCGGGCCAGCGTCGGCGGCACGTTCCACGGTGGATTTACAACCACATTATTCAACGCGCTGCTCATCATCGGCGTTTTACGATCGGGACGTCCGACAATAACACGGGAAGCCAGCACCTGATTTCCGTTCTGATAATAAACCAGCGAGTAGGCTGGGATGTTTACCATGATGCCGGTAGACAGATCGCTCGGCAGCAGGCGCAAACGCTGAATATTTAACGCCAGTACGCCCGCGCGTTGAGCAGGCGTCACGTTCAGCCAGTCACGCGTCGCAGGGCCAATCGTGCCATCGGCCCCCAGCCCCTGCCATGTCTGAAAACGTTTCACCGCGTCAACAAGTTCGCGATCGTAGGCGCTACGCCCTTCTTTGGCAGAAGTGCTGACACCGGCGTTCAGCATTCCGGTACGACGCAGAATTTCGCGCAGCGCCGGGATATCATTACTCCATTCACCGGGACGCAACGTCGTGGTGCTGGTTAACCGTGGCCAGGGTCGCGAATCCCCCACCAGCTTCAGCAACGACTCATGCATCGCAGCATACTGTGGATGCTGAGGTGTAAGGCTGGTGATAAATGAAGTTAGCTGACCGTTGTCCAGCGCTACCTGCCATTGGTTAACAACGGAGAGCGGTGGCGTTGCCAGTGCATAAGGCTTATCGCTGTAGAGCCAGCGGCTACCTTTGACGGGGATATTGGCAATAAAGTGCAGATAGCCCATCATCGCATCAGAAAGTACAGTATCACGTGCCAGGCCTGTGACTGCCGGGTCAGTTAGTAACGCAACCCAGGCGTTAAACTGCGGCTGAAACCCGGCAATCGCCACCTCGGCTAACTGTTGTTGAAAGGCTTTTACCGCATCACGATTTTCCCACATCGGTTTCATTTCGCGTGCGGCATACAGTAATTCCAGCTGGCTCATATAAACCGGCGTATAGCCTGCTGGTAGCTGAGATTGCAATTCAGCGCGGGCTTTGTCCACAGATGTGCCATTGGGCAGAGACTGAATTCCCGCCATCACACCTGTCGCGTAAGATTGTACCTGCGGTTGCGATAACGCTGTAGGCTGTTCGCTGACGGCAGCAGAGCTGTCGCCAGGAATCATTTCAGGCTCATCAGCCTGCGCGTTGAACAGTGGAGCGAATGTTACGGCCAGGCACAAACTGATTGCCGACAGCCGACGACCACACATTTTATTAAGCAACATCCCTTGCCCCCTGTTTTCTTTATCATACTTTGAGTAGCCAGACCGCCTGTATTCCCCGTTACTCTCAAGGGAGCGGGCCTGTAAAACGCCAATACATTCTGAAGTATGACGAGCAAGCCCGGTGACGCGTTAGGCTTACCTTCAGTATATAAACATCAAATCATTTTTGCCTAACCTAATGTAAAGAAGTCTAAAGAAATTACACCAGGTATCATGTGCATATCGGAAAAGAAAAAGGCGGCTTTAGCGCCGCCTTTTTACTTAGCTTGCCTGCGAAGAGGCATCTTCTATCCCAGGTAAGGGTTCAGGTAACTGAGGGGCAAAACCACGCAGACCCACCACATGAACGTGTTCGGTGTTCTGGAAGACTTTACGCACCAGTTTGTAGGTTGTGCCTTTCTCCGGGCTGATATTTTCCGGCGCAGCAATAATCAGCTGCATCTGCAAACGCTCGCACAGTTCAAACAGGGTTGCGATGGAGCGGGCATCAAGTCGTGCGGCTTCATCAAGGAACAACAGGCGGCATGGCGAGATATCTTTCCCACGCAGTCTACGCCCTTCATCTTCCCAGCTTTGAACAACCATCACGAGGATTGACATCCCGGTACCGATCGCTTCCCCTGTGGACAGGGCGCCCGATTCGGCACGCAGCCAACCGTCAGAACCACGGTTAACCTCAACTTCCATTTCCAGGTAGTTGCGGTAGTCGAGCAGTTCTTCACCAATGGTTTGCGGCGTACGCTGTCCCATGTCAATCTGCGGATTCAGACGCTGATACAGCTTCGCCAGCGCTTCAGAGAAGGTCAGACGATTGCTGTTAAACAGATCCTGGTGCTGCTCATGCTGCTCGGAGAGTACGTCCAGCAAGGTGGCATGCGTCTCGCGTACGTTGACGTTCAGACGAACGCTGTTTACCTGGCCAAACGACACGCTTTGCAGACCCTGGTTCAGCATGCGAATACGGTTCTGTTCGCGCTGAATCGTCTTACGGATAATATTCGCCACGCTGCGAGAGCTGATCGCCAGCTTCTGTTCGCGGGAGGTTAATTCTTCCGTCAGACGGCTCAATTCAATCTCCATCTGCTCGATGGCTTCAACCGGATCGTCGGTACGGATAATATCCTGGCGAATACGTTCACGCAGATGCTGGTAAACCGCGACGAAAAACTGGATTTTTCGCTCTGGGCGTTTTGGATCTTCAGACATACGCAACACATCGCGCAGGTGTTCGTTATCCGCAACCGCCAGACGTAGCGCACCGAGCGCCTTATCCGACATCGAACGCAGTTCGTCACCAGAAAGATAGGCCAACTCGCGACGGTGCAGACGACGTTCCACACCGTTATCTTTCACCATCCGCATCACCGCACACCAGCCGGCTTTGGCGGTGACTACCTGCTCACGCATTTCATGGTAATCGCGCTCAAGCTTGCGCAGCTTGCGGGTCAGGTTTTCCATCTCCGCTTCGCAGAAGGTTAGCGCTTTTTCCAGTTGGTTGCGACGAGCGCGGTTATTACTGAGCTGCGCATGCAGTTCATCACGACGAATACGCGCACGCTCTTCAGCGCCGCTGTCTGCGCGAACGCCGATATCCTGCAGTTCGCGTTGTAAATCGTTCAGTAGCTCTTTCTTGGTGTCATAAGAACTTTTCAGCGAGGCCATAACCTGATTGTACTGGCTCAACTGCGCGGCATGGCTGCGCAACGCTTCACGGGCGCGGGTACGTTCAGCTTCCGCCTGTTCCAGACGCTCACGCAGTTTCTCATTCAGATCGCTGTTACCGCTGAGCATTTCGGCGGAGTCGGAATAGCTAAAGTGCGCCCGGCGCTGTACGACTTCAGTCAGCGCAAAAGCCTGCTGACGTGCGTCGCGCTGCATCTGCTGGGAATACGCGTAGTCTTCTTTCAGCTGTTCAAACTGCTCCGGGTCATTTTGCAGAACCGAAACCATCGGTTCCAGTTTGGCTAACTGGTTGCCGTGCTGCTGCACAAAACGCGCCGCTTCCTGGGCTTCATCCAGACGCTCACGAATTTCGTCCACACGATCGGCCAGCGTGTCATCTGCCAGCAAATTCAAACGCGGCAGCAGGCGGTTAAGAGCAGAAACCCCCTCTTTCGCCTGTTCAAACTGCATACGGCTTTGCTGATTATCATTTTCATGATTGGTCAGCGCACGTTCGAGTTCAACGCGACGGCTGTTCAGTTGGCGAATTTCCGCTTCCGGATCGGCTTCAAATGCCACCGACAGATGGCTGCCAATAAAGCGGCTAAACGCCTGGTGCAGACGCTGGGTTTTCTGGACGTCAAAGGAGAGCGTTGCAAAACGTTCAGACAGCCCTTCACGCTCGGCATGCAGGGTTTCGATACGGCTTTCGCGCGCAGCACGACCAAAAATCGGCACCGTCGGGAAGCGGGAATAACGCCACTGACGCTCGGCGGTTTTCACCACCACCGCTTTTTCAAGTTCATCGACGCTGAAGACGCTGTCATCAAACGACTGCGGATCCCCTTCGATGAAGTAGAGGTCTTCCGGGCAATCCGTCAGCCCATCAAGTTGCTCAGTAATCAGTGATAGATCCGGCACCACGATGGCATGGCGCGAAGGACCGTACAGCGCAGAGAAGTACGGCGCATCTTCAAGGCTAACATCGTCATAGATTTCAGACAGCAGCACGCCGCCGAAGCGTTCCGCCAGCGCATTGAGGCGCTGATCTTCCGCCCCGCCCGGCTGACTTAAACGTTCAATCTCTTCATCAACCGCATTTTTGCGCGCGCCGACTTCATCCCGCTCAACAATGGCTTCACGCTCGCGCTCCAGCAATTGTTGCAGATACTCGGTCACATCCTGGCTGGAGGTAAACTCTTCGCCACACTGCTCGCTAAGCTGATTCAGGCTATTTTGCGCAGCCAGCCAGACAGGCGCGCGTTTCATCAGATGCTGGATACGCGATTGCAGCTGCTCCTGCTCCTGACGCAGCGTCATACGCTGTTCGCTGGCAGAAGAGACGCTGTCCGACAAGGCGGCGATACGCGCTTCCAGTTCCTGGTGCAGCGCTTCCAGCTCATCGATATCGAACTGTTTACCCTGACGCTTGCAGAATTCAGCCAGCAGACGCTCGGCTTCCTGCTGTTCGCGCAGACGCTGTTCCAGCTCGCTCAAACGCATGCGCAATGGCTGAACCTGTTCCGCCAGGTGGCGCTGTTCAACGCCTTCGCGCAGCAGCTCACGTGCCACGCTCCAGGCTTCACCACGCGCCAGCGGGCCGTTGATAGCCGCCACCAGCTGGTAAGCCTGTTCGAACTGGCTGTGCGCAGTTTGCGCCACGCTCATTTTTTGTTCCAGCGTCAGCAACTTCTCGGTCGCTTCCTGCTCTTTGGCCTTGAAGGTTTCCAGCCATTCAGCGGCGCAATCGGCGGTCAGATCCGGTAAGTGGCAAAGCTCTTTGGCTCGGCTCAGTGCCTGAATCGCCTGAGTGTACTGGATGGCGCGCGTTTGCTGGACGTCCAGCGCCTGCTGGTAATCGGCAAGCTGGCTTTTCAGCTCATCCACTTCCAGCTCGGCGGCTTCCGCACGGGCTTCATTCTCATCCTGACGATCGACAGCTTCTGCCACGACTTCATTTTGTTCTTCGAGACGGATCTGCAACTCTTCGAGATCCGCTTCGTAGCGTTCAATTTTTTCCTGCTGACGCAGTGCGGTTTGCACCAGATTCAGATGATCGCTCGCAGCCTGATAATCGGCTTCCAGATCGCCTTCCGCGCCGTTATGCTCGCCCAGTTCACGCGCCATATCCACATGCTTATACTGCTCTGCAGCCAGCTGCTGGCGCGAGGTATACAGTTCACGACGATATTCCAGCGCTTTGTCGAGGTGAATACGACGTTCATTAGCGTGGCGCATATAATCTGCCGCCACATAGTTAGTCGCTTCGCTGATCAAATGCTTAAACAGGTCACGATCTGACTGGGTGACGCGAATCGCTTCCAGCGTCATGCGGTTTTCACGCAGCGCCGCTTCCATATCCTGGAACGCTTTACGCACGCCGCTGTTTTCTGGCAGCAGGTAATCGCGCAGTGAGCGAGTAATGGCGCTGGAGATACCGCCGTACAGCGAGGCTTCAATCAGACGGTAGAATTTACTACGATCAGACGCTGAGCGCAGACGACGGGCAATGATGCCCAGATCGAACATCAGCGAATGATAATCGGTTATCGAGTTGAACTGCTTAAACTGCACGCCTTCCATCTCATCAAGCTTCTCTTTTAGCTCAGCAAGAGACAGAACGCGAGCCTGCCGTTCGTTCAACGTTTCCGTGACCAGTTGGGTTGGCTGCACCGACATCGGTAACCCCTGAATCGCAAATGGCTTGATGTCCACTTTACGATCGCGCCCGGCAACCTGCTGCAGACGCACGCCAACGACCACACGCTGATGGCGCGAGTTGAGCACGTCAAGCATCGAGTAACAGACACCTGCTTTCAGCTTTCCGTGCAGACCTTTATCGCGTGAGCCGCTGGTTGCACCGGCTTCGGTGGTATTACGAAAATGCAGCAAGGTTAAGTCCGGGATAAGCGCTGTAACGAATGCCGCCATGGTGGTGGATTTACCCGCCCCGTTCCCGCCCGACAGCGTGGTAACCAGCTCATCAAGGTCAAACGTACGGGCAAAAAAACCATTCCAGTTAATCAGCGTAAGTGAGCGAAATTTACCGCGTTCAATCATTATTCTTCTTCTCCACTGTCCGGCTGATTCTCTTCGGGCTCATCGTTGAGCTGCAGGCGGTTCTCGACCGGCATCGCTTCGCCATCACGAATTAAGCGACGCTGCGCTTCGCGCGGATCGTCACCGCTGCGCACGTCCGCGCCAAAGCGGAAGACTGATTCCGTAATACGGAATTTGCTGCTGTCGTGACCCATAAACCACACCATGCCTAAACGACGCAGGCGGTTAAGTGAAGAACGCACTTTTTCCTGGAGTTTCTGGCGATCAACGTCCGAACCGGTCGAACGGTTGTTCACCAGCTTCAGCAGTTTGGCTTCATCCGCCAGCGTTAGCAGCTCGTCGTACAGCTCTTGCTGAGTAAAAATCCCTTCGTTCGCCAGACGTTCCGGGCTGAGATAGAGATAGCAAAGAATTTTACCGACCATCATGTCCAGTTCAGACAGGACCGAACGGGGAATGAGCGTCGTTGAACGCGGACGAAGGTAGAAGAACCCTTCCGGCGCACGGATCAATTCCACGTTATAGCGGCTGTAAAACTCTTCAAAATATTCCTGAAAATCCATCAGGAAGGCATGATTATCCAGTTCATCCAGGCCGATATGGCGACCCGAACGTAACGCGCTATCCAGCGCCGGAAATAACGGATTCGCCAGCGCCTGCGCCAGCTTGACCGGCATCACTTGTTCAATATTTGTCAATGACATGCGCCTGTACCTTGGCTCCGTAATCATTAATCGGCTGCCATTTGGCTGGCAGTCCGGTGAAGTCTGCTTGCGCTACGCCAAGACGTACCGCCTGATCGATAACAATACGCGCAACGTCGAAGTGACGCGCACGTGGATATTGCGCCAGATACTCGCGCACGACCAATCCGAGATCCAGTGGCGTTTGTCTGGATTTATAGATAGCCAACTGCTCTTCGATAATTGCCGCCAGCTGTTCGCGGATCTCATTAAATTCTTCATATTCCAGATCGGCCGGGAGCTCACCGGTGACCTCTTCATCACGCAGCACCATCTCTTCGTCACGCATATCCAGTAGACGATCGGCATTGGCATAGGTCAACGCCCACGGATCGTCAAAATAGCTCTGGACAGACTGACGTAAACGCTGGGCAAAGACGCGATTTTTGTCCATATCAATAGCGGTACGGATAAACTTGTGCACGTGACGATCGTAGCCGATCCACAAATCGATGGATTGCTGACCCCAGCTGATAATACGGTCGAGCTTGCTTTGCAGGTCGAACACCAGCCGGTCGACGAAATGCAAATCGTCATGTGCCATCGTCGCGTCCTGAATACATAACAGGTTAGCCTGCAGCTTATCCCCCGCCGCTTCCAGCGTATCCTGCAGTTCACGCAGCGTACCAGACGTTTCAGACAGCAGCATTTCACAGCTGGAAATTGCCGCCCGCCAGTCTTTGTTTAGCAACTGTGCGATGTCGTCTTTTACCTGCTGCTGCTGTTCATCCATGATGCGCTGGGTCAGATCGATACTGTCGAAAATTTCCGCTACCGAATACTTCAATGGTGCATAGACGTTGCGGTGCCAGTGGAATTCATCACCACCTTCTGCGGCGGCATCTGCCGCGCGCTTCAGCTCACCAGCAACAATCGACAACTGCATCGACAAACGCAATGTAGAGAATTCGCGCTGACGAATATAGTAATCCGTGATGCCAATCCCCAGCGGCGTTAAACGATAAATAGCGTTACCTTCCGCCTGCTCGCTGGTAAAGCGGTTCAGCAGACGTTGACGTACCATGTCGTTAATCGCGTTATTGGCGCGAACACCGATGGTTTCGCTGGTTTGCTCAAACGCATCACTCACATGGCGGAACGCATCCACCAACTCGCCTTCGCTCATCTCACCGTCAAGTCGCTCACCGTTCAACGTGGCTACCGCCAGCAGGAACGAAAGTCTGTCTACCGGCAGAGAGATGGAGAAGTCATTTTTTCTGGCCCAGGCAACCAGTTCGGGGACTGTCTGGGAAAATTCACTCATAGGTTATCCTTGCATCTGCGGTTTGCGCGCGGTGACATGAATATAGCGGCCAAGGCTGATATACGGTTCCTGGCGGCAATAGCGCGTTTCTAACTCAAGTAACATTTCATAACCGTCACGCTGTTGATGCTTATCTCGCAGATAATCATGAAACACGCGCACGCCTGTCTTACCGGTTATCTGCCAACCGATCTCTTCCAGCCACTGGTAAACCTGTCCTGGTTCACGCGGATAGTCTGGTGAAAGCGTACGTTTTTTACGTTTTGGCATCCCAACCTGCACATAGTCGAAATTCCCTGCGACCATGTTGTGCATCAGCAGACCGTTAGCATTGTAGAACATTAACGATAACGCGCCGCCGGGACGTAATACCGACCACAGGGTTTGCAGCACGCAAACCGGTTCGGCCACCCATTCCAGCACAGCATGAAACAATATCAGATCAACCGGGCTTTCCAAATGCGCAGCAACATCCTGAGCGGCGCATTGTATGAAATGCATGTTTCCGCTCACACCTTTTGCCTCTGCTGCCTGTTGCGCACGGGCGATCATCTCACCGGACAGGTCACATAATGTCACGAAGTGACCGCGCTCCGCCATTTTGATGGCCGTTTGCCCTTCGCCCCCACCCGCATCCAGAATATGTAATTTCTGTTCACCGAGCGTGGGCAGTAAGCGATCCAAATCCTGCCAGAGAATAGCCTGTCTTAATTGACCTTTGGTGGTGCCGTAAATGTTACGGGAAAACTTCTCTGCAATGTCATCAAAATTGCGATCCCGCATCGGGCTCTCCACAGGCTGGCTTTAGGGCGACTAAGTAAAACCGCTATTTTGTCACACCCACGCCGAGAATGAACCTTCCTGGTGTAATATCGCTGCAGATCCCCTGCTATATGGTTAAAAAAGGAACCAAAAAGGATGCTTTTTACGCTGAAGAAAGTGATTGGCGGTATGATGCTGCCGCTTCCGTTGATGCTGCTTGTGATGGGCATCGGCCTGGGGTTAATCTGGTTTAGCCGCTTTCAGAAAACGGGGAAAGTGTGTATCAGCCTGAGTTGGCTCGCACTTTTACTGCTTAGCCTGCAACCTGTCGCCGATCGTCTGCTGAAACCGCTTGAGGATAGTTATCCAACCTGGCAGGGTACGCAAAAAGTGGAGTACATTGTGGTGTTGGGTGGCGGATATACGTGGAATCCGCAGTGGGCGCCAAGTTCAAACCTGATCAACAACAGCCTTCCACGTCTGAATGAAGGTATTCGCCTATGGCGCGCAAACCCGGGCTCGAAGCTTATTTTTACCGGCGCTGCCGCAAAGACCAATAATGTCAGCACGGCTGAAGCTGGCGCTCGCGTGGCGCAGTCGCTGGGCGTGCCCCGCAGCGAGATCATTACGCTGGACAAACCTAAAGATACCGAAGAAGAAGCGATAGCAGTAAAACAGGCCATTGGCGATACGCCGTTCCTGCTGGTGACATCCGCATCGCACTTACCGCGTGCGATGATTTTCTTCCAGCAGGCCGGACTGCATCCGTTGCCTGCACCCGCTAATCAACTGGCCATCGATTCACCACTCAATCCGTGGGAGCGAGCAATTCCTTCGCCTGTCTGGCTGATGCATAGCGATCGTGTTGGTTACGAAACGTTGGGGCGCATCTGGCAGTGGCTAAAAGGTTCAGGCGAGCCACGGCAGCAGTGATTTCGTTGCCAGGTCAAAGTTGGAACGATTAAAACGTCCGGTATTGACCAGTTGCGCAACCTCATCCCATAACACATACAGCCAGCGCCGCCAGATGAACGACTCCGCCACTGGCGCGCGCTGCAGGTATTGCCATAGCAGGCTTTCCGCCAGCGCATTATCCATTAAGCGGAACAGTTCATATTCCCTGGGCGCCCACAGCATCAACCCCGGCCCCACCATTGCCAGAAGCTGATCGCTACGGGCGTCTTTAAGCATGCTGCGTAAGCTGAAATTACCGTGGATCAGCACGCAGTTATCATTGAATCCTTCAAATAAAGCGGGCAAACACTCACGGGTACGAAACAGGATCCGTTTGTCCTGCATTGTCAGCCCGGTATTGTTGAACTGACTTAACGTAGTCCACAGCACCTCAACTCGCTGACGATACCAGGATGGCCAGATATTCTCTTGCGTGTTATCCACCATTCCCACACAGCCGCGGCTATCCTGTCGATGCCATGAAAGCAGACCTTCTACAATCTGATCCTTTAGATGTTCCCAGCGTTCGGGCGTTCTGGCTGGCGCTTCTACCGGCACACCGCGTAAACGCTCAAGCAACAGGACATCAGGGCCGGGATGTTCTTCGTGCGTTAAGACCCCATAAATGACTGGCATACGCACAGTCCCGCTGCGTGCCAGCATGGTGGTTTTCCATGCTAACTGCTGCGCCATCCCCGGTGTGGTGAAACTTCTCGCCATCAGTGGCATCGGATTTCCCTGGCTGTCATACAGTGACCACAGGGCCGTATCCACTTTTTCATTTACGCATTCAATACGACTGAGTTTTTCACCCAGCAGATGGCTGAGTTCGGCACGCAACTGTTCCATTTCAGATTGCCCTCATTAATGCTACTGCTTTCATAATGAGCGTCGTGCAGACAGATGTCACCCGGATGAGATCAATTGATGAAAAGAAAAGTGGAGGGAAAGCGTAACGATACGACACTCCTCCCAAAAATCGCATCACCGGGGGGAGTGTCATGAGAAAAACTAACGCATTTCAGCGCGAACGCGCTCAAGGTCTTCGGCAGTGTCTACGCCGGTTCCTGGGACTTCTTTTGCGACGGCAACGTGAATTTTCTCGCCGTACCACAGCACACGCAGTTGCTCCAGCATTTCAATATGCTCAAGTGGACTCGGCTGCCAGTTTACATAACGGCGAATAAATCCGGCGCGATAACCGTAAATGCCCAGGTGACGCAGGAAGGTATCGCCCACCGTTTCGAGGCTTTTGGAAAAACGGTCGCGATCCCATGGGATCGTCGCACGGGAAAAATAGAGAGCATAACCTTCGGCATCCAGCACAACTTTTACCGCATTCGGATTAAACGCCTCTTCCGCGCTGTGAATCGGGGCTGCAAGGGTCGCCATACCAACCTGGCGCTGCGCCAGATTCTCAGCGACCTGACGAATAATGACCGCCGGGATCATCGGCTCATCACCCTGGACGTTCACAATAACGGTATCATCGCTAAAGCCACATTTCTCGACAACTTCCGCCAGTCGCTCCGTGCCAGACTGGTGATCGGCACGGGTCATGCACACTTCGCCACCCACCGCTTCTACCGCACGAGCGACATCTTCATGATCGGTGGCAACAATAATACGCTCGGCGCCAGATTCACGCGCACGTTCCAGGACATGCACAATCATGGGCTTGCCGTTGATATCCAGCAGCGGCTTACCCGGCAAACGTGTGGACGCATAACGCGCAGGAATAATGACCACAAAACTCATGATTTACTCTCATCAGCAGTCAGAACACGGGCTTCGGTTTCCAGCAAAACTGGAATGCCGTCGCGCAGTGGGAAAGCAAGGTTATCCAGTTTACAAATCAGTTCCTGTTTTTCCTGGTTAAACCAGAGTTTGCCATTGCATACCGGGCAGGCAATGATTTCAAGCAGACGATGATCCATAGTTCCTCCAGATGGACCGGATTGTGAATCCGTAAATATTAACATAATCAATTAAGAGGCTGGGTCTATTTCCCAACCGTGCCGAGATTCAGCAAATAAACCGTCCGGGCAATTCCCCAATGTCACTCGCGTCGCCTGCTGCCAGCGGGCAAAATCATCAATCGCCTGAAACAATCCTTTTTGCAGAGTAACCCCTGGTTTGATGCCATCCTGCAACCACAGCGAAATAACCTCCAGCACGCCGGTTTTACGGTGCATTTTGGCGTCCATGCGCCCAACTAACTGCCCGCGATGCAGCAACGGCAAGACGAAATAACCATACTGACGTTTCGGCGCTGGCGTATAGCATTCCAGTCGGTAGCTAAAATCAAACAGCTGTTCTGCCCGTTTACGATCCCAGACCACCGGATCAAACGGGGATAAAACAGCGTTGTGGGTGGCAGTCAACTTTCCCGCCAGAGCAAGTTCCAGTTGCGGCTGAAGGTGGCTGTGCAACCACAAGGTGCCCAGCCCTTCTACATCAACAGGAATTATATGTCGCTGTTCCCTTCGCATATCGCACCAGTTTTTTAACGCCGGACGCTTCAGGCGATAGTAGTCCGCCAACCACTGCTCACGGAAAATACCCAAACTACGGGCGCTATTATCCAGCATCACAATTTCGGCTTCATCCTGCGACAGCCGGTCACGCTCGTCATCCCAATGAGGCATGACGCGATGCGTTAAATCATACACTCGCTGAAAATTACGCCGCTCCACCACCATCACTTTCCCGGATGTAAAAAGCCCTTCCAGATGCCGCTTTTGTGGTTTCCATTCCCACCAGCCGCTGACGCCCTTACGCGGATGCTCGAAATCGGCTGAACGTACCGGCCCGTTATGCTGGATATGCTGTAACAGTTGCTCAATTTCATGAGCATGCTCTTTCATCCACGCCGCTTTGTATTTCCAGCCCATTTTTTCCGGAGCCAACATACGATGGCGTATCAGCATAAAGTCGCTGCGCGGTAAAAAACAGGCTTCATGCGCCCAATACTCCATCAATTCGCCCTGCAGTAAGGACTCATCCAGCCATTGGGGGGAATAGTCACCCAAACGACTAAACAGCACCAGATAGGGACTGCGCGCCACAATATTGATGGTATCGATTTGCAGTAACGACATACGCGAAATGGTGGGAAGAATATCTGCAGGCGTTGCCCGGCGGCGTGTTTTTTTCAGTAGCCCCTGGGCAGCAAGATGAAGATGACGGGCATCCGTCAGAGTAAGACGCGGCAACGACATTTATGACCTCATAAATGATTCGCTGCCGCAGCGTGAATCAGTCAGCGAGTCAGCGAGATTAAGCTATCCAGCAACACATCAGGCCGTTCGCCTGACAGATGAGCGTCAACCGGTAAATACCACCAGTTTTCATCGGCAAACGCACGACATTTAACCGCATCTTTTTCCGTCATCACCAGCGTTTGTCCTTCTGCTAACAACGCACTGACGTCACTGTAGGTCAGAGACTGATGGTCCGCCAGTGCGACACATTTTTGTAACCTGGCGCCACATGCCTCAAGCGTGGCAAAAAAACGGGGTGGATGACCGATACCCGCCATGGCGACAATATCAGGCAGTTGCGCCACATCGCGACGTTCACCGGTACGTAAATTAACGGCCGGCCCCGGCTCAAGATGCATGGGAATTTCACCCGGTCGCGCAACGCCGCCATTAACGATCGTGGCATCTACCGATTTAAGGCGACCTGCGCGTTCACGCATTGGCCCAGCAGGGAGCCACCAGCCGTTACCAAACCGACGCACACCGTCAATCACCACGATTTCCACATCACGAGCCAGACGATAGTGCTGTAACCCATCGTCTGTCACAATAATCTGCACGTCATGGTGAGCAAGGATCGCTTTTACCGCATCCGATCTTACCGGAGATACCGCTACGGGTACGCCGGTACGTTGAAAGATAAGCACAGGCTCATCACCCGCTTCTGCGGTAGTGGTCTCTGCGGTCAATAACAACGGGTAAGCAGCCGCTTTCCCACCGTAACCACGCGACACCACGCCCACGCGAATCCCGCGTTGCTGCAGTTGTTCAACCAGCCAAATCACTACCGGCGTTTTACCATTGCCGCCCGCGGTAAGATTGCCAACCACCACCACCGGTACTGGCGCACGCCATGCACGTTTAAGCCCAAGCTTGTAGCATAGGCGGATCCCGCCACTCACCAGGCCATACAGCCAGGAGAGTGGAAGTAACAGTCGCCATAGTGGCGACTCACCCGACCAGATTCGCGCGATCATTGACCAAATTGCATCTTATGTAATTGTGCATAAACCCCACGCTGCTCAAGCAGTTCGCTATGGGTTCCACGCTCAACAATCAGCCCATCCTCCACCACGATGATCTCGTCTGCCTGTTCAATGGTTGAAAGACGGTGAGCAATAACCAGAGAGGTACGGTTTTTCTGTAGCTCATCCAGCGCAGACTGAATCGCGCGTTCGGATTCGGTATCCAGCGCCGACGTAGCTTCATCGAGGATCAGGATCGGACTGTCGCGCAGCAAGGCGCGAGCGATGGCGATACGCTGGCGCTGACCACCTGAAAGCAGCACGCCGTTTTCGCCAATCACCGTATCCAGACCATCATCCATCTTGTTGATGAAATCCATGGCGTAGGCCATCTGTGCCGCTTTTTCGATCTGCTCGCGGCTGTACATATCGGTACGCGCGTAGGCGATGTTGTTGGCAACCGTATCATTGAACAGGTGAACGTTCTGCGATACCAGCGCCACCTGATCGCGCAGCGATGACAGGGTGTATTCACGCAGGTCGTGCCCATCCATCAGAATCTGCCCTTCATCGATATCGTAGAAGCGCGTGATCAGGCTGGCGATAGTGGATTTACCAGAACCCGAACGACCAACCAGGGCAACGGTTTTGCCCGCCGGAATATTCAGGTTGATGTTACGTAGCGCAGGAATGTCACGGCCCGGGTAGGTAAAGGTCACGTTACGGAACTCCAGATCGCCGGAAGCGCGCTCAATGACGCGTTTACCTTCATCTTTCTCTTGTTCGCTATCCAGTATCGTAAATAAGGTCTGGCATGCCGCCATACCGCGCTGGAACTGCGCATTGACGTTAGTCAGTGACTTCAGTGGACGCATCAGGGCGATCATTGAAGAGAAGATAACGGTGATTGTCCCTGCCGTCAGGTTTTCCATCACGCTTGGGAAACTGGCCGCATATAACACGAAGGCCAGAGCCAGAGACGCAATCAGCTGGATGATAGGATCGGAGATAGAAGAGGCAGAAACCATCTTCATACCCTGCAGACGCATCTTGTTGCTGACTTTGTCAAAACGCTTGGTTTCAACTTCCTGGCCACCAAAAATCAAAACTTCTTTGTGGCCTTTCAGCATCTGCTCCGCACTTGTCGTAACCTGCCCCATGGTGTTTTGCATGTTTTTACTGATGCTACGAAAGCGCTTGGAAACCACTCGGATTGCCACTGACACAATTGGCGCCAGCACAATCAGGATCAATGACAGCTGCCAACTGTAATAGAACATCATGATAAACAGGCCAATAATCGAGGCACCTTCACGTACTACGGTGATTAGCGCACCAGAAGATGATGACGCGACCTGCTCTGAATCATAGGTAATACGAGACAGCAGCGTACCGGTAGACTGTTTATCAAAAAAGGCGACAGGCATACCCATCATATGACCAAACAGGCGGCGGCGCATGGTCATGACCACTTTGCCTGACACCCATGAAATACAGTAGCTGGAGACGTAGCTCGTAATACCGCGAACTATCATTAGCCCAATGACCACCAGAGGCATCCACAGCAGCACAGAGCGATCAGTTTTACCAAAACCATCATCCAGTAATGGCTTGAGGAGCGATAACATGAAGGTATCGCTGGCCGCGTTAAGGACTAACGCTATACCCGCCACGATCAGACCCGATTTAAAAGGCGCTATGGTTGGCCATAGTCGGCGAAACGTCTGCCACGTAGAGAGATCTTTATCGTTATGCATTCAAAAAACCAGCATTTGTTAGAATAGCCGCATATTCTACCCGTTATCCTCCAACACGCCAAACCACTGATGATACCAACGGGGTAAAATCTGATCCCGTAAGCTGCGTATGCGCCAACTTTTTTGATAAATATCTAGCGTGATTTGCCCCTGGTGGGGTGTGTCCAGCCACTGATAATTTTGTTTCCGGTAACGCTGTCGGACTTTCCATGACGGTAGACGCCAGGCATTGTAGCGGGATGCTGAGGCTATTGCGGCCTGTCCGCCAACGCGTTGAATCAGCGCCAATGAGGATGACGTGTTACTCCCGTGGTGTGGAACCTGCACAAACGTAGCCTGCAGATGCTGCCAGTAGTGACTTAGCATTTTTTGTTCAGCAGGGGATTCAATATCACCAGTCAGGAGAATACTCTGATGTCCGTCATCCACCTTTACCACACAGGAATGGTTATTCCCCTGCTCTTTATTTCCACTGACTGGCCAATGTGCACTAAATGTTAATCCCTGCCATTGCCAATGCTCCCCGCGAAAACAAGGGAGATGCCCTTTCCAGCCCAACGGACTTCTGATCCACAGTGACGGCCAGGCTTGCTGTAGCGATTGCAACCCTCCACGGTGATCCAAATGCTCGTGACTTAGAATTACCCCTTGCGGTTCCAGGTTGTGCCAACGTAGCCAGGGAATAATCAGCTGTTGCGCGCTATCACCTTCAGGCCATGCCAGACCAGTATCATAAAGCAGTGCTTTACCATTACGCGCAATCACCATCGCCAGCCCCTGCCCGACGTCCAGCATATGTACCTGCCACAAATCAGCGCGGGGTGTCCTCCAGAACGGTCCACTCAATAACAAAAGCCCGGTAAAACAGGCAACCGGTAGCGTTTCCCAGGCATTTAATCGCCATGCAATAAGCATCAGCCATGGGGACAGTGCAAGCCATTGCCAACGCGCATCAATGTTGAGCCATCCTTCCGGTAAGCTATTGAGACCCCAAAATAACAGCTCCAGAGAACGGTCAGCGAGATACCACAGCCCTGCCTCGATCATCACCTGACCGGTTAAATGCACGACCATACCCGCTAATATCAGAGGAACTGAAACAAATGTGACCAGCGGTACCGCAAATAAATTGGCCAGCAATGAGCTCAGGCTAACACCGTGAAATAATGCGATTTGGACAGGCAGAAGCAGTACCGTAATTCCCAGTTGAAGATGAGCAAGCGCCAGCACTGCACGTCCGATACGCGAGAGCGGCCAGCACGGCATCGGCATCCACTGAAACCAGAATAGCAGCGCCGCTACGGCGAAAGCAGACAACCACAGACTTTGTGAAATCACCGCGACCGGATCTACTACCACAATTGCTGCCAGACAGGTAATCCAGACCGCCCAGCCACTCCACTGCCTGCCGCTTAGTTTTAGTGCCCCCCATACCATTAGCGCGATGACCGTGCGTAATGCCGGTGGTTGCAGCCCCGTCAGCCAGGCATAAAATGCAGCGCAGAGCACACCCCCGACTAGCGGAGCCTGCCAGCAGATCCAGCGTGCTGGCATAAAAAATTGTCCGCCTCGTATCAATCCGCCAGCGAGGAGTGCGGCAAAAGCAATATGCAGCCCGGAAATGGCCATCAAATGTGCTGTTCCGGTATCACGCATTATATTTTTTACCGCCTGCGATACAGACAAACGTTCCCCCATCCCCAGCCCCAGTATGACTTGCTGCCAGGGATAGGCGGCAAGCGTGGTTTTTAGCGAGGAGAGATAACGTGCACGCAGACTGCATTGCGGTGTAATCACTGAGGCCTGCAGAAATCGCCCCGTTAGCGGCTGATGCTGTGCCAATGCATAGCGCTGGCTATCAAATCCACCTTCATTCAGTTGCCCATGCACAGCGCGAACTTTCAGCATCATCGCCCATGTCTGACCTGCGCAAACATCGCCAGGTAAGTACTGTCCATACAGTACGACGCCAACGGCAGGAAAGATTCGTTTCCCCTGAAGGTGAGTGATTTGGCCGTAGTGCGTTGTCATATTGTCAGTTCCGGTTATCCTCACAATGGCTTGCTGGGTTTTCGCAGGCAGCGTATTACCGGCCCAGATAACCTCTTTCGCAGCCAGTATTCCCCACAGGAAAAACAGCAGGACTAATCCAGCGTAATGCATATATCGATGAGGAATGAGACAAAGCAGACACGCCAGACCAAATACCAAGCTGACACACAGCATGTCAGGTAATACGGGTAATACCGTCAGCGGGAGAATGCCGCATAACGCACACGTACTGATTGTTGTTAGTTTCATATGACACCTCCCTGTGACAGGGAGTGTGCAGGACAACTCAGCAGATGTCTGGCAACTATTTACCGGTAAACGAGGTGCGTTCCGATGTTATTTAACTGCAGATGTAACATACAAATATGTTGGGAGAGAGATTCCAGAACAGGGAGGTGAAAATGAAAAAAGCACCCATACAGGTGCTTTTCTCGGGGCTAAGTCTTGCTGAGGACTTAACCGTAAATATTGGCGCGATCGCGCAGTTCTTTACCCGGCTTAAAGTGCGGAACATATTTTCCTTCCAGATCCACTTTATCGCCAGTCTTCGGATTACGTCCGGTGCGTGGTGCGCGGTAATGCAAAGAAAAACTGCCGAAACCGCGGATTTCAATACGCTCGCCCTGCGCAAGAGTCGAGGCCATATGTTCCAGCATCTCTTTTACTGCATCTTCAACCGCTTTCGCGGGAATATGAGGTTGCTGGGTTGCAAGTCTTTCAATCAATTCTGACTTGGTCATGATTCCTCCGGTTCCTTAAAGGCAAAATTAGCTGCTGCATTGATTAAGGGCGGCCGTAGCCGCCCTTTGTCATTGATTACAGGACGAATCCTGTAATCTGTCAAGCTACTCGTTACCCTTTGTGCTGTTAACAGCACAAAGGATTTATACCCGTCATACTTCAAGTTGCATGTGCGGATATAGAGTACTCGATATTACTCGCCTTTAGCTGCTTTGAAAGCTTCAGCCATTGCGTTGTTAGAGAAGTTTGCATCTTCCTGTTTGTTAACAGTTGCGATTGCATCTTTCTCATCAGCTTCGTCTTTAGCACGAACAGACAGGCTGATTGCACGGTTCTTACGATCAACGCCGGTGAATTTAGCTTCAACGTCGTCGCCTACGCTCAGAACCAGAGTTGCATCTTCAACGCGGTCGCGGGAAGCTTCAGAAGCGCGCAGGTAACCTTCAACGCCGTCAGCCAGTTCTACGGTTGCGCCTTTAGCGTCAACTGCAGTGACTTTACCGTTTACGATTGCGCCTTTCTTGTTCAGTGCAACCCAGTTGTTGAACGGATCTTCTGCGAGCTGTTTAACGCCCAGAGAGATACGCTCACGCTCTGCGTCAACCTGCAGAACAACTGCTGCGATTTCGTCGCCTTTTTTGTATTCACGAACTGCTTCTTCGCCTGCAACGTTCCAGGAGATGTCAGACAGGTGAACCAGGCCGTCGATGCCGCCGTCCAGGCCGATGAAGATACCGAAGTCAGTAATAGACTTGATTTTACCTTCAACACGGTCGCCCTTGTTGTGGGTTTCCGCGAACTGCTGCCATGGGTTGTTTTTGCACTGCTTCAGACCCAGGGAGATACGACGACGTTCTTCGTCGATATCCAGAACCATAACTTCCACTACGTCGCCAACGTTAACAACTTTGGACGGGTGGATGTTTTTGTTGGTCCAATCCATTTCGGAAACGTGAACCAGGCCTTCAACGCCTTCTTCGATTTCAACGAAGCAGCCGTAGTCGGTCAGGTTGGTCACGCGACCAGTCAGTTTGGTACCTTCCGGATAACGCTTAGCGATAGCTACCCATGGATCTTCGCCCAGCTGTTTCAGGCCCAGAGATACACGAGTACGCTCGCGGTCGAACTTCAGCACTTTAACAGTGATTTCGTCGCCAACGTTTACGATTTCGCTCGGATGCTTAACGCGTTTCCATGCCATGTCGGTGATGTGCAGCAGGCCGTCAACGCCACCCAGATCAACGAATGCACCGTAGTCAGTGAGGTTCTTAACGATACCTTTAACTTCCATGCCTTCCTGCAGGTTTTCCAGCAGTTGATCGCGTTCTGCGCTGTTTTCGGATTCGATAACGGCACGACGGGAAACAACAACGTTGTTACGCTTCTGATCCAGCTTGATTACTTTGAATTCAAGCTCTTTGCCTTCCAGGTGCAGCGTGTCGCGGACCGGACGAACGTCTACCAGGGAACCCGGCAGGAACGCGCGAATACCATTCAGCTCAACAGTGAAGCCACCCTTGACTTTGCCATTGATAACACCAGTAACGGTTGCAGCTTCTTCGTAAGCTTTTTCCAGCGTGATCCAAGCTTCGTGACGTTTAGCTTTTTCACGGGACAGCAGGGTTTCACCGAAGCCGTCTTCTACTGCATCCAGAGCAACGTCAACTTCGTCACCAACCTGGATTTCCAGCTCGCCCTGGGCGTTTTTGAACTGCTCTGCCGGAATGGCGGACTCAGATTTCAGACCGGCGTCAACCAGTACTACGTCTTTGTCGATAGCAACAACAACACCACGAACGATGGAACCCGGGCGGGTTTCGATTTCTTTTAAGGATTCTTCAAACAGTTGAGCAAAAGATTCAGTCATGTTTAATCTTCAGGTTTCATATTTAACGTCCACCTGGCTCCATGCCGGATGGGGTTGTTTAACATACCCGCTGTCAATCCATTGCAACGGGGGTACTGCAAATTCGGTCGCACTTATGCGAGAGCCAGTTTTTGGCGCGCGTATTGTAACGCTTTTTCAATCACTTGCTCAATGCTTAATCGGGTTGAATCTAAAACTAAAGCATCAGCAGCGGGAACCAGCGGCGCTACAGCACGGTTGCGATCGCGGTAATCGCGTTCTTCGATCTCGGCCAAAAGGCGTTCAAAGTTAACACTAAAGCCCTTCTCCTGCAACTGTAGCATACGTCGATGCGCACGTTCTTGCGAGGAGGCGTCCAGAAAAATTTTTACTGGCGCATCAGGGAACACCACCGTGCCCATATCACGTCCGTCGGCAATCAGGCCGGGCGCTTCACGAAACGCGCGTTGGCGACGTAACAGCGCTTCGCGTACGCGAGGAAACGCAGCGACCTGAGAGGCGGCATTCGCCACTTCCTGGGTGCGGATTTCGCCGCTGACATCTTCGCCTTCCAGAATGACTTCCAGGTTGCCGTCCGTTGAGATAAAACGCACATCCAGGTGTGAGGCAAGCGGTACCAGAGCATCTTCAGAAGTGACATCAACATGGTGATGTAACGCTGCGAGCGCCAGTACGCGGTAGATCGCGCCTGAATCTAACAGATGCCACTGCAATGCTTCCGCCATTGCCTTGCACAAGGTGCCTTTTCCTGCACCACTTGGGCCATCAATGGTAATAACCGGGGCAATTGCCGTCATCTTTTTCTCCTTAAACGGGCATACGTTAACGTGAACGCCGCGCATTATACGCGCCAACGCTAATAATCGTTAACACAGAGTGTAAAAACCCGATTAGTCTGTAACGATATGAGGAAGAATTGCGCAATTATAGCGGGCTGGCGAGAAACCAGCCCGGAAGATGACACTGTTTTACTTTTTATCTGCAGCGATACGTTCACGCATATGCTGAGCACGATCGTCAGATGCCGGATGAGAATCCATCAGTGATTTTGCATGGCCTGCGTCCATCGTGGCAAACTTATCAAACGCAGTCACTAACCCCTGACGGTCAATACCGCGTTTTTTCAGCAAATCATAGGAAAAGTCATCCGCATCCGATTCCTGGCTACGGGAAAACGCTGAGTTAATCACACCTTCCGCCAGATCGCCCAACTGAGACTGGGAAAGCTGAGAAGCGACGCCGCTGGTCGCAGAAATAGCATCGCGCGCAGCGAGTGTGGCATACGCAGTCTGCATTGCTTTACGTGAGTGTCCTAAAGAAACATGGCCCAACTCATGACCCAGCACACCTTCAATCTCATTGTCGGTCATCTGGTCCATCAAACCCGAATAAACACGTACGCATCCATTCGCCATTGCCCAGGCATTGATATCACTGGTCATATAAACCTTATAGTTGACCGGCGTTCCATCAATGTTATTACCCAACGCTTTCGCAATTTTATTCAGACGCTTAGTGTATTTGCTTTTTGCGCCCGCTAGCTGGTTTTCGCTATCCATCTGCTTACATGAACTGTTAGAGAGAGATTTGACATCAGCGTCGGAAAGCGTCGCAGCTTTATAAGCCGCCATACCGGAACTGGCAACAAGGTCGCCATTTACGCCATTTTTACAACCTGCCAACAACGTAGCGGAAACCGCCAACGCCAAAAAGAGTGATTTATCTTTCATGCTAATCTTCCGATGATATTTATAATAAAAACAAATAAATAAGTTAAATCATCAACAAATTAGCATTAGTTGTAAGCGTAAAAACAGTGCGGTTACGGACATCGAAACGCCAGTCCAGGGACCGGCGTTTCGTGAGGATCAGGCAGGAGTACTAATACGGGCCAACTGTTCGAAATAATCCGGGAAGGTTTTGGCGGTGCATTTAGGGTCCAGAATGGTTACCGGCGTGTCAGACAACGCCACCAGCGAGAAACACATCGCCATACGGTGATCGTTATAGGTCGCAATATCCGCAAACTGCAGCTTAACCGGTGGAGTGATACGGATAAAATCATGCCCCTCTTCAACTTCCGCGCCCACTTTCCGCAACTCCGTTGCCATCGCAAACAGACGGTCGGTCTCTTTGACGCGCCAGTTGTAAATGTTCCGTAAAGTCGTTGTGCCCTTTGCAAACAACGCGGCGGTCGCAATGGTCATTGCCGCATCAGGAATATGGTTCATGTCCATATCGACAGCGTTCAACTCACCGCGAGTACAGGCAATAAAATCATCACCCCATGTCACGGCCGCGCCCATTTTTTCCAGCACATCAGCAAAGCGAATATCACCCTGCATGCTATGACGCCCAATCCCGGTAACCTTCACCGTACCGCCTTTGATCGCGCCAGCCGCAAGAAAATACGAGGCCGATGAAGCGTCGCCTTCTACCAGATAGGCGCCCGGAGACTGGTACTGTTGGTTGCCCTGCACGACAAAACGTTGGTAGTTCTGGTTTTCAATGTCAACACCAAACGTTTTCATCAGGTTCAGTGTGATATCAATGTAAGGTTTGGATACCAGATCACCTTTAATGGCGATCGTCGTGTCCTGCGGCGCCAGCGGCGCAGTCATCAGCAATGCAGTGAGGAACTGGCTGGATACGCTGCCGTCTACCTCAACTTGCCCTCCGGTGAAACCACCGCGCAGACGTAGAGGCGGATAATTTTCCTGCTCCAGGTATTCAATGTTGGCTCCGCCCTGGCGTAACGCATCAACCAGATGACCAATCGGGCGCTCTTTCATGCGCGGTTCGCCCGTCAGCACGATGTCATTGCTGCCCAGGCACAGCGCTGCGGCCAGCGGGCGCATTGCGGTTCCGGCATTGCCAAGGAACAGCTCTACAGCGCCTTCTGCATGCAGCGTGCCGCCGTTACCGATTATCTCGCAACGCGTGCGATCGGCAGAAAGGGTATAGCTAATCCCTAACGCATTCAGAGCATTAAGCATATGGCGGACATCATCGCTGTCCAGCAGGTTGGTCAGGACAGTGGTGCCATTTGCTAATGCAGCCAGCAGCAAAGCGCGGTTAGAAACACTTTTGGATCCAGGCAGATTGATGGTGCCATCCACCCGCGCAATGGGTTGTAACGTCAGGGATTCCATGAAACTCTACTCTCAAAAACAGACAGAAAAACCCCACAGGCTGGCTGTGGGGATGAAAAGTACAGCAGATTAGCCGCGGCGGCGCTCGAAATCGACCATGAAATCGGTCAGTGCTTTTACGCCTTCCAGCGGCATAGCGTTATAGATTGAAGCCCGCATTCCGCCAACTACACGATGTCCCTTCAGTGCATGCAGACCGGCAGCAAACGACTCTTCCAGGAAAAGTTTATCCAGCGCGCTGTCAGCCAACTGGAACGGGACGTTCATGCGTGAACGGTTCGATTTCGCCACATCGTTGCGGTAGAAATCGCTGTTATCAATCACGCCGTACAACAGTTCCGCTTTTTGCTGGTTAATTTTATCCATCGCGTTAACACCGCCCTGCTCTTTCAGCCATTTAAAAACCAGGCCAGACAGATACCAGGCAAAGGTCGGTGGCGTATTGAACATGGAGTCGTTGTCATTCAGCACGGTATAGTCGAGGATTGACGGGCAGGACATATGGGCCTTACCCAGCAAATCTTCACGTACGATGACAATGGTCAGCCCGGCCGGGCCGATGTTTTTCTGCGCCCCGGCGTAAATTACGCCATAACGACTAACGTCAAGCGGTGCGGAAAGAATGGTCGAGGACAGATCCGCCGTAACCACCACGTTGCTGGCAAAATTCGGCGTTTCATCAATCGCGATACCGTCGATGGTTTCGTTCGGACAATAGTGCAGATACGCCGCATTGTCAGAAAGCTGCCACTCACTCATCGGTTTAACAGCACGCAGTCCGTCAACGGTGACTTTGGCATCGATAACATTTGGCGTGCAGTACTTTTTCGCTTCTTTAATTGCACTGGCGGCCCAGTAACCGGCATCGACGTAATCCGCCGTGGTTTTGTCACCCAGAATATTTAATGGGATACCCGCAAACTGCCCACGGCCACCGCCATGACAGAACAACACTTTATAGTTGGAGGGGATACTGAGAAGATCGCGAAAATCCTGCTCCGCTTCCTCTGCGACCTGGATGAACTCTTTGCCACGGTGGCTAATTTCCATCACCGACGTACCAAGACCGTTCCAGTCGCGAAGATCCTGTTGAGCCAGTTTAAGTACTTCTGCCGGTAGCATTGCCGGACCTGAACTAAAATTGAAGACCTGAGCCATTTCCCCTCACCACGTTGTGTTGTTATCCGATCAACATCCTGTCGTTTACGATAATTCCTGTGACAGACATTGGGTATAAGTTATTCCTGTGGATATCGGTTTTATCATTCAGTGACACGCGCCGCAATGGGTAAAACTGGCCAGGGCAAAAATGAGCGGTGCATCACACAAAAGAATCTATCGGATTGACGGATAAAAACCGAGATTTTCGCTATCAGGAGGCGCATTTGGCCCAGCCAACCTTCGACCATTCTGGTTTTGCATAGCGCAGAAGAGATATATAAAGAAAGAAGCCCCCTTCCCTTCAGCAGATAGTCCGCAGACATTCGACTGAACACGCTACGGTGTGAATCAAATGCTTTATTTACGCCCAGGCTCGGGCGGCGATAGCGCCATTCATTGAAAACCCGTATCATTGCGCGCTTTCCGTACGACAAAAGTGATTTTCATGACGCAAACATTTATACCCGGCAAAGATGCCGCACTGGAAGATTCCATCGCTCGCTTCCAGCAAAAATTACTCGACCTCGGTTTTCAAATTGAAGAAGCCTCGTGGTTGAATCCCGTTCCTAACGTCTGGTCTGTGCATATTCGCGACAAAGAATGCGCGCTGTGCTTTACCAACGGTAAAGGTGCGACGAAAAAAGCGGCGCTGGCCTCCGCACTGGGCGAATATTTTGAGCGTCTGTCCACGAATTACTTCTTTGCGGATTTCTGGCTGGGCGACACCATCGCTAACGGCCCGTTCGTACATTACCCGAACGAAAAATGGTTCCCACTGACAGAAGATGATGACGTACCTGAAGGTTTGCTGGATGCGCGTCTGCGTGCATTCTACGATCCAGACAATGAACTGACCGGTAGCATGCTTATCGATCTGCAATCCGGCAATGAAGAACGCGGCGTTTGCGGCCTGCCGTTTACCCGTCAGTCAGATAATCAGACCGTTTACATTCCGATGAACATTATCGGTAATCTGTACGTATCTAACGGTATGTCTGCGGGTAACACACCGAATGAAGCCCGCGTTCAGGGGCTGTCTGAAGTTTTTGAGCGCTATGTGAAGAACCGCATTATCGCGGAAAGCATCAGCCTGCCGGAAATTCCGGCCGAAGTGATGGCGCGTTACCCGGCAGTCGTTGAATCCATTGCAAAGCTGGAAGCCGAAGGATTCCCAATCTTCGCATACGACGGCTCGCTGGGCGGCAAATACCCGGTTATCTGCGTTGTACTGTTCAACCCGGCTAACGGTACCTGTTTTGCCTCTTTCGGCGCGCACCCGGATTTCGGTGTTGCACTGGAGCGTACCGTCACTGAACTGTTGCAGGGCCGTGGCCTGAAAGATCTTGATGTCTTCACTCCCCCAACCTTCGACGATGAAGAAGTGGCTGAGCACACTAACCTCGAAACGCACTTCATCGATTCCAGCGGTCTGATCTCCTGGGATCTGTTCAAGCAAGATGCCGATTACCCGTTCGTTGACTGGAATTTCTCCGGCACCACGGAAGAAGAGTTCGCAACCCTGATGGCCATCTTCAAAGCGGAAGATAAGGAAGTCTACATCGCCGACTACGAGCATCTGAGCGTTTACGCTTGCCGCATTATCGTCCCGGGCATGTCTGACATCTACCCTGCAGAAGATTTGTGGTTAGCCAACAACAGCATGGGAGCGCACCTGCGTGAGACCATTCTCTCTCTGCCAGGCAGCGAATGGGAAAAAGAAGACTACCTCAACCTGCTCGCACAGCTGGATGAAGAAGGATTTGACGACTTCACTCGCGTACGTGAGCTGCTGGGTTTGGCGACCGGTGCGGATAATGGCTGGTATACCCTGCGCATTGGCGAGCTCAAAGTAATGCTGGCTCTGGCGGGTGGTGACCTTGAGCAGGCACTGATCTGGACGGAATGGACAATGGAATTTAATGCATCCGTCTTTAGTGCTGAACGCGCAAACTATTACCGTTGCCTGCAAACTCTGCTGCTGCTCTCTCAGGAAGAAGATCGTCAGCCGCTGCAGTATCTTAACGCATTTGTTCGTATGTACGGTGCAGAGGCAGTTGAAGCAGCAAGTGCAGCAATGAGCGGAGAAGCGCCATTCTACGGATTACAAACGGTTGATAGCGATCTGCGGGCTTTCCCGGCACATCAGTCTCTGCTGAAAGCCTATGAGAAGCTGCAACGCGCGAAAGCAGCACACTGGTCAAAATAGTGGCAAACAGCCCGCGTTGAGTAGGCTAAACGTATTGTCTGGGCTATATTACGGGGCGCTCTAAGCGCCCTGTTTTTTTATTTTTGTGTACTCAAAAATAAATGTAAAAACAAGGTTAAATATTAGTAGTTGATATTAAAATTTTTGGTTTATTAATATCGCTATTTATCTCAATTACTCCATTTTAATTAACCGTCCGACTGGAGGCATAAAGAAAAATTTCAACTCACTTTATAATTTTTAAAATTTATTTTTAAATGGATAATCAACAAGTTACACCGTAATTGCATAAAAACCATGCGTCTTACGGGCCTATAAGCCAGGCGAGATATGATCTATATCAAATTCTCATCTATAATGCTTTGTTAGTATCTCGTCGCCGACTTAATAAAGAGAGAGTTAGTGTGAAAGCTGACAACCCTTTTGATCTTATACTTCCTGCTGCTATGGCCAAAGTTGCCGAAGAAGCAGGCGTCTATAAAGCAACGAAACATCCGCTTAAGACGTTCTATCTGGCAATTACTGCCGGTGTGTTCATTTCAATTGCCTTTGTTTTCTATATCACTGCCACAACCGGTACCGGCACAATGCCTTTCGGCATGGCAAAGCTGGTGGGTGGTATCTGCTTTTCCCTGGGGCTGATCCTTTGCGTTGTCTGCGGCGCTGACCTCTTCACTTCAACCGTACTGATTGTCGTCGCTAAAGCTAGTGGTCGTATTACCTGGGGTCAGTTAGCGAAGAACTGGCTTAACGTTTATGTCGGTAACCTGATTGGTGCGCTGATTTTTGTGTTACTCATGTGGCTTTCTGGCGAGTATATGACCGCCAACGGCGCGTGGGGACTCAACGTCCTGCAAACTGCCGACCACAAAGTGCACCATACTTTTGTTGAAGCTGTAAGCCTTGGTATTCTGGCTAACCTAATGGTGTGCCTGGCGGTATGGATGAGCTACTCTGGCCGCAGCCTGATGGACAAAGCGTTTATCATGGTATTACCGGTCGCAATGTTTGTTGCCAGCGGTTTTGAGCACAGTATCGCAAACATGTTTATGATCCCTATGGGTATCGTAATACGCGATTTCGCCACCCCGGAATTCTGGACCGCTGTCGGTTCTTCTCCGGAGAATTTTTCTCACCTGACCGTGATGAATTTCATCACCGATAACCTGATTCCGGTTACGATCGGTAACATTATCGGCGGCGGTTTGTTGGTCGGGTTGACATACTGGGTCATTTACCTGCGTGGTAACGATCATCATTAATCTGTTGATGCTCATTACACGCAGTAAATAAAAAATCCACTTAAGAAGGTAGGTGTTACATGTCCGAGCTTAATGAAAAGTTAGCCACAGCCTGGGAAGGTTTTACCAAAGGTGATTGGCAGAATGAAGTAAACGTCCGTGACTTCATTCAGAAAAACTACACTCCGTATGAGGGTGACGAGTCCTTCCTGGCTGGCGCAACTGAAGCGACCACTGCACTGTGGGACAGCGTAATGGAAGGCGTTAAACAGGAAAACCGCACTCACGCGCCTGTTGACTTTGACACCTCCGTTGCTTCTACCATCACTTCTCACGACGCTGGCTACATCAACAAAGCGCTTGAGAAAATTGTTGGTCTGCAAACTGAAGCTCCGCTGAAACGTGCGATTATCCCGTTTGGCGGTATCAAAATGGTTGAAGGTTCCTGCAAAGCGTACAATCGCGAACTGGACCCGATGCTGAAAAAAATCTTCACCGAATACCGTAAAACCCACAACCAGGGTGTATTCGATGTTTATACCAAAGACATTCTGAACTGCCGTAAATCCGGTGTTCTGACTGGTCTGCCAGATGCGTATGGCCGTGGCCGTATCATCGGTGACTACCGTCGCGTTGCGCTGTACGGTATCGACTACCTGATGAAAGACAAATACGCTCAGTTCGTCTCTCTGCAGTCCGATCTGGAAAATGGCGTAAACCTGGAAGCAACTATCCGTCTGCGTGAAGAAATCGCTGAACAGCACCGCGCTCTGGGTCAGATCAAAGAAATGGCTGCTAAATATGGCTGCGATATCTCTGGTCCGGCTACCAACGCTCAAGAAGCTATCCAGTGGACTTACTTCGGCTACCTGGCCGCGGTTAAATCTCAGAACGGTGCAGCAATGTCCTTCGGTCGCGTATCCACCTTCCTGGATGCTTACATCGAACGTGACCTGAAAGCAGGCAAAATCACCGAGCAAGACGCTCAGGAAATGATTGACCACCTGGTCATGAAACTGCGTATGGTTCGCTTCCTGCGTACTCCTGAATATGATGAACTGTTCTCCGGTGACCCGATTTGGGCAACTGAATCAATCGGCGGTATGGGCGTTGATGGCCGTACTCTGGTTACCAAAAACAGCTTCCGCTTCCTGAACACCCTGTACACCATGGGTCCTTCTCCGGAGCCGAACATCACCGTTCTGTGGTCTGAAAAACTGCCTCTGAACTTCAAGAAATTCGCCGCTAAAGTGTCCATCGACACCTCTTCTCTGCAATACGAGAACGATGACCTGATGCGTCCGGACTTCAACAACGACGACTACGCTATCGCTTGCTGCGTAAGCCCGATGGTTGTTGGTAAACAAATGCAGTTCTTCGGTGCGCGTGCAAACCTGGCGAAAACCATGCTGTACGCAATCAACGGTGGCGTTGATGAAAAACTGAAAATGCAGGTTGGTCCTAAATCTGAACCGATCAAAGGCGACGTTCTGAACTTCGACGAAGTTATGGACCGCATGGATCACTTCATGGACTGGCTGGCTAAACAGTACGTCACCGCACTGAACGTTATCCACTACATGCACGACAAGTACAGCTACGAAGCCTCTCTGATGGCGCTGCACGACCGTGACGTTATCCGCACCATGGCGTGTGGTATCGCTGGTCTGTCCGTTGCTGCTGACTCCCTGTCTGCAATCAAATATGCGAAAGTTAAACCGATTCGTGACGAAGACGGTCTGGCTATCGACTTCGAAATCGAAGGCGAATACCCGCAGTTTGGTAACAACGACCCGCGCGTTGATGACATGGCGGTTGACCTGGTAGAACGTTTCATGAAGAAAATTCAGAAACTGACTACTTATCGTAACGCTATCCCGACTCAGTCTGTTCTGACCATCACCTCTAACGTGGTTTATGGTAAGAAAACCGGTAACACCCCAGACGGTCGTCGCGCTGGCGCACCGTTCGGCCCAGGTGCTAACCCAATGCACGGTCGTGACCAGAAAGGTGCCGTTGCCTCTCTGACTTCTGTTGCTAAACTGCCGTTTGCTTACGCTAAAGATGGTATCTCTTACACCTTCTCTATCGTTCCGAACGCACTGGGTAAAGACGACGAAGTTCGTAAGACCAACCTGGCTGGTCTGATGGATGGTTACTTCCACCATGAAGCGTCCATCGAAGGTGGTCAGCACCTGAACGTGAACGTCATGAACCGTGAAATGCTGCTGGACGCGATGGAACATCCGGAAAAATATCCGCAGCTGACCATCCGTGTTTCTGGCTACGCAGTACGTTTTAACTCCCTGACTAAAGAACAGCAGCAGGACGTTATTACTCGTACCTTCACTCAGACCATGTAATTGGTTTTGACTGAAATCGTACTTTAAAAAGCGTACAATAAAGGCTCCACGTAAGTGGGGCCTTTTTAATAGCCTGCTTTGTCAGCTATCTATACTTATATACTCGATGGATTTCGAGTTGCATTGAGGCAGCAACGGAGTGAATCCCCTGGAACGTACAGAAGTACGTGACTGGGGTGAGCGAAGGAAGCTAACAAAGATGCAGCTTGAAAGACGAAAAGTATGGATAACAGCCAAAACAGACTCGACACAGTTAATAACTGTGCACTAACACTGGCCCCGGATGGGCCACACCTGGAGAAACACCGCAATGTCAGTTATTGGTCGCATTCACTCCTTTGAATCCTGTGGCACTGTAGATGGCCCGGGCATCCGTTTTATTACCTTCTTCCAGGGCTGCCTGATGCGCTGCCTGTACTGCCACAACCGTGACACATGGGATACGCACGGCGGTAAAGAAGTCACCGTCGATGAATTAATGAAAGAAGTCGTGACCTATCGTCACTTTATGAACGCATCCGGTGGTGGCGTAACGGCATCCGGCGGAGAGGCCATTCTCCAGGCTGAATTCGTCCGTGATTGGTTCCGTGCCTGTAAAAAAGAAGGGATTCATACCTGTCTTGATACTAACGGTTTTGTTCGCCGTTACGATCCAGTGATTGATGAACTGCTGGAAGTCACCGACCTGGTGATGCTCGATCTGAAACAGATGAACGACGAGATCCACCAGAACCTGGTCGGCGTATCTAACCATCGTACGCTGGAGTTCGCTCGTTACCTGTCTAACAAAGACATCAAAGTGTGGATCCGCTACGTTGTCGTGCCTGGCTGGTCCGATGACGATGATTCAGCACACCGTTTGGGCGAGTTTACCCGTGATATGGGCAATGTCGAAAAAATTGAACTGCTGCCATACCACGAACTTGGCAAACACAAATGGGTGGCAATGGGTGAAGAGTACAAACTCGACGGCGTGAAGCCGCCGAAAAAAGAGACCATGGAGCGCGTGAAAGGTATCCTTGAGCAGTATGGTCACAAAGTGATGTACTAAGCTTTGTGGTGGGTAACGAGCCTGTTACCCACCACATTTCCCCTTAACGCCCTCTTCTTGCCAGCAGCGGGAAAATCAATCCCAGCCCAACCAGCACAAACGGCGTCACAATGTTCAACGTGAGCTGGAATGTCCACTCTGGAGTAAAGGCTTCCATTTTCGGAAAGATCCCCGTGAGGCAAGCAAACGCAGTAAACGCAAAACACCAAATTCCCACCGTCATCGCCAGAGAGCGGTTACGAATGAAGACATATTCCGGTTTATATTTCTGCGCCAAACGAATAACGGCAATAAATGCCACAAACACCCACAGATAGCGCAGAGGCATCACCACTGAATTCAAATTCAGTAGCCATTTATACAAATTGTTCATGTCTCCGATACCCAGCGTTGGCAACATAATCAAAATGGCCACCAGCACCAGTGTCAGAATATAGCCATTCACCGGTGTACCAGAGGCATTGGTTTTACACAGGCTTTCAGGGATATATTTGCGATCAGCATCGCCCAGTAAAACTTTAAGCGGAGCATCAATAGAAAACACCAAAGCCGCAATTTGACCTAACGTGTTGGCAACTGCATAAATAACCATCAATGTGTTACCCATGCCGTAATACTCCCCGAGTTTCTGGAAAGCGTAATACTGGCCATTAGTCATTAAGTCATCAGGAATATGCTGAGAGTCAAACATCATCCCCATTGCCAGAGAACCCAGGATCGCGCACACCGCCACCATAACCGCCAGAACTAACATCCCTTTCGGGAACTCTTTGCCAGGGTTACGCGTCTGGTTAACGTATGGAGAGATTTTCTCCGCGCCACCGACCGCAAAGACCAGCATCGAGATCGTTGTGATATAGGTAAAATCGATGTGCGGGATAAAAGATTCCCAGGTGATATTGGTTGTGGCGATTTGCACATCAGTAATCGCCGGGGCGGTGACGGCCATTACGACATACAGAATGGACATCACAAACATCGCGATCCCCGCAACCGATCCAACGATTTTAAGCGATTTCATGCCACGGGATGCAACCCACATGAAAAAGACAAACAGCGCTAACGTCAGCCCCTGCAACGCCACCACGGTATACTCTTTAATCAGCGAACCATCGCCTTTCAGAGCCCATCCCAGCGCAATCAGAATAGCCTGTGGCTTTTGCGCCAGATAAGGGATATGCACCACCCAATAGGTCCACGCTGCGAGATAAGCCAGTCCCGGTCCCATTGTGTGTTTAATCCATGTACTAACCCCACCCTTACCGTCTTTAAACGTGGAGCCAAGTTGTCCGACAATCAGTGCATAAGGGATAAAATAGAGGGCGAAAATAAATATCCATGAAGAAACAACCACCAATCCCTGATTAGCATAGTTGTTTACAACGTTGCCGAATCCCCATACGGTAATAAAAGACATCAATGCGATGTTGTACCACCGCAATTGTTTTTCCTGCACACTTGCCATTGGCGATCCTTCGTAGACGCTATTTTTGATAATCAATAAATGAAGCGAGGGATTATGCGCGGTAAAATGGCCAAGCGGAAATGGCAGAATGTAAAACTATAATCTTCTGCACATTTTATTTTCAGGAAAGAATAGCGATGATTAAATAAAACAGGCTCCCATAAAGTATACATAAACAACATGTATGGGAACCTGTTTTTATCCTGTTAAATCAAATCAGATATGCGCCACAGAATTCGGTGTATGCCCTGTCTTACGCAGCAGCATCAGTAAATAAATAAACGATACGCTGGCAATCATGATAAACAGTAAACTGTCAGAATAATTTTGCATCAGCATGGCGGTAAATGACGGCCCAAGCAGGCTACCCACGGTATAGCTTAATAACAATGCCTGGTTCATAGCGACCAACTGATGATGTTCTACTTTCTCGCAGGCCCAGGCCATCGCAACCGGATAAAGGGTGAAACCTGCCGCGCCCAGCATAAACAATGCAGGTGCCATTGCCGCCTGATTCAGCATAGCGATACTCCCGACGATCACCACAAAGACCTGAACGCGCAAAACCAGCAAGCGACCTAACTTATCGGCCAGACGACCAATTGGCCATTGTCCCAGAATACCTGCACTGACCAGTACCGCCATCCAGAAACCAATGCTGGCATTGCTGACACCCTGATGGTTGAGGTACAGCGGCATCAGGCCATACAGCGACCCCAGCACAATCCCGGAAATAATGCAGCCATTCACGCCCAGACGCGCCTGGCGAAGCTTCAGCATAGAGACAATGGGGGTTGACTGTTGTTCATCACCCTGCTGATTCACAATGCGGGTAAAGAGCAACGGTAATACTCCGGCAAGGATAGTGCCGGTCACCCACGGCAGAACATTCATTAATTCTGTCGAGACTTTACTGACCAATAATTGTCCTAAAAACGTCCCTACGTAATAGACCATCATATAGGCGGCAAGTAAGCGTCCACGGTTACGCGACGTCCCGCTGCACATCAACGCACTTTCCACCACCACCCAGATCATGGCACAACCGATACCCGCAATAAAACGCCAGGTCATCCAGCTCCAAAAACCTACCATGACGCCCAGTCCGACACAGCCCGCAGCAAAAATAAGCGAGGCTATGTAATAGCTGCGGTTAAAACCGAGGTGTTTAATTAAGTACCCGGTCAGTAACGTCCCAACCAGATTTCCGGTGAAATAGGACGAACTGACCACTCCTACCTGCCAGGTTGGCAGATTTTCATGGGCGAGCCAAAGCGGGACGAGCGTGTTTAACACGGCGATCGCCAGGGTCAACAGAAGCAGCCCGCACAGCAATAGCATAACGGGACGGGTATAGGTGGACATGAATAAAAACCGTGAGGAAGTTCAAATTTCATGCGCATCATGCCACTGCAAAAAACATTGTCAATCGGCGCAATCAGGGGCCTGAGGCGCTTTCAGGGGGATCGATTCGTATTACTGATTCTTAATGCGGATTGATAAAAAATGGGAAATTACATCTATTTGTTTTAATTGATCTAAAACAAAATTGCCCCGCTACGTTCAGTCGAAAAAATTCATGGATAATAGGCATCTTTTATTTGTGGGATGACCATATTAACGCCTTATCCGACCTACACGTTCAGTACTGTAATGTGTAGGCCGGACAAGCGCGATGCCATTCGGCATTTTCAGGTTAGCTGGCGACCGCCATGCCGACCGTCATATGCAGACCATAGAACACGCCGCGGCCAATCAGCTCACCGACTAACAGCAGAATAAACGCGACGGAAAGCAGCGGTATTGTCGGCTGGTAACCTTTCACCTGCGGAACAATCCAGCAGCACAACGCTAAAGCCAGTGCCACAATCCGCCATGCCATCAGCGAACCGTAATCGGGCACCAGCGCAGATGCCTGCTGAATTGAGCTGTGGATTGTCGCCAGCTCGGCGCCCTGCATCACGGACATGATGCCGCTCACAACCAGCGCAAGCACTGAAATAGCAGGCAGCAGTCGCATCGCCCAGCCGTCAATTCCGGCAACGCGTAATAGCAGATATCCCAGCAGCGGACCTCCCATAAACAGCGTCAGGAAGAACCCAATCGGCGTCCAGACACTATACCAGGTAGGCACCGTATCAATAGTGTTATATACGCGCACCATCATCCAGACAAAAACTACGCCCAGCACCATGGTGAGAACTAACCACAGATTGCGTAATGCTGGTGACATTTTTTTCAACACCGCCAGTAACCAGCCAATACCACCAACGGCAAAGAAGATCGAGCCGCTGGCGATTTCGTTACTTAGCGCGGAAGAACCGACACGGTTGAGGGAGTTAAACGCCCGCATCGGTGAGCCCAGATGAAGCATGGAAGCAATAAAACCGATGCCCATCAATACCCACAGGCCAAACATGCAGGCAATCACACGCTGTTGTGAATCAGGGCGTAAGTCCCCTTTCATCAGCGCCAGAGCCAGAACGATAAAGCCACCCACAACACACTGCCCGAAAACAGTGAAGATCATCAGCGGCCATTCATGCCATCCACTTCCCATCTTACACCTCCTTCGGATTAGCCAGATAACCCGTGGTATCCCCGGTCGGGCGGCTATTGGCATTTGGTTTGATGACGATGCTCGGTTTGGTAAAGTGCGCACCAGGGAGCGGCGCTACCGCGGCCAGGGTGCCGTGTTTTTTACGCAGTTCCTCTATCGGGCCGAAGTCCAGCGCACGCAGCGGGCAGGATTCGACACAGATGGGTTTCTTACCCTCAGCAACGCGTTCATGACAGCCATCGCACTTGGTCATGTGTCCTTTGGCGGCATTGTATTGCGGCGCGCCATACGGGCAGGCCATGTGGCAATAGCGACAGCCAATGCACACATCTTCATCCACGACCACAAAACCATCTTCACGTTTGTGCATCGCGCCGCTTGGACACACCTTGGTACAGGCCGGGTCTTCACAGTGGTTGCACGCAATGGAGAGGTAGTAGGCGAAAACGTTCTGGTGCCAGACACCGTTATCTTCCTGCCAGTCACCGCCGGCGTATTCGTAAATACGGCGGAAACTGACGTC